>JBNMKT010000166.1:0-5117 GCA_050874485.1 bacterium
GCATGTCTACCGCATGCGAAGCACAGGCCGCAAAGCATATGGGCATGAAGGTCGTTGGCATCTCCTGCATCTCTAACTTAGCAGCAGGTATCTCACCGAAACCGCTCACACATGCGGAGATCACAGAGACCGCAGATACAGTCGCTCCGATGTTCAAACAGCTCCTGACCGAGACAATCAAAAATATTGCAAAAACACTGTAAAATCAAAGGAGAATAGAATTCAATGAATATACGTTTTTTCAACGCCAAGATCCTCTGCCTGAAAGATGATGCGGCACATGAATACCAGATCATAGAAGGAGAACTGTGGGTGCGTGGCAATGAGATCGCATACATCGGTGATGGCAGCGATACGAGCCGGGTGTTGCAGCCGGGCGAAGTCATCCTGTGGGATCGCGAGATCGACGCGGCGGGCAGACTCATCATGTCTGGATTCAAGAATGCACATACGCATACAGCGATGACATTCCTGCGTTCCTATGCGGATGATCTGCCGTTACAGAACTGGCTGAATGAGCAGGTGTTCCCGCGTGAGGGACAGCTGACAGAGGATGACTGCTACTGGCTGAATATTTTAGGTATCATGGAGTATCTGACGAGCGGAATGACATCTAATTTTGATATGTACTTTTTCCCGCCGGTTGATGCAAAGGCATCGGTGGACACGGGATTTCGTACCGTACAGACGAGTGGACTCAATAATTATGGCGGCACTGTAGAACTCATGGAGGAAAACTATCACATCGTCAATGAGATGAGTGATCTCACGAGTTTTATCGTCGGATTCCATGCAGAGTATACGACTTCGATGGAACTGATGGAGGGAGTCGCAGCACTCGCACAGAAATTAAAATCCCCTGTATTTATGCACAATTCTGAGACAAAGCTTGAGGTCGAGGAGTGTATCGGACGCTATGGCAAGACTCCGACGCAGCTGACGGATGCACTCGGTATGTATGAGTATGGCGGCGGCGGCTATCACTGCGTATGGATGGATGATACGGATTTTGAGATCTTCAAAAAGCGCGGGCTCACAGCAGTGACCAACCCGGCATCGAACCTGAAGCTGGCGAGCGGTATCGCGCCGATCAGCCGTTATGTCGCAGAGAGCATCCCTGTGGCGATCGGTACAGACGGACCGGCAAGCAACAACTGTCTGGATATGTTCCGCGAGATGTTTTTAACGACTGCACTGGCAAAGGTAAAGGATATGGATGCGGCAGCAGTACCTGCGAATGAAGTGCTCTACATGGCGACGACAGCCGGTGCACGCGCGATGGGACTGAATGACTGTGATGATCTGGCAGTCGGCAAAAAGGCAGATCTGATTCTGATTGACCTGATGCAGCCGAATATGCAGCCGGAGAATAATCTGATGAAAAATATTGTCTACAGCGGCAGTAAGCAGAATGTAGTGATGACAATGGTCAACGGACGCATTCTCTATGAGAACGGCAGTTTTGAGATTGGTTTTGATCCGAAGGAAGTCTATGCAAAGGCCAATGCGATCATCGGCAGAATGAAATAAGAGGATAGGATTTTATGAACGTTTTATTTATTCATCACAGTTGTTTCGTGGTGGAACTCGACACGAAGGTGCTCGTGTTTGATTATTTTAACGGTGACCGTGTAAATGGGTATCATTTCGGCGGCAAACTGCCGATTTATGATGCGGATACGCCGATGTATTTTTTCGCGAGCCATAAGCATCAGGATCATTTTGATATGGATATTTACCGTTTCGCAGAACGCTATGAGAACATCCATTATATTATTTCAAAAGATGCGAAGCTCAGTCCGAATTTTCTGCAAAAGCATGGGATTGATCCGTCCATCCGCGAAAAGATCACCTACGTCACGCATGGCGAGGACTATCTGATCGATGATGTCAAGGTGCACACGTATTTGTCGACAGATGCAGGCGTAGCATTTGCGGTCGAGGCAGATGGAAAGCACATCTATCATGCGGGTGATCTGAATAACTGGAAATGGGAAGGTGCGGGTGACCTGATCAATGGCAAGATCGAGCGTGTCTATAAACATCAGGTGAATGTGATGTCGGATACCTATTTTGACGCAGCGTTTGTTGTGCTCGACCCGAGACTGCAGCAGCACAAATTCAAGGGATTTGACTACTTTATGAAACATGTGTCTGCGAAGTATGTCTTTCCGATGCATTGCTGGCAGGAGTTCGGTGTGATCGATGAGTATCTGAGCCGGATCGCGAATCCGACATTCACCGGACGTATCATGCGCATTACGCAGGAAAACCAATATTTTGAGGAATTGGATTGAGAAATTCTACATGGATTTTGTATCGGAATTCCAAGGGAAGTGAGGAATTATGAAAGTAACGATATTTACAGACGGAGCAGCGCGTGGCAATCCGGACGGACCGGGCGGCTACGGTGCGATCCTGCGTTATGTAGACAGCCGTGGTGAAGTACATGAAAAGGAATTGTCTGCCGGATATAAAAAGACGACGAACAACCGCATGGAGCTCATGGCGGCGATCCGCGGCCTGCAGCAGCTCAACCGTCCCTGTGAGGTGGATCTGTATTCAGATTCAAAATATCTTACGGATGCGTTCAACCAGCATTGGATCGATAGCTGGCAGAAAAAGGGCTGGGTAAAATCTGATAAAAAACCGGTCAAAAATGTAGATCTGTGGAAAGCGCTGCTCACGGCGATGCAGCCGCATCAGGTAAAATATATCTGGGTGAAGGGACATGACGGACACCCGGAAAACGAACGCTGCGATCAGCTCGCGACAGGAGCTGCGGATGGTGGCGAGCTCCTCGATGATGTAGAACTGCATTAGAATATACGATACCAAAAGGGGATAAGAATGAGTAAATCAGACAAGCAGATAAAAAAGGAAAATGACCGGTTGAAACGGATTTTAGATACGGCATTCCGCATCTTTGTGGAGAAGAAGATCGAGACGGTCAGCATGAGCGAGATCGCAGAGGCCGCCGGTGTTGGCAGGGCAACGTTGTTCCGGTGCTATGCGAGCAAAGCGGAACTGGTGATTGCTGTGTGTGCGGCAAAGTGGAAGGAATATCTGGATGAACTGGACGCAGACAGACCGATCTCGTCAGTTGGAGATATACCGGCGATTGACCGTTTGATATTTACATTGGACAGTTATATTGAGATGTATCAGAAGCATAAGGATCTGCTGCAGTATAATGACAATTTTAATTATTATATTACGCATGAAAACTGTGACAGCAGTTTATTTACAGACTATCATGCATCCTTGTACTCGGTAAATACAAGATTACATCTGATGTATGAGAAGGCGAAGGAGGATCACACATTCCGGACTGATATACCGGAGGATGAATTCATGCGGGTGACGGTGCATACCATGATGGCAGCTGGTGTGCATTATGCCGGAGGCTTTATCTGGGGCGCAGATAATAATACAGATTACACATCAGATCTGCTCCGGTTGAAAGAAATGATATTAAATTATGTGAGATGCCAGAACTAACGCATAAAAAGTGGAATCTATCAGAATAAAAAAATAAACGGGGCTTATAGCGGGCTTTTGAGGCAAAACCTTGAAAGCCCGTTGCAATTAGACACAACTAACTGTATACTTACGGTAAACATAGCTACACAGCCTGGCAAAGGAATGCCATGCGAACAGTAAAAAGGAGGTCGTTATGATAACCGTAGGAAATGCAGTGAAAAAATATGGCACAGGTGCAAATGAGATCTATGCGCTGGATCATGTGAACCTGAGCATCGAGACAGGGGATGTCTGTGTGATTTTAGGGCCTTCAGGCTCCGGAAAAAGCACACTGCTCAATATGCTGGGTGGACTGGATCATCCGGATGAGGGCAGCATTATCGTCGACGGTGTGGACATTGCAGCGATGCGTCCGAAACAGTTAGTCGAATACCGCAGACAAAAGGTGGGTGTCGTCTTTCAGTCCTATAATCTGATCTCAGAATTAAATGTGCAGGAAAATATCCGCGTCGTAGCGGATATCTGTGCGCATCCGCTCCCGCTGGAGGAACTGCTGCGGGATCTGGGGCTCGAGAAACACGCCAATCATTTTCCATCAGAGCTCTCCGGCGGACAGCAGCAGCGCTGCGCGATCGGCAGGGCATTGATCAAGAATCCGTCACTGCTTTTGTGTGATGAACCGACCGGTGCACTGGACTCGGCATCTGCCAGAGAGGTGTTATCTCTGGTGGAGCAGATCAACCGCAAATACCGGACAACGATTATCATTATCACGCATAATGAAGCGATTGCAGGGATGGCGAACCGTGTGATCCGTATTCATGATGGGCAGATCGTTGGCAATATCGGACAGGAAAAGATCAGTGTAAAGGAGCTGGATATTTGATGACCTTACAGCACAGAATTCGAAGAAGTGTAAAGAATAATCTGTCGTTTTATCTGACCGGAAGCATCCTGACAGCGATCACGGTCATGCTCTTAATCGGTGCATTTTCGGTCAGTGAATCACTGTATACGTGGGCAGACGCCTATTATGCGAAAACAGACATTGAGGATGGCAGTTTTCAGACGCAGACGCCGATCAACGAGGCAGAACTGGCACGGCTCGAACGGACGTATGATCTGGAATTAGAGCGGCAGACCTATGTAGATTTGGATTATGAAGGCAGCAGGCTGCGGCTGTTTGCGCCCACAAAGAAAATGGACCGTTATACGATATCGGAGGGCAGGGATCTGGCACAGCCGGGAGAACTGCTGCTTACTTACCGGTATGCAAAGGCAAATGGGATCGCAGTCGGCGATACACTCATGTTGGAGAGAAAGCCATTTACGGTGTGTGGTCTGATGATGAAACCGGATTATGCAGTCATGTTGTATGATCTGTCTCAGACGATACCGGACAATGAGGGATTCGGTGTTGGCATGCTGTATCTGCAGGATCTGGCAGAGTTTGGCGGCGGTGTGGAGCAATATTCGGTTCGTTATCATGACCGCACGATGGAAAAGGCGTTTCGCACAGAACTATATGAGACCTATGGCACGCAGGAGTATGTGGAGCGGGCTGCCAATTCCAGAATCAGCCTGATCTACAATGAGGCGGATGATCTGGTCGCAGAGTTTTCGCTATATGCACC
>JBNMKT010000167.1:0-5047 GCA_050874485.1 bacterium
ACATGCTTGCGGGAGCTGCGCCTACAATAGCTATTTCCGTCTGGCTCAGGCAGCGCTCTACGCCTCGCCCAGCAGCTTCTGCACGAGCTTCACACAACTGGCGGCATCCGCTGAATATCCATCTGCCCCGATCTCCTGTGCAAAGCTGTCCGTAATGCAGGCGCCGCCGATGATGACCTTGCTCGTACAGCCGCGCTCCTTTGCGAGTTCTACAACATCTTTCATACGCATCATCGTTGTTGTCATGAGTGCTGACAATCCAATCACCTGCGCATTTGTATCGAGTGCCGTCTGTACAATCGTGTCGGCTGCGACATCCTTGCCCAGATCAATGACATGATAGCCATAGTTTTTCAGCATGAGCACGACCAGATTTTTTCCAATATCATGGATATCACCTTCTACCGTTGCGATCACAATCGTCGCTGTCTCTCCATCCTCATCACTGCGTGCCAGCAGCGGCTCCAGATGTTCAATGGCAGTCTGCATCGCACTCGCGGATGCGATCAGCTGGGGCAGGAAATAAATCTGTTTTTCAAACTTCTCTCCTACATCATTGATCGCCGGGATCAGACTTCCGTTGATGATATCTCCAGGTGCCGCGCCACCTTTCAGAGCCTCCTCCACCTGAGCGACAATGTGTTTTTTATCACCCTTTAATACACTGGTAAAGATCACATCATCACTATTTGTATCTGCCGCCGTACCCGGGATGTCCGCACGCTTTGCCTTCGGCTGTGCGACTGCCTCCTTTTTGGCGAGATGGCGCTCATACACCTGCATACGGTCAATATAGCGGATATCGCTCTCCGGTTTATGCAGCAGCATATCCGATGCAAACGCCGCGTTCATCAGCAGATCCTGTGACGGATTGGCGATCGCCATCGTCAGTCCCCGCTCGATCGCCATCGTCAGGAATGCCGTATTGACAAACGGACGGTTCGGCAGACCAAATGAAATATTGGACAGACCACAGATCGTTGCCAGCCCAAGTTCCTGTCTGCAGTAGTGGATCGTATCAAAACACTCCAGTGCCGCATTCGGATTGGCTCCTACCGTGGCAGTCAGACCGTCTACAACAACATCTTCTTTTGTAAAACCGAGTTCATAGGCATGTGATAATATCTCTCGCACAATCCCACGCTTTTGCTCTACAGTCTCCGGAATACCTTCATCCGAGAGTGGCAGTAAAATGAACATCGCACCGTATTTTGCCACGATCGGAAGCAACCGTTCGATCTTCACCTGCTCGAGTGACACAGAATTGACGAGTGCTCGCCCCGGATACAGGCGCAGTGCTGCCTCGAGCACATCCACATTGCTCGAATCCAGACAAAGCGGCAGACTGCTCGCCGTTGTCAGTTCCTCGATCGCTGCCAGCATCATCTCTTTTTCATCAATGCCGTTCATACCCATATTCACATCTAAAATCGCAGCACCATTTTCTTCCTGTTCTGCTGCCATCCGGCATACCAGATCCAGGCTGCCCTCGCGAAGTTCTGCCTGCAGTGCCTTTTTACCAGTCGGGTTAATACGCTCTCCCACTACCAGAAAATTGCCGTCCAGGTTAATCTCCAACACGCTGCGCTCAGTCGCCAGCAGCCGCTTTTTCTCCGGGTTGATCTGTGGTATATCCAGCTTCTCTACTGCATCTGCCAATGCCTTGATATGCGCTGGCGTCGTTCCACAGCAGCCACCAACAATCGATGCACCGGCTTCTACAAGTTTTGCACCAGCTGCCGCAAATTCCTCCGGCGTCATACGGTAAACCGTCCGTCCATCCTCGAGCTCCGGTAATCCTGCATTTGGCTTTGCCAGCACTGGAATATTGGCCACCTCCCGCATCTGCTCGACTGCGGATATCATCTCCGCCGGTCCTGTAGAGCAGTTCAGACCGACTGCATCCGCACCGAGACTCTGTAATACAACCATTGCCGTCTTTGCATCCGTGCCATACAGGGTACGTCCGTCTGACTCATAGGTCAGGCTCGCCATCACCGGCAGATCACATACTTCCCGGATCGCAATGAGTGCTGCACGCGTCTCCTGCAGACTCATCATCGTCTCCACAACAAACAGATCCACACCGGCATCTGCCAATACGGCCGCCTGTTCCTTATAGACCCCGATCAAAGTCTCAAACGGCAGATCACCGATCGGTGCCAGCTGTTTTCCGGTCATCGTCAGATCACCTGCGACCAGCGCTCCACTGTCTGCGACCGCCTCCCTGGACAGTGCGACCAGATCCCTGTTCATCTGTTCCAGACGATCCTCCAGCCCATATTCCTCCAGCTTGATCCGGCTGGCTGTAAATGTCGGTGCATACACAATATCCGTGCCGGCCTCCACATACGCACGCTGCAGGTCAATCAATACCTGCGGATGCTCTAAAATCCATTGCTCCGGGCAGACTCCGGTCGGCATACCTGCGCGCTGCAGATTCGATCCGGTCGCTCCATCCAGGATCACAATCCTGCTCTCTATCATTTCTCGAAATGCTTTTCTTGTCATTTTTATTTCTCCCGTTTTTCTTCTGGTACTCTCTAGTGTAATCCTGCCATGATCTCACAGATCAGATCCGCGCGATTGAACGGTGTCATAAAATAATAGCCATCCACGACCGGTGCCAGCTTGTCCGCCAATCCCACCGAGATCGCTACCGCCACCGCCTGTGCATCCGCTCTGGACATCTGTGGATCATACTGACTGAGTATCTCCTCCGGTATCGTGATACCGGCCATCTCATGGTGGATAAACATCGCATTTTTGTAGCTGACGAGCGGCATAATCCCTCCAAAGATCTTAGCCCGTGTACCGATTGCTTCTTTTATATATGCTATGCGCTCCACATCCGAATCCGAATAGATCGGCTGGGTCAGAAAATACTCACAGCCCGCCTCTATCTTTTTCTCCATGCGCCGGATGATCGCATCCGGATTGGCTCCGTGATAATTGAGCGCTCCACCCATATGTAACGGATCATCCGCATACAATTCCTCATTCATATGTGAGACATATTCCATCAGACGGATCGAATTCATATCAAATACACCGGAGATCGTTCCGCGTGCATCACGCGCTACCGGATCACCTGTCACGATCAGAAGCTGTCTGATGTCATTCATATAGTCACCCAGGAGCATACCGCGCAGTCCGATGATATTCCGGTCGCGGCATGCAACATGCGGCATCACCGGTATCCCGGTCTCCCGGATCAGTCTGGCAGCCAGTGCGCCGGCATCCATGCGCGCACGCGCCATCGGAGAATCGGACAGCGTCAGCAGATCCACGCCCGCATCCGCAAACAGCCTTGCACCGGCACATACCTTGGTGATATCACCGTTAAACGGGGGATCCATCTCTACGATCACAGGCTTGCGATCCAGCTTCTCCGCCGGAAGAAACAGCCGTTTTGCCACCCCTGCATGGACTTCCTTTTCTGCACTTTTTGCAATATCCTGTGTATGTACCACTCTATCCGGCGTGTCTGCCTGTGGCGGTATGATCTGCTTTTTCACATGCGCTACATCCGCCAGTGCCTGCGTCAGATCCGCAATATAACGCGGGGTCGTCCCACAGCAGCCACCGATGATATCCACACCCATTGCCGCGATCTCCACACTCTTTTCTACAAAATAGCGCTCATTTTCCGTATAGATCGTCTTTCCGCGCAGGGTCAGCGGATAGCCTGCGTTCGGCAGTGCACTCAGATACTTATCACAATACGGCTGCTGTCCCTGCAGCAGCTGCAGCAGATGTCCGGCCTCTACACCACAGTTGTATCCATAGGCATCTACGGATGCCATCTGCGGCTGCGCCATCCGTTCATTGATCCGCCGCACCGACAACCCGGCTCTCGTATAACCGCTCCGGTCAAAGGTAAACTGAGCGAGGACGAAACTTTCCGGACATTTTTCTTTTATGTAATCTGCCAGTATACCCAGATATTTATCATCACGCTGTGATTCAAATACGAAAATCTGTGCACCGCAATCGAAAAACACGTCACACATCCTGCGGTAGTCATCCAATATCTCCTCAGTGCTCTGCTCGTCATTCTCTCCTACCGGTCCAAAGTCTGCCGCTATGAATATCTCATCCGTACAGCCACTCTCCTCGCGATATGCCTGCGCTGCAGATTCTGCAATTGCATAACCTCTCCGCAAGCCGTCCAGTCGTTCCTGTTCATCCGGGAAAAATACCGGGCTGAGTGCAAATGTATTGGTACGCAGTAATCTGGCCCCCGCGCGCAGATATTCCATATGGATTTCTTTGACCCGCTCCGGATGCGTGAGATTCTCACGTTCCGGAAACAGATCACTGTCTGCGTATTTTTTCTCATAATAAGTGCCCATCGCACCGTCTGTAATCAGCCGGCTGCTGCGCAGATATTCTTGTATGTTCATCTGTTGTTACCTTTCTATATTCATCATGCCATGGAATCATGCCCTGGCTGTTCAGATCCGCATTCGCCAATTCGCAGATCATACTTTTGACACTTACATCATTCTATCTTTTCTTCAACAATTTTACAAGACGTTTTAGTGTGCAAAGTGTTTCCTGCAGTTCCTGCACGGTCGTATCACGGCCAAGCGTCATGCGGATACATGCGTATGCCTGTGAATCACTGAGTCCAACTGCCTTTAGCACATGCGACGGTTCGGCTGCCGATGTGTTGCATGCACTTCCCGCCGACACGCAGATACCTGCCTCATCGAGCAGCAGTACCAGGTTGGAGGCCTGTATTCCCGGAAAACAGATATTCAGGTTGCCGGGAAGACGATCGGTGAGACTGCCTACCAGAAAGGCACCCGGTATCTCCGTACAGATATGATGAATCATACGATCACGCATCCACGTTTCCCGTTCTGACGTCTCCTCCATATGGAAGAAGGCGATCTGTGCTGCCTTGGCCATACCGACGATCCCGGGGACATTTTCCGTTCCAGCGCGTCTGCCACTCTCCTGTGAACCGCCGTGAATCATACTCTCTGTGCGAAGCCCCTGTTTCATATAGAGGAAACCACACCCCTTCGGCCCGTAGAAC
>JBNMKT010000168.1:0-5042 GCA_050874485.1 bacterium
ATCTCCTTTTCTTAAAATGGTAGTGGTTGCGAAACCTTTTAAACCCTTTATTTATGAGGTCGCAGCTCCCGCAAGCATGTCTGTTTTGCTTTCATTGCACGAAACATTCCGATGAGCCTCGGAAAAACCTACCTCGTGTTCAGCAATGGCTTCCACGAGTTACGAGTCCCCTCTCCATCGTGCAAAGGCAGCAAAATCAGACACGCCTTTGCTCGCGCTGCTACGTTTTTGAAGTGCTCATAACGTGGTTGTCTGCGACGCGGCAGTTCTCGTCAGATGCGACTTTTGCCCGGCGAAGTGCGAGCGCATGGATCGCATTTCCTGCATCATAGCTGAAAGCCGCAGGCTATGTGTGTGAGCAAAGCGAAAGACACATCGAGCCAAGGCTGAAGAAACAGCGAGGCACCGCCGGGTAACTGGAGCAGCCTGATCGGGAGACTGCCGCGATCGCAGACTATTCATAGTATGTATGGGTTTCGCAACTACCTAATGTATGGTTGTGAGTTTCATGTTCTTCTTGTTTCTGTTCTTTGTGTTCCTTTTATAGTATAAAAAGTTGAACATGTATGTGGTTAGTATAGAAAACGATTAAGTAAAAGTCAAGGGAATAGTGCAAAAAGCAGCTGATGTTTGTTGGAAATCATCAAAAATGCATCCGCAAAACTGTAGAACTTTCACAAGCATGGGTATTTTGCATAAAAAATCCAGAAAACTACTTGCAAAAATGTGAAATCCGTTGTACTATAACATCACGAAAACGATTAAGTGCTTCGGCAACAAAACAAAGCGAGCGATTCGAGCAATTGAAAGAGGAGGTTAACGGTTATGGTATCTATGAAAGATATTTCAGCTGTTTGTGGAGTATCTGTCGCGACCGTTAGCAAAGCGCTGAATGATCACAAAGACATCAGTGCAAAGACAAAAGAACTCGTCAGACAGACAGCAAAGGATATGGGATATTTTCCCAACTCTGCTGCACAGGCATTGAAAACAAACCGAACCTATAATCTGGGTGTCCTGTTTGTGGATAAAGCGATGAGCGGTCTGACGCATGACTACTTCTCCTTTGTGTTGGACAGTTTCAAACGAATTGCCGAGAAACATGGATATGACATCACATTTATCAACTGTTCCAAAAAAGGAAAGAACCGGATGTCATATCTGGAACATGCAAAACACAGAGGCTTCGATGGAGTCGTGATCGCCTGTATCGATTTCGATGATCCAGAGGTCACGGAGCTGATACAGAGTGATGTACCGGTCGTTACGATCGATCACCTGTTTAACAACCGCATCGCAACCGTTTCCGATAATGTGGATGGAATGAGACAGCTTGTTACTTATATATATGAAAAAGGACATCGCAAGATCGCATACATTCACGGAGCAGATTCGTCGGTTACACAGAACCGATTGTCTTCTTTCTACCGGACGACGAAGGAATATGGCATCGAGGTGCCGGATGAATACGTCAGGGAGGCAGCCTACAGAGATACAAAGGAAGCTTATAAGAAGACAGAAGAACTACTGGATCTGCCAGATCCGCCAACCTGTATTTTATATCCGGATGATTTCGCCAGCTTTGGTGGTATCAATGCAATCAAGGCAAGAGGACTTCGGATTCCGGAGGATATATCGGTGGCTGGATATGATGGTATTCGGATCGCGAGACACATCGAACCGAAACTGACCACACTCAAACAGGATACAGAACGCATCGGACGGGAGGCTGCAGAAAACCTCATCAGTCTGATCGAAGAGCCGAGATCCACACTCATCCGTCCCATATTGATTGGCGGAGAGGTGTACGAGGGACATACGGTAGCAGATATCAATCCTGAAGCCTGACATACGGTATTTATATTTGACCGGACGTACCGTGATCAAATATCAATATAGAACATGTAACTTTTTTCAAAGATCATTCTTTAAGGGAGGAAAAAGAATATGAAAAAGAAAGTAATCAGCGCATTATTGGCAACTACAATGGTAGCAACCATGTTAGTAGGTTGCGGCAGCAAGGGAACAGCAGATGCACCTGCAGCAGATGATGCTCAGACAGAGGAGCCTGCAGCAGACGATGCAGCAGACACAGAGGAGCCTGCAGCAGATGACACGGCAGATGCAGAACCCGCAGCAGACGAAGGAAAGGTATTAAATATCCAGTGCTGGAACGAGGAGTTCAAGAGCCGTCTGATCGCTCACTACCCCGGATACGAAGAAGTAGACGGAACAACCGGTAAGATCGGTGATGTGACTGTAAACTGGACCATCACCCCTTCAGATGACAATGCTTACCAGAACAATCTGGATGAGATGCTGTTAAAGCAGGCTGATGCAGCAGCAGATGACAAGGTTGACTTATTCCTGATCGAGGCTGACTACGCATTAAAGTATGTCAACAGCGAGTACACCATGAATGTAGCGGATCTTGGTGTCACAGAGGATGATCTGAAGGATCAGTATCAGTACACCAAGGATGTCGTTACAGACAGTGATGGCGTATTAAAGGGTGTTTCATGGCAGGGCTGTCCTGGTGTATTGATCTACAACCGTGAAGCTGCTAAGGAAGTATTAGGAAGCGATGATCCTGCAGATGTACAGGAGTCCGTAAAGGATTGGGATACTTTCCTTGATACAGCAAAGAAGATGAAAGATGCCGGATATAAGATGACATCTTCTGCAAACGATACCTACCGTGTATTCTCAAACAACGTAACATCTAAGTGGGTAGAGGACGGCAAGATCAATATTGATGAGAACATCAAGAACTGGGTTGATATGTCTAAGGAAATGGTAGATGCAGGCGAGACTTCTACTGCAGATCTGTGGTCAGATGACTGGTCTAAGGGCTTCTATCCGGAAGGAAAGACATTCTGCTACTTTGGACCCGCTTGGTTCGTAGACTTCTCTATGGCAGCAGATACAGATGGATCTATCGCAAACCAGGGCGGCTGGGGCGCTACAGAAGGACCTCAGGGCTTCTTCTGGGGTGGTACATGGATCTGTGCAGCAACTGGAACAGATAACCCGACATTAGTTGGCGACATCATCAAGAAGATGACCTGTGATGTAGATATCATGACTGACATCGTTAAGGATGATAACGATTTCGTAAACAACAAACCCGCAATGGAGAAGATGGCAGCAGATACCTCTTACTCTAGCAAGGTGCTTGGTGGACAGAACCCGTTAGCAATGTTCTGCGCTGGTGCTGGTAACATTGACCTGAGCAATACTTCACCTTATGATCAGGGATGTAACGAAGAGTTCCAGAACGCAATGAAGAACTATTATGAAGGCAACATGAGCTATGATGAGGCTGTTGAGGCTTTCCAGAAGGCAGTAGTTGTTAAGTATCCTGAGCTTACCTACTAATATTTGAATGTGTTTATTCATCGGGGCTGCTTTTCATCGGGCAGCCCCGATATCTTACAAGGTGGAGGGAACGTTATGAGTAAACCGGCAAAAAAGAGTAATGTTGTACGGTACAATAAATGGGGATACATCTTCCTCATCCCATTTGTTCTTACATACATTATATTCCAGTTAGTTCCGCTGATCAGTACAGTCTGGAACAGTTTCTTTGAGAATTACCGTTCCGGCTTGACACAGGTCGGACCGAATTTTATCGGACTCCAGAATTACATTTCGATGTTTAGCAGTGGAGATATCTGGGTCTACCTGAAAAATACAATGATCATGTGGGTTCTCGGATTTGTCCCGCAGATCCTGCTCTCGCTTCTGCTCGGTGCATGGTTTTCTAATGAGCGTATGCATCTGAAGGGAGCGACATTTTTCAAGACAGTCATTTATCTGCCGAACCTGATCATGGCTTCCGCATTTGCAATGCTGTTCTTTACCTTGTTTGCGGATACAGGCCCGATCAACAGTATCCTGACATCACTTGGTATCCTGTCAGAGCCGTACAAGTTTATGTCCCATATCTGGAGTTCACGTGGGCTGATTGCCCTGATGAACACGTTGATGTGGTTTGGTAATACGACGATCCTTTTGATGGCAGGTATGATGGGTATCGATCCTGCATTGTTTGAGGCTGCTGAGGTAGATGGGGCGACATCGACGCAGGTATTCACCCGAATTACATTGCCGCTGTTACGGCCGATCCTGATCTACGTGATGATCACGTCACTGATCGGTGGATTACAGATGTTCGATGTACCGCAGATCTTCACAAACGGAACCGGTGATCCGGCACAGAGTACGATGACACTGATCATGTACCTGAACAAGCATCTGTTCAGTAAAAACTATGGTATGGGTGGTTCGTTATCCGTATTCCTGTTTGTTGTGACCGGTATTTTGAGCCTGATCGTGTTTAAGATCAACGCAGCGAGTGAGAAGTAGGGGGGTGTGATGATGGAAGAATATAAGACAAGTAAAGGTCTGGGCATGCATGCCCGCAAGACAATTGCATATATCGTATTGATCCTGATCACATTTTTCTGTCTGATCTGGTTCTACATCCTGTTTATCAATGCAACACGTTCGAACGGTGAACTGACCAGAGGTTTTTCGCCTCTCCCCAGTCATTTTCTGATTACAAACTGGCTGAACCTGATCTCAGGTACACTGCCGGTAGTCAAAGGCATGATAAACAGCGTGATTGTGTCAACCTGCAGCGCAGTGTTGAGCGTATATTTTTCGACAATCACAGCTTATGCGATCCACGCGTATGATTTTAAGGGCAAGAAGTTCATGGCAACATTTATTTTGGCTGTCATGATGATCCCGACGCAGGTCACCGCACTTGGTTTCCTGCAGTTGATCAATAAGCTGCATATGGATGATACATTTATTCCGTTGATCGTACCTGCGATCGCGGCTCCGATTACATACTTCTATATGAAGCAGTACATGGAGAGTACATTACCCCTCGCAATCATTGAGGCGGCACGTATCGATGGATCTGGTGAGTTCCGGGCATTCAACAGTATCGTGCTTCCGATGATGAAACCGGCGATTGCGGTACAGGCAATCTTCACTTTCGTATCCAGCTGGAACAATTACTTCACTCCGGC
>JBNMKT010000169.1:0-4933 GCA_050874485.1 bacterium
GCAGAAGATCGAGCTGGTGCTGGAGAGCTTTCGACCGGTCACTGCCGAGATTGATGAGACCAAGATGTCGCTGGCACTCACCAATCTGATTGAAAATGCGGTGAAATATAATGATAAGCCGGATGGATGGGTGCATGTATCGCTCAATGCGGATCATCAGTATTTCTATGTCAAGGTAGAGGATAATGGTATCGGTATTCCGGAGGAATCACTGGATCACATTTATGAGCGCTTTTATCGGGTAGATAAGTCTCATTCGCGTGAGATCGGCGGTACAGGTCTGGGTCTGGCGATCACCAGAAATGTCATTTTAATGCACCGTGGAGCGATCAAGGCGTTTTCGACTGAGGGCGAGGGTACGATCTTTACTGTGCGTATACCACTGAAATATATTGCGGGATAGGAGGCATTGTATGAGAAGAAACTATATGATCCTGACCGTGGCATTGTTATTGGTCTGCATGTTCTGCTATGGCTGCAGTGGAACGAAAAAGCAGGAAGGCGAGCTGCAGATCAGTTATCTCGATAAGGAACAGACAAAGACTGTGCGTGTGGGCTATGATCCGAATGCGGATCAGGCAGACACGGAGCTGTTGGTCAGGGAACTGATCGATGTGCTCTCAACGGATTCCGGAGATGTGGATCTCGTCAGACCGATTCCGGAAGGTGTGCATGTGACGAAAACGAAACTGGGTAAAGACGGCGATCTGAAAGTCTATTTTGACGATGCGTATCATACGATGGATGCGGTGCCGGAGATCTTGTGCAGACTGGCGCTGGTGCAGACGCTGACACAAGTGGAAGGTGTGGATTGCCTGGAGTTTTTCGTGGATGGTGAACCGTTGGAGGACACGCGCGGAAATGAAGTCGGGCAGATGACGCCGGATGATTTTGTAGTCAATCCGGGCGAACAGATCAACTCGATCCAGCATGCGACACTGGATCTGTATTTTTCAAATGCAGCGGGAAATGGACTCGTGCTGGAGACACAGCGTGTATACTATAACAGTAACGTATCACTGGAAAAGCTCGTGATCGAGCATCTGCTGGCCGGGCCAAAGAGTAGCGATGCTGTGGCATCGATCCCGCCGGAGACGGCTTTAGTCAATGTATCAGTGGCGGATCGGATCTGCTATGTCAGTCTGGATGACGGATTCAGAACCCAGAATTATAATATTCAGGAACCGATCGTCATCTATTCGCTGGTTGATTCGCTTACGGCATTGCCGCATATAGATAAAGTACAGATATCGATCAACGGCGATACGTCTGGTGTATATCGTGAGAGCATGCCGCTCAGTACGATCTACGAAGAAGATCTGTCCTATGTGCGCCTGGCGGATAGCAGCCGGGAAGTCATCGTCAATGACATAAAGGAGGAAAATAAACATCCGTTGGATTAGACGTCTGAGCTGTCAGATAACGCTGATGTTTCTATGTGGGATCCTGCTGTGTCAGACAGGCTGTTGGTGGTGGATGCTGCCGGCAGTTGCATTATCAGCGGTGTTGTTTCGCCCGCTGATTACACAGAAATACTACCGCGAGTGTATGCTCAGAGGAGGGCTGCTTCTTGCAGCAGGCATACTCGGTGCGGGTTGCCAGATCCATGCAGAGCGGGTCTGGCAGTCGGAACAGCAGACGTTATTTCGGGAGCGGCAGGTCAGCGTGTGTGGGACGCTGATCAGCAAGGAAGAACAGAAAAATGGCTGGCAGCTCACGCTTGAGCTGCCGGATTATCAAAATCGGGTAATTGTGTCTACGCAGGACGGCGGATATCCGCTGGACTGTATTCTATCGGTCAGAGGATCGATCAGGGAGTTCGATATCCCTCGGAACGAGGGGCAATTCAATCAAAGACAATATTATAAGTGCAGAGGTATCATGGGCCAGCTCATAGCCGATGAGATCTGCTGCGTGAAAATACCGCAGGGCATTCATCTATGGCGGGAGTGCCTGTATTTGCTGCGCGCACGGATGTGCCGGGTGTATGAGGTCTGTCTGCCGGAGACATCCGCAGGAATGATGGCGGCGATGGTCACAGGGGAAAAGGCATTGCTGGATGCGGATATCAGAAGCATGTTTCAGCGGGCCGGATTCAGCCATATTCTGGCGATCTCAGGCATGCATACCAGCCTGATCGGCATGGGTATTTACCGGCTATTGCGAAAAGGAAGGTGTACCTATATCTGCCGTTGTGTCATGACAGCAGGCTTTCTGATACTGTATGGTACGATGATCGGCTGGGGTGTCTCTGCGAGACGTGCGATCGGGATGTTTGGGATATATTTATTGGCTCAATATCTCGGAAAAGGTTACGATCTGTGGTCTTCGTTGTCGGTGATGGCAGTAGTATTATTGGCGGACAATCCGTTTTTGACCGGGGATATGGGATTTCGCTTTTCGTTTGTGGCGGTGGCGGCGGTAGCTGTATCGGGTGATATGCTGAGCGAGGATATAGATAGAAGTACACCAGAAAGAGAGCGTCAGTGGTTTCATCCGGTGTGGATGGCGGTACTGCTCCAGTTGTTTACCCTGCCACTGGTGGCATACAGCTACTATGAATTGCCGGTATATGCGCTGCTTTTAAATCTGCTGTTGATTCCATATGCAGGGCTGGCAGTCAGGTGTGGATTGCTCGGTGGATTGGTGGGTATCGGGTGGTGC
This sequence comes from bacterium, assembly GCA_050874485.1. Taxonomy (GTDB): domain Bacteria; phylum Bacillota; class Clostridia; order Lachnospirales; family Lachnospiraceae; genus W0P33-017. The sequence goes on from JBNMKT010000169.1 coordinate 2,665, forward strand.
ACGGCGGCACGCGTATTGCTGGTGCCCTGTCGGATCGTTGCATCTGTCTATATATGGGCTTGCGGGTCGATCGGGCGGCTGCCGTATGCATCATTGATCTGTGGGCGGCCGTCCCATGGGCAGATACTGGCCTATTATCTGCTGCTTGCCGCGGCATTGTTGTTGGGGAAAAACAGAGATCGGGGAAAGTATCGGCTGATGCGGATGCTGCCAGTGGTGTCATTGTGTCTTGTCATGGTATTGATGCTGCCATCACGCGGACAGAGGGGATTTGAGATTAGTTATCTGGATGTCGGACAAGGGGATGGTGCGATGATACGGACAGCCTCCGGAACGGTCTGTTTTGTGGATGGCGGCAGTACGGATGTGACTGGAGTCGGTACGTATCGGATTTTACCATTTTTAAAATCAAAGGGGATCCGGGCTGTGGATTACTGGTTGATCTCCCATGCGGATGAGGATCATGTCAATGGATTCTATGAAGTATTGGAGGCTGGTTATGATGTGAGGTGTGTGGTGATCACGAATTATATGCCGGATAGTCAGGCGAAGCAGAAGCTGCTGCGGACTGTGGAATGCTATGGAGTGCCTCTTGTGCAGGTAAAAGCTGGGCAGACGTTGTATCTGGACCGCACAGGCCACAGGCAAAAGGGAACACAAGAGAGGACAGCGTCTGAATGCCTGCGTATACTGGCACCTGTGAGACAACTCACGGATTCAAATGCTGCGTGTCTGGTATGTCTGTATGAGGATGCACATGTGAAGGCACTGTTTACAGGAGATATCGGAGCGGAGGAAGAGCGCGAGTTATTGGAACGTGGTCTGGCGCAGCCTGTCGATCTCTACAAGGCAGCACACCATGGATCGCGGTATTCGAATACGGAAGAATATGTAACGATGCTCGCACCAAGATTGTCGGTCATCTCCTGTGCACGGCGTAATCGTTATGGTCATCCGGCACAGGAGGCGATCGATCATATAAGAGCCAGTGGCAGCGATATCCTGTATACGATGTACAGCGGGCAGATAAAAGTCCGCCTCATACAAGGCGGACTGACTGTGTATGGATATGTATCCGATGATACATCGGAACATGTTCCGGGCAGAACTTAACGCTCGTAGATCTTTTTCAGATGATCGACATTTGCACTCATGTTTGTGAGCAGCAGATCGAGGACGGTGATTGCAGCCATGCATTCAACGACGACGATGGCGCGCGGAACGATGATCGGGTCGTGGCGCCCCTTGATGACTATGTCGATCTCCTCTCCGGACTGATTGACCGTCTTTTGTGTCTGGCTGATGGAAGGGGTTGGTTTGACTGCAACACGGAATACGACCGGTGAACCATCACTGATGCCGCCGAGAGTGCCACCGGCATGATTCGTAGCTTTGGAGATGCTGCCGTCTGTCAGAATGAAAGCGTCATTGTTGACACTGCCGGTCGAAGTGGCTGCGGCAAATCCATCCCCGATCTCAAAGCCTTTGATGCTGCCGATTGAGAGCATGGCTTTTGCCAGATTAGCGTCTAACTTATCGAATACCGGATCACCGATGCCGGCGGGCATGCCTGTGATGGTACATTCGATGATACCGCCGCAGGAGTCCTGGTTTTTGATGCACAGTTCCAGATATTCCTGGGCAGCGGTGGCTGCGGCTGCATCCGGCATACCAAGTGGATTCTTCAGGGACTCGGCAAGATCAAAGGAGCTGCGGTCGATCGTCACGGGGCCGATGGCTGTTGCATAGGCATGGATATCGATGCCGAGTGTCTGCAGCAGCTTGGCTGCGATCGCACCGGCAGCAACGCGCCCAATCGTCTCGCGTCCGGAGGAACGGCCGCCGCCGCGGTAGTCGCGAAAACCGTACTTGGCGTCAAACGTATAGTCTGCGTGTCCGGGACGGTAATAGGTGGCAATATCGCCGTAATCGCGGGAACGCTGGTCAGTATTAAATACAACGAGTGAGATCGGTGTGCCGGTCGTCTTGCCCTCGAATACACCTGAGAGAATCTGGACAGCATCTGCTTCACTCCGCTGTGTCGTATATTTGGACTGACCGGGCTTGCGGCGGTCGAGATAGCGCTGGATATCGTCCTCGCTTAGTTCGAGACCGGCGGGGCAGCCATCTACGACAACGCCGATGCCTTTTCCGTGAGATTCGCCCCATGTTGTGACTGAAAATAATTTTCCGTATGTTGAACCTGACATGTGATACCTCCATAAAATACCAAAAACTACTATATCTAAATATTATTTTAAATATTATA
>JBNMKT010000170.1:0-4919 GCA_050874485.1 bacterium
GATCTTCATATCCGTTTTCTTTGAAATTTTCCCTTACAAGGTCTACAAAATACGTATGTTCCCGTAGCGTCGGGCATTTTTCCATGATGTCCGAATTGTTTCCGGCATTAATATTGTAGACTTTACAGATCAGCTCAATCTGTGGATAGTCCACTTGCCGTTCAAATGCATCTGACAGGCGCAGTTCATACTGTTCCGGCGTCTGTTCCAGGCCATTATAAAATACCACAAAATACGGCACCGGTATTTTCACCTGTGTACTGCCGTATATATTTTTGTTTCTGACCATCTCGCGTATGATCTGTGAAAAATAGATCATACTCCGCAACGGCATGTTCGGACACAGCGTGGACTGGTGTTCATATATGCTTAGATTCGCATCCAGAACAAATGATGCATCATTGCGCACCGATAACGAGAAGCCTTTATTCTCCAGTGGAATGATCTCAACCAGCTCCGGATCATCGTAAGACGTTCCGTTGATCGCGTTATAGATCTCCAGTGCCCGCGATTGCTCCATCAAAAGCATGCTGAACACATCACTCTTGTATTCGCGATTGCCACTACCCGTCCTCTTTTTATAATCTTTTGTTTCTCTACCCATACCTGATCCTCCTGTAGAACTATTCAGCAGGATCTGCGTATGGCTCCCCCAAAATCCAATAAAACCTACACAGATTCTATTTCATGCAAGTTTTTCGAAATCCTGCCCCTATCAATTGTTTGGAATGTAAAAGCAAGATCTTCGAAATACTTAGAATTGAATATAGAATTCAGATATATGAATCGATTGCTTTGTCATAAGTATAACATCTCAGTTTACGTTTTACAATTAAAATGAAGTCAGAATTTCTGCTCAATCGATGGAAAAGAAGCGAGAGGCTTGCCAAACCTCTTGCAAATCCATCCATAATGTGCTATTTTAGATGTCACTGTGCATAAGACACAGCAAATACGTCAGTTCGAGACCTTCCTGACGAAAAACAAAACTAAAGGAGAACAACATATGAGAAACAAAAAGGTATTATTTCTGACCCAGGCTGCTGTGATCGCAGCCATTTACGTGGTGCTGACTATTTTTATCAGTGCCTTTAACCTCGCTTCCGGTGCCATTCAGGTACGAATATCAGAAGCACTCACCATCCTGCCATTTTTCACTCCGGCAGCGATTCCGGGCCTTACAATCGGGTGTCTGCTCAGCAATCTGCTGACAGGAGCAGCGGTCTATGATATCGTGTTTGGAAGTCTGGCTACTTTGCTCGGCGCAGTTGGCACGTATTTTCTGCGCAAGCATAGATTTCTGTGCACACTTCCCCCGGTGATTGCAAATATGCTCATTATTCCGTTCGTTCTGCGCTACGGATACGGGTTGGCAATGGAGGTCGGCGGACATGACGTCGCGATTCCTTTTTACATGCTGACCGTAGGTATCGGTGAAGTGATCTGTTGCTGTATTCTCGGTACTATTTTATTAAACGCACTCGCACAGGTGCGGAATGTAGTATTCAAAAACGAAGCATAAAATAATCAAAAAACGGAGCGGCCGTACATGACAATCTGTACAGCCGCTCCATTTTTTATTCCTGATTTAGTTATAAGCCAGATCATACACATACTGGATGCCACCGGCCTTGTCATCGTTGATTAAGAATCCGATCTGTGTACCGTTGTAATACCACTCGCCGTCTGTCGTTGCTCCGTTCCAACGGAGCAGGAAATCTCCCTGTGTCGTGACGGAATTGCCATCGTCATCCTGCACAAACCCGATGCCGGTACCGTTGCCACGCAGGATGAGATAACCCTGTTTTTGTCCATCATGCAATTCATAGGCAACACTTGCGACCGGTGCCAATGTCTGCTGTGAACAGTTCAGCGTCGTTTCCTGTCCATCTGCCAGCCGGATCCTGATCGTTGGTGTCAGATCCGGCAGATTGTGCTCGATCGGATTGCTGCCAAAGCGCACGAGCGAACCGCCCTGATACAATCCTGCATCCTGAAATACGGTATAATATGTCTGTTTATCACTATCGCTCAGCTTCATGTCATAGATGACCTGTCCGAACATCTTCTCCATATCCTCTGTCACGTATTCGGAGACCTCAGAGTCAGAAAATCCAAACTGGCTGTAGCTGTAAGTCAACTGGGCTGCCACACGCTGCTGATAGTCCATCATCTTATTGATGAGATTCACCTTAACATCAGCGCCTTCTGATACCTGATCCGCAGGATCTTCGCTCACGTCACTACCCGGTGTACCTGCAGCGCCTGTCTGCGCGATCGTCGCCCTCAGATCGGTGATCGCCTGTGGCTCATTGAAGCTGTTGTTGACCAGTTCACCCGCCGTGATGAGCTTTACATAAATATCATCGATCTGTTCATCACTGTATCCGGCAACATCTTCATCTGCCAGATTGATACAATATGCGTCAGAGATCTGTCCGTTCGCAGAGGCCATCGCTGCCTCTGACTCCTCGCCGAGCACATTTTTATAATAGTTGTAAAAGCTTGTCTGCAGCTCCACCTGATTCTTCGCATACGCGAGCACCAGATTACGGTGCACGTCTTCGCTGCTCTCCTGCGAACTGCCTGTAAGATACGGCATGATCTGCGGCACGATAAACCTGGCCGCTACCAGCAGTGCGATGATCACTGCTCCGATCCAGATATTTCTGTGTGTGATGATATGTACCTTTTTCTCGCCCTTTTTCGCAGTGCGGTCTGTGCCTGATCCGGCATGCCGGCTATCTGCCTTTTCCTTATCAACAGATGCCGGCTGTCCTTCTGACGCTGTTTTTTCCAGCTTCTCGACAAATTTCAAACCATAGGAAGATACGAAAACCGGCTGTCCGGTGACTTCCTTCAACACGATACGAGCCTCTTCGGGCTTTGTAACGTCATGCTTATCCATGATCTGTTTGATCTTTTTGAGATCCTTTGTCGCATTCAGGTATTCCTTTTCGCTGTCGAACTCCAGGTCTCCCAGCTTCCATTTTTTCTCTGCCATGTTACTCACTCCTACTTTCGGTTATCTTTTTTCATCATAACCGAAGCTGGAACAGACTTCAAGGGTATCACACAAATTTAGACCGATCATTACACCGCAGACCAGATATCCTCCGGCATCTCAAAGCTCACGCAGCCCATATACATCGGTGCGACATCGCCTTCATTAAAGCAGATCATGAGTGTTCCCCTGTCTGTAACATAAAAACTCTGATCCGCTGCGATCCGGTCAAAATTCCATTCTTCTACTTCCGGATCATCGAGCCAGTACTGTTGATTCTCATCTGCTGCCATCTGCTCACGCATCTGCCGCTTGATCTCCTCACTGATCGTCTGTATATAGCTGTCATCAGTAAATAAATCTGCCAAGGACACTTCTCTTCCTGTCTGACGGTCAATCGTATAATAATAATCCTGCTCGTATCCGCTGCCCTGCACTTCTATATTCCATACTTTCAGGCAAAAATACCGATCCGTGTCCGTCACTACTTCATGTCCGACATGGATGCTGTCCGCGCCCTGCATATCCGGATCACTGCGCAGGGCATCCTCAAATTCAGCGATGATCTGATCTGTCATCTGTTCTACCGTAGCATTGATATGTTCTGCCGATTGCTGTAGCTGCTCCTTCACGGTATCGTCTGCCTGCTCCTGCGGCTCGACTTTTACCTGAGGTACAGAGATATCTGCCTCATGCCGGCCTTCTTCGACCTGATAATCACGCCACACGACGACCTTGACGATCGTTCGCAGCACAGGCACCTTCTCCCATGCATATGCTACCGACGGGCTCAGATTGGGCAGCGCGATCACGATAGCGGCTGCCGCCGCTGCGACTCCTGCGATAATGCGTCCCATGTGCTTCTTTTTATGTTTTTGTGTGATTGGTATGATCTGGGCTGTGACAGGCTGTGCGGCCTCTGCGACCCATTGTTCATCAATCTGACCAACCGCCTCAAATAATTGTTCCGATGTCATGCATATACCTCCTCCTGAATGAGAATCTGCTGCAGCTTCTTTCTTGTGCGAAACATGGTTGTCTTGACCTTACTCTCACTGCATCCGAGATGGGTCGCTACTTCTGCCACAGAATCCATGTAAAAATATCTTCTCACAAACATTATGCGTTCCTCCTTTGGCAGATCCCGCACAAAATCATTGATGATCTGTCCGAGGAGATTCTGTTCGCAGGACTTCTCAGGTGTCGCATCAGATGCCAGACATTCCTGCAATTCATCGATGCATACTGCCACGCGGTCTGTCTCGCGCTTTTTCTGGTGCGCGCGCCGATAACGGTTGAGTGACAGATTGCGCGTGATCTTTGCCAGATAAGCACCCAGATGATTCGGTATCGTTGGCGGTATCGTCCGCCATGCCTGAAACCATGTATCATTCACACATTCTGCTGCCTCGCCCTCGTCCCGCAAGATCCGATAGGCAATCGTATGGCAATAGGCACCGTAAGTCTCCTCCGACTTGCGCACGGCTTCTTCATCTCTTGCCAAATATAAATCCAGTATTTCCTGCTCTGACATGTCCTGCCTCCTGATGTCTCCTGTTTTTCTTCTGTATATGCGCATATAAAAAGGATGGAGTACATTGTCGTCTCCATCCTGAATGACACTGTTTTTCCCAACCGGTTACAGTGAATGAAAAAAATCTGCGACCTTACATCACAGATTTTCGAAAGTCGATGCGACAGGATTTGAACCTGCGACCCCTACGTCCCTAACGTAGTGCTCTACCAAGCTGAGCCACGCATCGTTATTTAATTAATTTTCTTTTCAGAAGTCGATGCGACAGGATTTGAACCTGCGACCTCTGCGTCCCGAACGCAGCGCTCTACCAAGCTGAGCCACGCATCGAAGTGAGGATCTAAAATCCTGACATCTTCGCCGCCGTGCGATTAGCACCAC
>JBNMKT010000171.1:0-4882 GCA_050874485.1 bacterium
GTCCGCCACTAAACTAAATCAAATCCTTTCCGAAGAATCTCATCAAAGTAGTTCCGTTCGACTTGCATGTGTTAAGCACGCCGCCAGCGTTCATCCTGAGCCAGGATCAAACTCTCATGTTTAAGTTTGTTCTTGGTCATTCAAAAGCTTGGCTTTTTTATAACCGTTTTACTGTTTTTATAAAGTGTTCACAATCACTTGAAAAAGCTATTTGCTTTTTCTCATTTTTTCAAATCTTTCAAGGTTATTTCACTGTTCAGTTATCAAGGTTGTTTGTTCTGCTCTTGTCAAGCAGCTTTTGTATTATATCAAAGCTTTCATCGCTTGTCAAGAACTTTTTTGAATTATTTTTTGCTGTGTTTTTCGACTTTTTTCTCAGTCGTTCGCGACAGCTTGTTTATATTATCATCTCAAACAGCTATTGTCAACACCTTTTTTTATATTTTTTCATTTTTTTATTTTTAGACCTTTATACTGCTGCCTAACCAGCTATATACCAGTCCAAGCACAACGAGCCCTTTAAAGAATCCGATCAGCACTCCCAATGTACGGTTCATCCCACCGAGTATCGGAATATGATTTACAATACCCAGCAATCTGCCAGTCCAGCGCAGTATAAACATAATGACAAGGAATCCCCCAAATGTAGGTATTCCTCCCTGAAAGATCGCGACGCGCTGAATGGCCGCCCACAGACATACGAGCGCCAGCACAATCTCTGCGATCGTATACAATTCGCGCAGACATCCAATATAGTATCCACGCAATGCACATGCGAACAACCAGATGAGTGCACCGATGATAATGACATTTTTACTGATTTCTATCATTTCAATTTTACCTTCTGTGTTTCTCCTTCTAATATAAACGTGTACTCCGTCTGCAATTTTCCGGATAAAACTTTATATAAATATTCGTTGAACTGATACTTGAACTTACAGATCCCCTTGGAATTATAGATCTCGCAGCTATCCTCGCCCTGTATACACAACTCTCCGTTGTCTAAGATCTCTACCTTTCTGTCATCTATATCGAAGGTCAGCTCCTGCTCGATCTCACCGGAGAGCCGGTACAGTTCCAGACGCTGTTTATTGCCCTTGCCGCTATCATAGACGAGCCCAAACCGGTTATCGTTATAAAAGATGCTCTTCACCTCATCCTTTAACTCAATAGCCTTACTCTCTACCGGTTTCTGCGCGCCTGTAAACAAAAGAACCTTGTTGTCACCGAATGCTACCATCGTGTCTTCTGCCAGATACCGAATCTGTGGTATGACCACATCTTCATATTTATAGGAACTTACAATTTTATCAATTGAATTCTGACCGACCGCACCAAAATTATAAAATGCGATCACGGTCTTTACTGTTCCACCATTGATATCCAACATAGATACCGCCATCTTTTCTCCATTTTCAGATAATGCGAGATCCAGAGGATAACCGCTGTTTTGCACATGCAGTTCGCCCGCGGCAAGCTGTTCACCGGTCTTGTCATAGAGCTGCAGATAACTCGTACCATCATTTTCCATCAGAATGGCTACCGTTCCCTGCGCTGCGATACTGACTTTCTGGATCGGCATGGTCGTGTGGATACTGCCCTGCAGATTGACCGTATCGAGAATATAGACCTGCGTACCACCCAGCTCATAGATCGCTACATAGCTGCCTCTGGTCTCTACCATCGGCTGATCCATCTCATATGTCTGATTCCAGATCAGATTGCCGGATGCGTCCGTGTAGACAGCTCCGTCATTTGTGTAACGGAGCAGCTTGCCTTGAAACTGCGCATATTCAGACGCACCGGTATCATTACGCTCTACAGACGACAGAATCTGATAATCACTGTATGTCTTGTTCTGATAATAGATATAGGTCACTACTACCGCAATACCGATCAAAATCAGAATACCCAGTACGAGTGCTGCCACTTTGCGGCGGTGTGCCCTTATCTTCTTATCCAGTGCTTCCCGATCTACCTCTACCGTGTGGAGATTATGCTTTTGTATCTTAGCCATGCGGTTTTCTCTCTTTCCCATTTGAAATCTCATGTTTTTTCATTATAGCACTATTTATCCAATAATAAAAGTTTCTGTCCGGCATATATCTTATTCTCATCTTCCAGTTCATTCAGTTCGCATAATTGCCTGGTGTAATCCTTCCCGTACAGCTTCTGGCTGATCCCAAGCAGACTCTCTCCCGGCTCAACAATATAATAATCCTGTTTGGCAAATGCCGGCGTCTCCTCCTGTTTCTCCGGTTCCTGCACCTGGGTTGCCTTCGTTCCAGACGCATCCCCGGTGCCACCCTTTGGCTTCTTCTTTGATTCATCCGATGTATCCTCAGACTTATCTTTGGACTCAGTATCCGACTGGATCTCTGGTTCATCATCCGCTTTATTTCCGGATTCGGTGTCGAATATTGTATCTGATACTATATCTGTTGCTGTATTTGACGCTGTATCTGATGTTGTATCTGATATTATATCTGATGTTGTATCTGAATCTATCTCAGACTCGATCTGTATCTGTGGACTCATCTGCTGCGGTGTCGCCTGATGTGCCTCGGTTGTTGTTTCCGGCTCAATCTCTGATGCAGATTCTGATTTGACCTCTGCCGGCTCTGCTTCCAGAAAAGAGACTGCCTCCTCAAGCCGCTCGATCTTGCCGGCACTGCTCATCATATTGACTCCCATCGCTGTGACAACAACCAGTAAAGCCAGACAAGAAGCGTAGACCATTGTCTGAAAGACTTTTCCTCCTCTTCGGCTGTTTTTGGATGTGATCTCACGATAACTCGTCACGACTGCCTTCTGTGGATCGATCTCCGGCTGACGTTCACCCTCATCCTTTCCCTGCATCATGAATTCGCGCATTTGAGGATTTTTCTCATAATAGACATAATATCCGTCCCGCCTGCGAAGCATATTTTTCTCATAAATGTAAAATGCTTCTTCCTTTTCCAACGAATCCATCAGAAATGCAAACTTTTCCTGACCCTGAAACGCTTTCCTGTGCACCTGCTCCAGATTACCCGTCAGCTTGGCACAATCACCAGCCACATCCATTCCCCAACCGAGAATCTCTACCTGATCATAATACTGCTTCATGTCCCGATAGACACCGCCCCACATCATATCGGTAAACTCCGGCATGCCATCCTTAAAATATTCATCCGGAATATGTACAAGACCACTAATAAACAGGTATTTCTGTCCATTTTCGTGCCATCTCGTTCCAACAAAGATACTGCCGCGGTGTGCCCACCCGCTTCTGCCGTTTCCATGCAGATACGTGTAGACATAATCTTCCATATAGACCCGTACCGGGCCCTGTACATTGCCAATCTGACGTATATTCTTTGGTAATTGCCGCTTCTGCTTGTCCTCCTTTGCATTGCGATCTGTCATACTGTTGTCCATAAACATATGCCCCCTTCTCTATACTTTGTCCTTACCTTATCACGGAACATATGCAAAATTTGCCGAACAGTGTAGGTGTATAATAAGAAATGTATAAAAAAGAATCCTGCATGCAGGATTCTTTTTTATACATTTCTTATAATTCAGTTCGGCCTTCCAGTGCACGCAACAGTGTCACTTCATCAATATATTCGAGATCTCCACCCACCGGCACACCACTGGCGATCCTCGTCACTTTGATACCGGTCGGCTTGATCAGCTTGCTGATATACATAGCTGTTGTCTCACCTTCCAGTGAAGAATTGGTCGCTATGATAACTTCATCGACATCCCCCTGCAGCCGCTGCATCAGCTCCTTCAGACGAATATCTCCGGGACCGATGCCGAGCATAGGAGAGATCGCGCCGTGCAGCACATGATACACTCCGTCATATTTTCCGGTCTTTTCATATGCCGCGAGATCTCTCGTATTCTCTACGACCATGATCACCTTATGATTGCGTTTCTCATCCTTACAGATCGGGCAGAGTTCATCATCCGTCAATGTAAAACACTGCTTACAGTACCTGACGTTCTCTCTCGCCTGGGTGATCGCAGTCGCCAGACGATTCGCATCCTCTTTTGGCATGTTCAGAATATGAAATGCCAGCCGCTGCGCTGTCTTGGAACCGATACCGGGCAGCATCGACAATGCCTCCACCAGTTGATTGATCTGTTTACTATAATAGTCCATGCGTCAAATCATCCTTTCCTGTTGCATTCAAACCGCATTAGAAAGGCAGACCGCCTAAGCCTCCCATACCACCGATGCCTCCAGTGATCTTGGACATGGACTGCTGAGAATAATCATCCATCTGACGCAGCGCTTCATTCGTAGCCGCCATGATCAGATCCTCTAACATCTCTACATCATCCGGATCTACAGCCTCCGGATCAATCTTGATCTTTGTCACTTCTTTTTTGCCGGATACGGTCACTTCTACGACACCACCGCCTGCAGCCGCAGTGATCTCCTTCTCCTCGATCTCCTTGCTCGCTTCCTCCATCTGACGCTGCATCTTCTGTGCCTGCTTCATCAGATTATTCATATTTCCGGGCATTCCACCGGGAAATCCTCCTCTTTTTGCCATTCTAAAAATCCTCCTTATTAACTATTCATCTTCATCTTCTTCAACAACGATATCCATCTGTATCAGGTCCTCCAGATCCGGATAAGCCTCACCAAATGCCTGTCCGCTCTCATTTGCGGTGATATGAATATCGACTTGTTTGCCTATATTTTTCTCAATCGCCTGTTTGATCTCTGCCAGCCGTTCTTCTTCGTTGAGACAAGCTACCGCTACTGGATCTTCATGCACGATGAGCAGCACATTCTCTCCTTCCAGGGATAAATGCGCCTGCTTTAAATAATTGCGCGCGAGTCCGCCCAGATCTCCGAGCACCAGATTCCAGTTCTTTACAA
>JBNMKT010000172.1:0-4768 GCA_050874485.1 bacterium
GGCGATCGTTAAGAGCAGTTTCGATCCTACTTTACTGTTTTTGATATCTCCCTCGCCGATATAAGTCAGCATGGATACCGCAATCGGAGTGATCGTCGCACATACGACCGCATTCGGCAGTACGGTAGATAATGCAGTTGATAACAAGAACCAGAAGATCAGCTGCTGACGCAGGTTGCTTCCGAGCATCTTTAAGAATACAGATGCAATACGCTTATCGAGTCCGGATTTCTGCCATGACACAGTCAGAATCGAAGCTCCAAGCAGCAGTAAAATCGTCTCTGAAGCATAATTCGAGATCACATCGCTCATGTCTGTGATCTGAAGCAGCGCATTGACTGCGATCGGTAAAAACGCGGTCACTGCATAATCTACAGGCCCGGTCACCCACCAATATGCCATCCACGCAACAGTTCCGATCGCCGCACGGCTCTGGAACGTTGCAAATACGCCTTCCGGTAACGCTACGATGCACAGCAACAACAGCAGCGGACCGATAATCAGGTTAATCTTTTTTGAGTTTTTCATTGTTTCCCTGTCCTTTCGTCATTAAATTAATAAACATCTTACATACTTTTGAAATATAATGCCCGGAGTCATAGGCAATATAGATCTTTCTGCCGGATATCTCTTCTGGCAGCGAATACAGACACACTCTGCCATCGAGATTTCTGCCCATCAGAGCTTCCTCGGATGCAACCACCATGCCTAACCCCTTTTCTGCCAGCGCCACACCGGTCGATACCTGGCTGACACAGATCGAAGAATGCATCTGCATGCCCTTTTCCGCAAAAAATTCATCCATCTTACGCTGCAATGGAAATGTTGCCGGCAGCCGGATCAGTCCATGTGCCTCAAAGACATGATAGTCTTTGATCGGCTTCTCCTCACCGAGCTGTACCCGGTAGTCCTTCAACTGCTCATTGACTTCATACCCAGCCGGCACACACATATACAACCGCTCCTGGCGGATCGGCAGCAGTGTAAAATTATCCGGTATATTTTTCTCATCCGTGCATACAAAGCACTCGATCTCGCCATTCACAGCATTCTGGATCAGCTCCTCAAGTGGTTCGATATGCATGTTGATCTGACATTCCGGATATCGCTCCAGCAATTCCGGAACTGCATCTGCGACAAGCGATTCGATATAGACCGCTGAGCCACCGACCGACAGCACCTTTCGTTTCATCATGCCCGCATCGGAGATCTCCTTTTGCATCTGTATCGTGAGCTCCTTCTGCTTATGCAGATACTCTGCATAGATACTCCCCTCCTCGGTAAAACAGACTGGTTTACTCTTGCGGTCAATCAGCGTGAATCCCAGTTTTTTCTCCAGATTCGTAAGTGCCAGACTCAGCGCCGGCTGAGAAATACCCAGCTGCTTTGCTGCCATCGTCAGACTGCCCCATTTGACAATCTCTAACATGTATTGTTCTGATAATTCCAACGGTTTCTGCTCACCTCGCTTTATCTATTTGCATTCACTTATGCATTCATTTGTTTTTTATTATACATAGATTTAGTGAAATGTCAACTGTCACTATTCGCCAAATTGTGGCTGATATCCCAGTGATTTTCTATATATTGACGAAAAAAGAGCAAAAAAGAATGCAGACACGCTATGTATCTGCACTCTTTTCTTATCTAAATACTCTTATCTGATTGAATTACTCTTCATCAAAGTCATCCGGAGCGATACCATCTGACAGATCCTGTGCTGTCTCGTCTGTATCCTCCACATCATCAAAGCTGTCTACAAATGCTGCATCTGACAGATCCTGCGGCTCCTCGTCCTCAAAATCAGCCTCGCTGAGCACTTCTTCTGCCATGAGCAGTTCGTTCATGCGCTCATCGGAATCCAACTTGATATTACGATAACGCTTCATACCGGTACCTGCCGGGATCGGCTTACCGATGATTACGTTCTCCTTCATACCGATCAGAGAGTCTACCTTACCCTTGATCGCAGCCTCTGTCAGTACTTTGGTGGTCTCCTGGAAGGAAGCCGCTGACAGGAAGGAATTGGTAGCCAGAGATGCCTTGGTGATACCGAGCAGTACCTGTGTACCTTCTGCCGGTGTCTTGCCCTCGCTCTCAAGTTTCTCATTCGTATCCTCAAAGTCTAAGGTATCTACCATCGTTCCAGGCAGGAACTCTGAATCTCCATGCTCCTCAATACGAATCTTCTGCAGCATCTGGTGTACAATGACCTCGATATGCTTATCGTTGATCTCTACACCCTGCAGACGGTATACACGCTGTACTTCACGCAGCATGTAATCCTGAACGGCACGCACACCCTTGATCTTTAAGATATCGTGAGGGTTTACAGAACCTTCGGTCAGCTCATCACCGGCCTCAAGCACTGCGCCATCCATGATCTTGATATGTGATCCATAAGGGATCAGATAGCTCTTTGTCTCTCCGTTCTCCGGATTGGTGACAATGATCTCACGCTTTTTCTTGGTATCCTTAATGGTAGCTACGCCGCCAAACTCTGTAATAATGGCAAGTCCTTTCGGCTTTCTTGCCTCAAAAATTTCCTCGACACGGGGAAGACCCTGTGTAATATCGTTACCAGCCACACCACCGGTATGGAAAGTTCTCATCGTCAACTGTGTACCAGGCTCACCGATAGACTGGGCAGCGATAATACCGATTGCTTCACCGACCTGTACAGCCTGACCGGTTGCCATGTTGGAACCATAACATTTTGCACAGACGCCCATGTGTGAACGACAGGTGAGGATTGTACGGATCTTTACCTTGGTCAGAGGCTCTCCAGTCTCGTCTACGCCCTTTGCAATCACTGCTTCTGCACGCTTGGGGGTGATCATGTGGTTTGCCTTGACAATGACATTGCCGTCCTTATCAACGATCGTCTCAGCAGCAAATCTGCCTGTGATACGATCCTGAAGACTCTCGATCTCCTCTTTTCCGTCCATGAATGCCTTGACATACATACCGGGGATCTCTCTGCCTGTTCCTTCGCAGCAGTCAGACTCGCGAACGATCATATGCTGTGATACATCTACCAGACGTCTGGTCAGGTATCCAGAATCGGCAGTACGCAGTGCGGTATCGGAAAGTCCCTTACGTGCTCCATGCGCAGACATGAAGTACTCCAATACATCCAGACCTTCACGGAAGTTTGACTTGATCGGCAGCTCGATCGTTCGACCGGTTGTATCTGCCATCAAACCACGCATACCTGCCAACTGCTTAATCTGCTTATCGGAACCACGCGCTCCGGAATCAGCCATCATGAAGATGTTGTTGTATTTATCCAATCCTGATAACAGAGCTGCTGTCAGCTCGTCATCGGTATCCTTCCAGGTCTCTACGACTTCCTTATAACGCTCTTCCTCGGTGATCATACCACGCTTATACTGCTTGGTAATGCGGTCTACCGTATCCTGCGCATCCTGAATCATCTGCGGCTTCTGCGGCGGCACGGTCATATCGGAAATAGATACCGTCATCGCTGCACGGGTAGAATACTTATAACCCATTGCCTTGATATCATCCAGTACTTCTGCTGTCTTGGTAGCGCCATGAACGTTGATGACCTTCTCCAGAATCTTCTTGAGGTATTTCTTTCCAACATGGAAATCAATCTCCAGCAGCAGATAATCTTCGGGCTTCTCACGCTTTACAAATCCCAGATCCTGAGGAATGATCTCATTAAAGATCAGACGTCCCAGAGTAGTCATGATCGTTCCTGATACTTTCTCTCCGTCCGGTGTCACAGCTTCCTGATGTACACGGATCGCCTGATGCAGACTGATCACGCCATTCTCATAAGCCAGCAGAGCCTGATTGGTACTGCTGAAGAAATGGCCTAAAATATCCTCCGGTGTACAGATTACTTCACGCTCAGACTCATCATGTGTCTGATAGTGAATCATGTCATCCACGTGAATCTCACCAGCATCGAGCGCAGCCTTCAACTGATCTTTGGAATCATATACCTTATCACTGACAGTCTCAACACCGTCTTTTGTGAAATCAGGCACTTTGTCCATGGTCAGATAGTAAATACCAAGGACCATATCCTGTGAAGGAACCGCTACAGGACCTCCATCAGAAGGCTTCAGCAGGTTGTTCGGTGAGAGCAGCATAAAGCGGCACTCTGCCTGTGCTTCCTGTGATAACGGAAGATGGACAGCCATCTGGTCTCCATCGAAATCGGCATTGAACGCGGTACATACGAGCGGATGCAGCTTGATTGCCTTACCTTCAACCAGAATCGGCTCGAACGCCTGGATTCCTAATCTATGCAGTGTAGGGGCACGGTTCAGCATAACCGGATGCTCCTTGATGACATCCTCGAGCACATCCCAGACTTCTGTCTGCAGACGCTCCACCATCTTCTTTGCACTCTTAATATTATGAGCAGTACCATTGGATACCAGCTCCTTCATAACGAACGGCTTGAACAGCTCGATCGCCATCTCCTTGGGCAGACCACACTGATAGATCTTCAGCTTCGGCTCTACAACGATAACGGAACGTCCGGAGTAGTCTACACGCTTTCCTAACAGGTTCTGACGGAAACGTCCGGATTTACCCTTTAACATATCTGACAGAGACTTCAATGCACGGTTTCCAGGTCCGGTAACCGGGCGGCCTCTACGTCCGTTATCGATCAACGCATCTACTGCCTCCTGCAGCATACGCTTCTCATTGCGCACGATGATATCAGGTGCATTCAGCTCTAACAGTCTGCGCAGACGGTTATTTCTATTAATAATACGACGATACA
>JBNMKT010000173.1:0-4748 GCA_050874485.1 bacterium
TATGTGTGTGAGCAAAGCGAAAGACACATCGAGCCAAGGCTGAAGAAACAGCGAGACACCGCCGGGCAACCGGAGCAGCTTGATCAGAATACTACTGCGCCCACAGCCGTAGCCCGGATGATGAAAGTCCTCTTGCAAACGCTTATTATACACTACCAGCGGTTTTTTAGTTTGCCCTGCAGCTCATATAATTTGTTTAATGCTTCGATCGGCGTATAATTTCCAAGATCCAGGTCTTTGAGTTCTTTTAAGATGTCATCATCATCCACGGTGTCAAACAGCGAGATCTGATTCTGGTCTACTTCATCGAGTTTTTTGACTTTTTTGTGTGATCGTTTATCTGGAGAGAGGCTCTCCACGCCACACGTGATATTGTTTTCGATCAGTTCCTGACAGATCTCCTTGGCACGGTTGATCACCGAGTCCGGCACACCTGCCAGTTTCGCGACCTGGATACCATAACTGCGGTCTGCACCACCCTTTACGATCTTGCGCAGGAATACGATGTCATCGCCTTTTTCCTTGACCGCAATGCAATAATTATTGACATTGTCGAGTTTGCCCTCCAGTTCGGTCAGCTCATGATAATGCGTCGCAAACAGTGTCTTGGCACCGAGCAGCTTCGGATTACTGATATGTTCGACGACCGCCCAGGCGATGGATAATCCGTCAAAAGTCGACGTACCGCGTCCGATCTCATCTAAAATAAGCAGACTGTTCGATGTCGCATTGCGCAAGATATTCGCCACTTCGTTCATCTCAACCATAAATGTACTCTGACCGCTTGCCAGATCATCACTGGCCCCGACACGGGTAAAAATGCGATCTACCAGTCCGATATCCGCTTCTGCGGCAGGTACAAAGCTTCCGATCTGTGCCATGAGTACGATAAGTGCAGTCTGACGCATATACGTTGACTTTCCTGCCATATTCGGACCCGTAATAATGGAAATCCTGTTTTTCCCATTATCCAGATGTGTATCATTCGGGATGAACATATCATTGTTCATCATTTTTTCTACAACCGGATGTCTGCCGTCATGGATCATCAGCGTTCCGTTCTCGTTGATATGCGGACGGCAATAATGCTGTGTATCAGCTACCTTTGCAAAAGAGATCAGTACATCGAGCCCTGCGATCGCCTTGGCAGAGCGCTGGATACGTGTCACCTCCCCGGTGATCTTCTCGCGCAGCTGACGGAATAATTCGTATTCGAGCTGTACCAGCTTGTCCTCGGCTCCGAGGATCGTCTCCTCCAGTTCCTTCAGCTCCGGTGTAATATATCGTTCTGCATTCGTCAGTGTCTGCTTGCGCATATAATAATCCGGCACCAGATCCTTATAGGAATTAGTCACTTCCAGATAATAGCCAAACACCTTGTTATATTTGATTCTCAGATTTTTGATACCGGTCTTTTCACGCTCAGAGGCTTCGATCTGTGCGAGCCAGTTTTTTCCCTCTGTCTTGGCCTTCCGCAGCCGGTCGACTTCTTCAAAATAGCCTTCTTTTATAATATTTCCATCATGTACGGACAGTGGCGGATCTTCCACAATCGCCTCATCGATCCAACTGAAAATATCCTCGAGACCATCCATCTGTTCGAATAAGTCTGTCAGTGCCCTGGCATGAAACTCCGAGAGTACCATACGGATCGGCGGCAGCATCTGCAGGGAATTTTTAAATGCGATTAAATCGCGTGGGTTTGCGGTCTGATAACTGATTCTGGTGATCAGACGCTCCAGATCATAGACCGGACCCAGATATTCACTCATCTCCTCCCGGCTCATGATATTCTGGTTCAGCTCCTCGATCGCATCATAGCGCGCCTCGATTTCATCTTTTTTGATCAGTGGCTGTTCCACATAGGTACGCAGCAGCCGTGCGCCCATGGCTGTTTTCGTCTTATCAAGCACCCACAATAGAGAGCCTTTTTTATTTTTCTCGCGCATTGTCTCGACCAGTTCCAGATTGCGTCTGGTCGCCGAATCGAGCACCATAAATGCACTTGTGGAATACGGCTTGATATCTGCCATATGCTCCAGCCCATTCATCTGCGTTTCATACAGATATTTGAGCAGGGCACCTGCCGCCAGCGTGCCGGACAGATAATCTGCCAGTCCGAGTCCATCAAGCTGTCTGACATGAAAATGATCTAATAAGATACCTTTGGCGGTATCATCGGTAAAGTACCACGAATCGAGTGCTGTCACTGTAATCCCCAGTCTGTTTCGCAGCATCTCGATATCGAGCGTGCTCAAAAACAGCGCTTCGTTGCAGATGATCTCCGCCGGTGCAAACTTCTGGATCTCATCCATCAGTTTCTGTGTCGTATCGATCTCCGTCACAAAATAATCTCCGGTCGATACATCTGCTGTCGACACACCAAATACGGCCTCATCACAATAAATGCACATCAGATAATTATTTTTAGATTCATCTAAGGATGCCACATCGGTATTCGTACCAGGTGTCACAATACGGATGACCTGACGTTCTACGATCCCCTTGGATAGTTTCGGATCCCCGATCTGCTCACAGATCGCCACTTTATAGCCCTTCGCCACGAGACGGTTGATATATGTATCGGCCGCATGAAACGGCACACCACACATCGGTGCCCGTTCCTCCATGCCGCACTGTTTTCCGGTCAGTGTCAGCTCCAGTTCTTTGGATGCAATCTGTGCATCTTCAAAAAACATCTCATAAAAATCGCCCAGCCTGTAAAAAAGGATACAATCCTGATGTTCCTGCTTTGTCTGCAAATAATGTTGCATCATGGGTGAATACTCAGCCATCATGTTCCTCCTAATTCTATTTATCACGGATGATATTGTCTGGCAATCGCCTCCGCAACCTTGATCCCATCCATCGCTGCAGATGTGATCCCGCCTGCATAGCCGGCGCCTTCTCCGCACGGATATAAGCCATGAATACTGCTCTCATATTGTTCGTTTCTCACAATCCGAAGTGGTGACGAAGTACGGCTCTCAATACCGGATAAAATGGCATCCCTGCGGTCAAATCCGTGCAGTCTCTGGCCAAACTGTTCCATACCGGCCACAAAGCACCGGTTCATATCTTCTGTCAGCAATTCATGTAATGCACCAAAACCGGCCGCGCCCTTGATGCAGCTGTCGAAATCACCGTAATCCGTCGATCTACGCATCTCCTTAAAATCCGCATACAACTGCTGCGGAATCTTACCGTCACACAGTTCATACGCATGACGCTCCAGCGCACGCTGAAAACGTACACCGGCCAATGCATCCGTCCCCGGAAAATCCGCAGGCGTCACCGATACAATGATCGCAGAATTGGCGTTGTGGCTGTCACGGCGGTAATAGCTCATGCCGTTGACCGCCAGATGACCTTCCTCTGATGATGCATTGACGACATATCCACCCGGGCACATACAAAACGAGTAGACCCCTCTCTGTCCCGGAAAATTGGCCGTCACCTTATACGGTGCTACAGGCAGATGCTCCATATCCGCATCTGCACCGTACTGGCTCTCATTGATCATCGTCTGCGGATGCTCAACACGGAAACCAACTGCGAATGACTTCGGCTCCATCAGTAGTGTCTTGTGCGCAAGCATCTCAAACGTATCTCTGGCCGAATGGCCGGGCGCAAGCACCGCAAGCTCCGTATCGATCTGCTGCTCCCCATGTGGCCCGTGAACCGTGAGTCCGACCAGCCGGTCATCCTGACAGACCAGATCCGTCATACATGTCTCAAACATGAATTTGCCGCCCAATCGCAGGATCTCCTCACGCAGATTGCGGATCACATCCGTCAGAACATCTGTACCGATGTGTGGTTTGTTGTCATAGAGGATCTCAGATGGTGCACCACATTTACAAAATATCTCCAGTACATGTCTGCCTCGCCCAACGGGATCCTTCACCAGAGTGTTAAGTTTGCCATCTGAAAATGTCCCGGCGCCGCCTTCCCCAAACTGTACATTGGATGACGGGTCTAAGATACCCTGCTCCCAGAATCTGACCACATCCGCTGTGCGCTCATCCACACGTTTTCCGCGTTCTAATATCAGTGGCCGGTATCCGTGTAATGCGAGTTCGTATGCACAGAACAAGCCCGCGGGGCCGGCACCCACGACCACCGGCCGATGCCTCATAGCATCTGCACCGGGCTTTGTGAAGTGATAACGGCTCTTTTGCACGAGCTGTATGTTCGGTTTATGTAGTTTTTTAACGAGTCTGGCCTCACCACTCATCGACACATCGACCGTATACACGTAAAAAAGCTGAGGCTTTTTCCGTGCATCGACAGAACGCCGGATGATTTCATAGCGGAACTCCTGACCAACATGGATGCCCAGTACGGCACAGATCTTTTCTTCTATCATCTGCTCATTATGGATGAGCGGTAGTTTTAACTGTTGAATTCTGATCATGACTGTCTACTCCCTGTCTAAATCGTGTCTGCTGCGTGTCTGCCGGCAATAGCACCACTCGACCAGGCCCATTGCAGATTAAATCCACCGCAGATTCCATCTACGTCCAGCATCTCACCTGCAAAATACAATCCATGTACCAGCTTTGATTCCATCGTATCGGCACATACCTCATCCGTCACCACACCACCTGCCGTCACCTGCGCCTGCTCAAAGGAGCGCACGGCGCTGACCGGTACTCTGAAATGCCTGATGACTGTGACAAGCTGCATGATCTGTTGTGACGAAATACATGTACACAGCTGATCCGGCGAGATACCTGCCTCCTCGA
>JBNMKT010000174.1:0-4728 GCA_050874485.1 bacterium
CATACTGTTCACGCACATGCTTGAATACGTCCTCATCTGCCAGTGATACATGATCTGCATCCGGCATCTGGCTGACTGTCGTCTCAAAATCATCTGCGATGACTACTGCATCCATGTATTCAGAATCTGCTACGGTGTACAGATCATCCAGATTGTACAGCGCACCGTTGACTGACAGATAGACATTGCTGCCCTCTTTCATCACATAATCAACAACACCCATGACATCACTCGTCTCTCCGGTCACGGAATTAGTCGGACGCATAATGACTGTCTTTCCAATCAGGTTGTTGGCCTGTAAATTCTCAGCCGTGTTCGCCATATTCTCTGTAGCTTCTACCTGTGTGAATGTAGCTAACTGTGATACATATTCTGTATTTGACTGCGGCTCTAACGGGTCCTGATACTTCATCTGTGCGACAAGCAGATTCAGGAAATCATCCTTATCCAGATTATTTGTCTTCTTTTCTTTGGAAGACGATGTCGCACTGGCTGATGTATCTACGACCTTGCCATTCTCAACTTTCTGCCATAAAGCCATTTCGAATTTTCTCCTTTCTATTTCATTTTTTATTATTTTTAATTGCTATGC
This sequence comes from bacterium, assembly GCA_050874485.1. Classification (GTDB taxonomy): domain Bacteria; phylum Bacillota; class Clostridia; order Lachnospirales; family Lachnospiraceae; genus W0P33-017. The sequence goes on from JBNMKT010000174.1 coordinate 593, forward strand.
GGTGTAATCCACGCTGCCACCGTTATCGCGCATCATCTGCGCAGCCAGTGACTCTTCTTCTGTCAACTGTCCACCAATGCCTTCCAGTACATTTTGATCCAGATTTCTCCGGCCACTGTTTGGTCTGCTACCGGACTGCGAATCGCTCTGTTCCTGCATCTGTGCATTTGCGGATGCATTTCCGTCCAGATTCTGTTCAAATTCGTGGGTCGCGACTGTCACCTCTACGGCTTCGACCTTGATACCCTGTGCCTGCAGCGTAGAATGAAGCTCTACCATCTGTGCCTGCAGTGCTTCCTTGACCTGTTCATTGGTCGCGGTAATCTGTGCAGTTACATTTCCATGTTTTTCCGTCACAGTGAGCACCAGTCTGCCCAGGCTCTCCGGATTGAGCTGCATCTGAAGTGTGGTGCCTTCCGTCGATGCGAATGCACGCGCAAGTCCCTCCATCTGGTTCATCAGAGATTCATAGCGGATCATCGAATCTGCCTGCGGTACCTCTGTTGTCTGCATCACGGATTGTGTATTCGGTGCTGTCTGATCCTGATACATCACCTGCTGCGATTCATCCGTCAGATCCATCTGCTCGTCAAAGCTATGATCTGTCTGTGTGTCTGAACTGCTGTCTGTCATACTTCCGGTCTCTTCACCGGTCGTCTGTGCGGCAGCCTCTTCTGTCAGCGGTGTCACCTGCTGAATGGTCACATCAGCATCCTGCGCTACGTTTGTCTGATCATTCGTCTGCACCTGCATCGTCTGTTCCCCGGACTGCTGCAGCGCAGAAGAAAATACTCCTGTCTGTGCGTCTTTCTGTTCGGGATGAAGTTCATCCTGCACCACCTGTTCTGTCAGGACATCTGTCTGCACATCCGCCTGTGTATCATCTGCGATACCCAACTGTGCTTTGATCTGTTCCTCCAGTTCATCGATGTTCATGGAAAGCTGTGTCAGCAGATCTGAAAAGTCATTGCTGCTCATCCCGTTTTGCTGCTGAAAATTTGCAAACAACTCTGTCACATCCTGCATGAGTTGCTGGACACCGTCATTTGTGAGCAGGACACTGACATCATCACTGCCTGTGAGCTGTCCGACGAGCTGCATCAGATTCTGCGGCTGAAGCAGGTCCATGTCACTGAGCCCGAGCAATTCCATCGCCTGTGTCAGTTCTTCTTCTGAGACATCCATCGTCTCCTGTACGGCATCTTTTACATCTTTTGTGAGTGTCTGGACTTTTTCCACCAGAGCGGTATCCACTTTTGCGGTATCACTGCGATTTGCCTGACTGATCTGTCGGCTGCTGCTGCGGAATGCGGCGTAGTCCTGTCCGGATGCATCGGTACGGTCAGCTGCTTTGACACTCTTCGTCTGCACACCGGCATAAGCACTGTTGTCAGTCTTTAAGTTGAAATAACCCTGTGTGCTCTGATTCATGATGCTGGCAAACTGCTCGAATACCTCTTTGGTCGGTTCGCCTGCAGCTGCTTTTGTGTTAGATACATTGGCTGTACCCATACCCAAACCAGCGATCTGTGTCATTGTCATCTTCCTCCTTTCTTTTTTATAATTTTATTGATTTATCTTAAAAGCCTATGGCTCTAAGATCTCTGTGATGATTGCCGCATTGTCGGCATTCATTGCTGCGAGAATATTCGCACGCGACTCAGCATCCATGCCATTTAAAATGTCCGCTACCAGCTGTGAATTATCTCCTACCATCGTGTCAAAAATTGCTGCCGCATTTTTGGCTTTCATAGAAGAATATGTCTTTACATAATCATCCAGTTCTTCGCTCTGCTTCTGCTGTTCGAGCACCTGTCTGTAGATGATCTGTGCATTGGTCGGATCAATGGATTCATAGTACTGCTGATAATTACTTATATCGGGCGCATTGTCTGAAAACACAACCTCCTCGTCGAATTTTTGTTTGAGTTTTTCAAACTCAGACTCCTTTTGCTCATAAGCAGACAGCTTTTTCAGCTGTGCCTTCAGCTCCTTGATTTTTTCATTTTTCTTATCGACTTTCTGCTTTTCTTTTGACAGCTGCTGCTCCAGCTGTTTCACATAAGTAGTCGCCTCATCAAGCGTGGTATACGGATACTGCTGCTGCTCAATCGGCTCCTCCACATCCGGGAGAATCTTGTTGATATACGGCACGTCTTTTAAGATCGGGTACATGACGGTCGATCCGAATCCACCGACATCCCATTTAATGACGAGCACCAGTATGCCCAGCCAGATGGCAATGATGATAACCGTTGCGAGTGCTACCGCGAGTTTACCGCCGACACCTCCGTCATCATCAAAATCCGGATCATCGGGATCAATGCCTTTTTTGCGCAGCTTTTCTTTGCGTTTTTCCTCTTTGGCCGCTGCTTTTTCGGCTTTTTTCGCTGCCTTCTCCTGTATGAGCTCCGCCTTTGTTTTCTTTACTTCCGTTTCTTCTGCCATATCTGACACCGCCTTTACGTTTCGTCTGTGTGATCGTGATAAGTAAAACTTACAAGCTGATCAATCTCTTTTGCTTCTTCCACTGCGAGTTCCTGCTTGAATTGTTCAAATGCTTTCTCCCGCAGCTTTTCATGCGACTTTCGCTCCACCATGACTGCCTGCAGCCGTTTTCTGGCCAGCTCCACATTCTTCTCTGCCGCATGCACCTTTAGAATCTGATCGCGGATCAATGACTTCATCACATCGATCGCACGCTTATTTTCCTGAACTGCCCGCACGTCAATCGTACCGATTGCCAGCTCCGCAGCATGTTTTTCATACTGCATACGCCGCAGCATGAGCTGCTGCAGCTTCGCGTTCTCCTCCTGCAGCTTCTGGCTGGCGATACCGTAAGCCGTCCGCTCCTGCTCCTCCAGTTTATATTTGATATCCAGAATGCTCTGCATCCGGTATACAAACTTTGCCATGATCTATAGTCCTTATTTGTTCTTATTCTTGCTTACTCTGCAAATATCTGTCTCAACAGTTCTACTTCCTGGTCGAATTCAAATTTTTCGTCCGTCCGCTGCAGCAGAAATTCGTTTACCGACTTGTTTTTTGCAATCGCATAATCGATCTCCGGGTTCGAACCACTCTTATATGCCCCGATATTGATCAGATCCTCTGCCTCTGCATAAGTCGCCATGACATTTTTGAGTTTACCTGCATATTCTTTTTGTTCTTTTGACGCAATCGAACTCATGACACGGGAGATACTGGCCAGTACATCAATCGCCGGATAATGATTTTTCTGCGCCAGCTTACGGTTCAGTACAATGTGTCCATCGAGAATACCACGCGCCGTATCCGTGATCGGCTCATTAAAATCATCTCCGTCTACCAGTACCGTATACAGCCCTGTGATCGATCCACGGTCTGAGGTACCTGCGCGCTCCAGCAGCTTCGGCAGTTCCGCATACACACTGGGCGGATAGCCTCTCGTCACCGGCGGCTCACCGGAAGCCAGTCCAATCTCACGCTGTGCCATGGAAAAACGAGTCAGCGAATCCATCATAAGCAGTACATCCCTGCCCTGATCACGAAAATATTCTGCAATCGCGGTCGCAGTCATCGCTGCCTTTTTACGAATCAATGCCGGTTTATCAGAAGTCGCTACTACCACAACAGATCGTGCCATACCTTCCGGTCCGAGGTCACGTTCGATAAACTCACGTACCTCCCTGCCTCGCTCTCCGATCAGTGCGATCACATTGATATCTGCCTTTGTATTTCTGGCAAACATACCCATCAATGTACTTTTTCCCACACCGGAACCGGCAAAAATACCGATACGCTGTCCCCTGCCGACCGTCAGCAGTCCATCGACCGCCTTCACGCCTAGCGGCAGCACCTGATCAATGATCTTTCGTTTCATCGGATCCGGCGGCAGACAATCCGCAGGATACTGCACCGGCAATACAATCTCATTCTCCGTGTCTGTCGGTCTGCCAAGACCATCCAGCGTGTGTCCAAGCAGTTCATCGCCCACAGAAACAGTAAGTGGATGCCCCGTATTCTCTACGACACATCCAACTCCGATTCCGTCCATGCTCTCGTAAGGCATGAGCAGCAGACGGTTATCGTGAAAACCGACGACCTCTGCCATCACATAGTTTTGTGACTCTTTATCCACAACAATACGGCAAAGA
>JBNMKT010000175.1:0-4676 GCA_050874485.1 bacterium
GTACACTGGAGATACCGGCAGATGCACAAGTGATGGATCATACATCAGAAAAACCAAAGGAAACCGGGCACAGTGGCAGTGGATCGAGCAGAAATGCACTGCTGCGGGCGGTTTCGACATGGAGTGACCAGCGGGATACACCGTTATTTTCCCATGAGCCGACGATCAATGATCTCAAACAGCGGCTCGTGTCAAACTGCTATATGGTAGCCAGTGTCGGAGGCCTCGTCGAATGTGATCCGTCACTCATCAAGCAGTGTCTGAAGGATGACGGAGACGGCACAGTGACTGTGCGATTATTTGAACGCCGTGTTGTGCCGCGTCAGGCAGCACCGCATGATCCAACGGAGGATGAGACGAGCAGCGAAATCGCAGATGAAGATTTTGAATTTATTGAGGAAGATGAGATTGAACAGACACAACTCGTGCCAGTATATGTGCGTGTGAAAAAGGAGATTCCGCGTGTGATGGGAGGCGTGGACGCACTGTCTGCGGGGGCATTGTGGATGCAGATGATCGAGAAGGCATGTGCCTATGTGGGTAGAAACGGAAGCACTGGTTATCAGTCACTGTGGTATGGAGAGGGCGGGCAGTTTTTAGAACGCCTGCTCGGTATCGAAGAACATGTAGACATGAATAAAAGTGTGATGAATGAGCAGGAGATAGAACAACTGGCTCAGGCGGATGACCTGTTTGAACAGATCTGTCATGCGAGGGAAAACCATGTAGTGTACAATGCGGGCAGCGGACAGGAGGGGGCGGACGGACTCAATTCCGGTCATGCCTATACGGTCATGGGTGGCGAGATCCGAGATGGACAGCGCCTGGTGCTGCTGCGCAATCCATACAGCATGCATTCCTTGCAGTACCGCGAAGACGGCAGTCGTGGGATGAGTGATTCGATGCTGTCGACATCTTCGGATGAGACCTATGGACAATTTTATATGAAATATGAGGATTTTATCCGGGATTTCGGCAAGATCACGCATACGAACCTGAATGATTATCATGGATAAACAATAGAAAACCCGACGCTGTCTGTCATTGTACAGATATGCCGTCGGGTTTTCTTTTTATATGTAAGATTAGAGTTCGGATAACACGATATTCACGATGCCGAAAGAAAACAGTGCCGGGAACATGTACATCGGCGCCTGACTCTCGATCTGCGTCTTTTCACCTGACATCGGCGGCTCGAGTCCGAGTTCGTCCGAATAACTGTTGGAGATGTTGACATTGAACAGACCATTGTGCAGATTCAGAAAATCTTCCATGGAAGCCTGCACATATTCGTCAAACGAATCAAATTCTTCAGACGCATAACGGCTGGCAAATTTAATCGCGGTGTCTTCTGTCATGTCGAGAACGACGGATACCGGATAGCTGCCGGTGATCATCTGTGTGGCATACTTTTGTGCCGGGTAACCGGAAGCGTAGATGACCGGGTGCAGCAGAGTGAAGTCGCTGCCGATAAAACGGATCAGGTTATTCAACAGGAGCTCGATGTATTCAAGCTGATATTCCTTGTTCGTGCTGGGAAATTCACAGCAATAATCCCTGACCAGACCGGGAATGCTGCCTTCATTTTTATTGGAGAGATCTTCCTCTGGAATCGAATTCTCGGTAATATATTCCTGAACCAGACTGTTGAATGCATTCTGATCAAATACACCCTGCTCCTCGAGTACCTGACCAAGCAGCAGGTATTTCGGATACTGGGATGCCAGCAGATCATCGACCTGGTTCTCAGTCAGGTAGCCTTTGGCTACACAGATCTCACCAAAACGTTTGTCGGTATGCGTCTGGGTGATGCGGACATCTTCGATCTGCTCCGCATTCATGAGTCCTGCATGCATCGCAAGCGTACCGAGCTGAATGTGCGAGGTAGATTCTTTCTCCATTGCATCGATGAGCTGTTCTCGTGTCACAGCCCCCTTATTTAGTAAAAAACCTCCAAAAAACTGTACAAACATAACTACATCCTCTATTCGTATAATGAATGATTGTGAGTGGCAACGATTTATTCGAATCTGGAAGAAACGATAGTAGCAATCTGATCTGCATTGATCGGTTTCTGGACAAAGTCCTTTGCACCTGCTTCAATCGCTGCCTTGAGCTGATGTTGTGTACCGACGGAAGAAACAATAATGATCTGGGCGGCTGCATCTTCGGCGATGATCTCTTTGACTGCGGAGATACCGTCTTTGATTGGCATGATAATATCTAAAAAGATCAGATCGGGTTTTTCGGCAATAAATTTTTCAACGGCCTCATTTCCGTTCACCGCTTCCACGAAACGTGTAGCACCGAGAGAGGCCAGGACATCCTTGAGCTGTTTACGGGCGAGAATCGAATCATCGCCAATCAGAATTTTTGCATCTTTTAACTGCATACGTGTACTCCTTTACAAAAAATTGTGATTGTATGTGGCTATGAAACTGTACTGCCTTCATAGCGTATATTAAAAATATACAACTTTTTACGGCTCAAGGCAACCGAGTTTTCGCATATTTCAGGATTTTACTTGGCAAATAATCGCAGATAGAGTATAATTTATTCGAATGCATATGGCAAATAAACAAATGAAATGAGGTAATTCTATGAATTCAGATTCTTTTATGGTGCTTTTTGACTTTATTATTTTCTTTTATGGAGTGTACATGATCTACAGTGGTTATCAGATGAAGCGTACCGGACAGCCGTCCAATCTGATTATCAATCAGGCAGAGCTGGTCGGCGCGAAGGATGCAAAGGGATTTTGTGAAGCGATGTTCAAACCGCTGATCATCTTTGGTGTCATGGCGATGGCCTATGGTGTCATCGGCTATGTGAACGATAAATATCTGGAAGTACCGATGCTCAATTTCGGTGCGGTCGCATTGTTCCTGATCCTGTGTGTATGGTTCCTGCGTGCGACAAAGAAGAACAAAGCAAAATATATTAAATAGCATGAAAAAACTGCAGCCGGCCGGACTGCAGTTTTTTTGTACAATATATGCTAACGTTCGCTCATGGGTATATAATCCCGGTGCTCTGAGATGCTCATATATGCGGGACGCATGATCTTGCCGCCACAGCAGAGCTCCTCCATGCGGTGTGCACTCCAGCCTGCGATACGCGCGATCGCAAAGATTGGTGTGTACAGCTCCAGCGGGAGATCCAGCATGGAATATACAAAGCCACTGTAGAAGTCTACGTTCGGGCTGACACCTTTGTAGATTTTGCGTTCTGCAGAGATGATCTGCGGTGCCAGACGCTCGACCATGGCATACAGTGCAAATTCCTTCTCATAGCCTTTCTCGATCGACAGGCGTTCTACGAAGGAGCGGAAGATGACGGCACGCGGGTCAGACAGGGAGTAGACCGCATGACCCATACCATAGATGAGGCCAGCCTTGTCAAATGCATCCTTGTGCAGCAGCCTGCGCAGGTAATTGCTCACTTCATCCTCATCCGTCCAGTCCTTGATCTCACGCTTCATTGTCTCGAACATCTGTACGACTTTGATGTTCGCGCCGCCGTGCTTGGGACCTTTCAGTGATCCGAGTGAGGCAGCGATGACAGAATACGTATCCGTGCCGGAGGACGATACGAGATGGGTCGTAAAGGTAGAGTTGTTACCGCCGCCATGCTCCATATGCAGGATCAGTGCGATGTCCAATAATTTGGCTTCGAGCGGGGTATATGTCTTGTCCGGACGGAGTGTATACAGGATGGTCTCGGCTGTAGACAGATGTGGTTCCGGTGTGTGGATGAACAGGCTGTCTCCGTCGTGGTAATGGCGGTATGCCTGATATCCGTAGACAGACAGCAGAGGAAATAAGCTGATGAGCTGCAGACACTGGCGCAGTACGTTCGGCGCGGAGGTGTCGTTGGCTGCGTCATCATAAGAATAGAGTGTCAATACACTGCGTGCAAGCGTGTTCATCATATCCTTGCTGGGAGCTTTCATAATAATATCACGCACAAAACTGGTCGGCAGTGTGCGGTAGTCTGCTAACAGCGCGCAGAACTGCCGGAGCTGCTCCTCGGTCGGCAGTTCGCCAAACAGTAACAGATAAGTACATTCCTCGTATCCAAAGTGGCTGTCAGGTTTGATACCTCGTACCAGATCCTGCACATTGTAACCGCGATAGTAGAGCTGTCCTTCTGCGGGCACGGATTTTCCATCTACGATTTTGGTGGCATTCACCTCCGAGATCTCAGTGAGTCCGACGAGGACACCTTTTCCGTTCAGATCACGAAGTCCGCGTTTTACATCATAGGTTGTATATAATGCCGGATCAATGCAGTAGGAGCCAATGCTTCGCTGCGCAAGTTCTGCGAGTTCGGGAGTAATTTCGGCAAAATTACGTTCCATATAGATACGCCTCCTTTTCCCTCATAATTTTTTAAAAATTGCCTTTGAATGTCTATCATACCATAGTTTGTATGAAAAAAAAAACAGAAATCTGAAAATTAATAAAATTTTAACAATTTGTGTAACAGCGGTTTTGCAGCCGGATCAAAGCGTTCCACAAAATTTTTAGAGGTCAGTGAAATAACTACTTTACGGATAGGAAAAAGAATGTTAAAATAATCACGATCGAGTAGAAGGTAGTTCTGCAAGATTAGAATATCTTTAAAAATTATAATAAATTATTTAAAGAAAAAATAAGAAAGAGAGAGGTAAACAC
>JBNMKT010000176.1:0-4458 GCA_050874485.1 bacterium
CTTCCGATCCTGTGCCACATGTCGTCGGAACCAGTATCAGTTCTTTATCCTTCTCTACCGGGATCTTGCCATCATACAGATCCAGAATCGGTGATGTCTGCTTCAATGCATACAGCTTGGCCAGATCGAGAATCGTACCTCCACCGATCGCAATGATACGGCGGGGGGCTTCTTTACCGTCTGCATAGATATCTGCATAGATGGCCTCTGCCATATCATCCGAAGGCTCTCCTGCTCCGTATTTTTCCTGATAGATGACATCACAATCCAGACCGAGTGATCCGAAATACGGCTCATAGATATACTGATTCGTCAGAATCAGATCTCCTTTTCCGATTGCAAAACCTTCCGCAAACTCCTGTGCGGTGTCAAATTTATGTATCGTTGGTCTTATCATTAACTGCTGCATGTCTCTACTCCTCATCCAGACACTTTACAAGTGCTTTTTCCATGATCTCCAAACCTGCTTCCAACTGTTCATCTGTCATCACAAGCGGTCCAAGGAAACGGATCACGTTGCCGTAAGTACCCGCATTCTCGATCAACAGACCATTTTTTGCACATTCCTGAATCAATGCTGCCGTAAGCGGTGCATCCGGCTCCTTGCTCTCCTGATCCTTTACGAGTTCCAGTCCGATCATACCGCCGAGCCCACGGATATCTCCGATGCAGCGATATTTCTTCTGCCAGTCATGATAACGGTCAGTGACTTTTTTACCGATCTCAAGTGAACGATCAGCCAGATGATCCCGCTCCATGATCTCAATCGTCTTTAACGCTGCGGCACATGCGAGTGCGTTGCCACAGAAGGTACCGCCGATCGTGCCCTTTGCAGGTGCCTCCATGATCTCCTCTCTGGCGATGATCGCTGACAGCGGAACACCGGCTGCGATCGATTTGGCAGTTGCTATGATATCAGGCTGCACACCGGCTTCCTTCCAATAATCAGTCGCAAACATGCGTCCGGTACGGCAGAATCCGCTCTGTACCTCATCTGCGATCAGCATGATTCCATTGTCATCACAGATCTTCCGGACTGCCTTCACCCATTCGATCGGCGCCGGGATGAATCCGCCCTCACCCTGCAGCGGCTCTACGACGATCGCGGCGATCGTATCTGCCGGTGCACACTGTTCAAATACTGCCTGTATCGATGACAGATAATAGTCACAGGCTTTATCTGCAGGCATTCCTTCCGGATTGCGGTAATAATACGGGAATTGCGCACGGTATACGCCATCCGGGAACGGCCCCATGCCGACCGCATATGCTTTTTTCGACGTCATAGACATCGTGAGCAATGTACGTCCGTGGAACGCACCGGAAAATACGATAATATTATTGCGCCTGGTAAATGCTTTTGCTACTTTTACTGCATTCTCATCTGCCTCAGCACCACTGTTTGCAAAAAATGCCTTCTTTTTATCACCTTTGACTGGAGCAATCTGCGACAGCTTCTCTGCCAGTGCAACATAGCCCTCGTGTGTCACAATATTGAACATACCGTGGAAATACTTATCTGCCTGTTCCTTTACTGCCTCTACGACTTCCGGCTGTGAATAGCCGATATTCAACACACCGACGCCTCCGACCCAGTCCAGAAATTTATTGCCATCTACGTCCTCGATCATCGCACCCTCGCCACGCGCGATTGCTACCGGATACACGCATCCGATTGCAGTCGGTGTCGCAGCTTTTCTGCGGTCAATGAGTGCCTTTGCTTTCGGTCCGGGCACGGTCTCAGTAATGATTTTCGGTAAATCAGTTCTCAACATGATGTTCTCCTCCTTTAGGTATGCTTCTTTTTAATTTTAACGAAAAAAAGAGACAATAACGTACTACTCAGTACGCCATTGTCCCTGTGTCGATACTCATTATAGCACCTTTCCTGAAACCGTAAAGGTGTCTGCGCAAATACCGAAGAATATTAAGTTTTGGTGTCTGTACCGACGATCCGGCACTCAATGACAGCCCTTACATTTGCTGCAATCACCACCACACGATGATTTGCCGCTTTTCTTATCCTTGACAATGCCACGGATAATGAGGGCCACCGCTGCGCCCAGCACTACCAATACAATCAATGTTCCCATGGTATATACCCTCCTTTTAACTACAATTTTAAAAACTGCCCGGAGATCGTTCGCCATATCGCTCTGACTCTGGACAGTTCTATTATCTACTAATTAGTTTGCTTTTGCAAATGCACCAGCTTTGTGCTCGTTCTCCTTCGGAGCGGGACGGAACAACAAATATAAGAATCCAACGATAAACAGGATTGCTACAACTGTTCCGATACCAAATGCACCTGTTGTGAATACGGTTCCGATCTGATAGATGCACATTGCTACGATGTAGGCTAAGATACACTGATAGCCGATTGCTGTCCAGAACCACTTTGCGCTGTTCATCTCACGCTTGATCGCACCCATTGCTGCGAAACAAGGTGCACATAACAGGTTGAATACCATGAATCCGAATGCTGCGATCGGAGTCATTGCCTGTGCCAGGTTACCCCAGATCTCAGATCCATCCTCTGCGACCTCTGCGAATCCGTACAGCATACCAAATGTAGCTACAACGTTCTCCTTTGCGATCAGTCCGGTAACGGCTGCGACTGCCATCTTCCAGCCCTCACCTGCCGTGGTCCAGCCCAGCGGTGCGAAGATCCATGCGATCGCAGTACCGATCTTGGCAAGGATACTAGCATTTAACTGCTCAGCCTCAAGCATGGTGAAGCTGCCATCGATCCATCCGAAGCTCATTAAGAACCATAAAACGATCGTAGATAATGTGATGATCGTACCAGCCTTCTTGATGAATGACCATCCACGCTCCCACATAGAGCGAAGTACGTTTCCGATGGTCGGCCAGTGGTAAGCAGGCAGCTCCATAACGAACGGAGCAGGCTCTCCTGCGAACAGTTTTGTCTTCTTTAAGATAATACCAGAGCATACGATAGCTGCGATACCTACGAGCCATGCACTCCATGCAACCCATCCGGAGTTGTTAAAGAACGCACCTGCGATCATAGCGATGATCGGCAGCTTCGCTCCACAAGGAATAAAGGTTGTTGTCATAATAGTCATCTTACGGTCACGGTCATTCTCGATCGTTCTCGAAGCCATGACACCGGGAACTCCACATCCAGAACCGATCAACATCGGGATGAAGGACTTTCCTGATAAACCAAACTTACGGAAAATACGGTCCATGATGAACGCGATACGTGCCATATATCCACATCCCTCTAAGAATGCGAGGAAGAAGAATAATACAAGCATCTGAGGTACAAATCCGAGTACGGCTCCGACACCGGCTACGATACCATCGAGGATCAGGCCCTGCAGCCAGTCTGCACATCCGATCGCATTCAGACCAGCCTCAATAGCAGGCGGAATGATCTCGCCGAATAATACATCATTTGTCCAGTCAGTAACGAATGAACCTACGGTCGTAACTGATACATAGTACACAATAAACATAACGAGTGCAAAGATCGGAAGCGCTAAGATACGGTTTGTCACCACACGGTCGATCTTGTCTGAAACAGTCAGCTTCTCTTTGCTGTTTGCCTTGGTCATGCACTTGTCAATAATAGATGAAATATACTGATAACGCTCGTTTGTCACGATACTCTCTGCATCATCATCCATAGCTTTCTCTAATTTCTCGATATCAAGTGATACATCCGGAACGGATTTCAGATTTGCGGAGATCTTCTCATCGCTCTCAAGTAATTTGATGGCAAAGAAACGCTTCTCCTCCTCGGGTACGCCACTCAGCTTCGCTACTACAGAATGGATCGCATCCTCCAGCTCTGCGCCGTAAGTCACGGGTGCAGGTGCTGCTGCCTTGGAAGTAGCCTGTGCAACGACCTTCTCTGCTGCCTTCTTCACACCGGTTCCCTTTAATGCAGAGATCTCTACGACCTCGCAGCCGAGCTGCTTTGACAGTTCCTCGAGATGGATCTTGTTTCCGCTCTTGGCTACCAGATCTGCCATATTGACTGCGATCACAGTCGGGATACCCAGCTCTAACAGCTGTGTCGTCAGATACAGGTTACGCTCCAGATTCGTTCCGTCTACGATATTTAAGATCGCATCCGGACGCTCAGTGATCAAATAATTTCTCGCTACAACCTCCTCGAGTGTGTACGGAGACAGTGAGTAGATTCCAGGAAGGTCCATGATGACAACATCTTTATGGCCCTTCAGCTTTCCTTCTTTTTTCTCAACAGTTACGCCCGGCCAGTTTCCTACGAACTGGTTTGATCCGGTCAGCGCATTGAATAATGTAGTCTTGCCGCAGTTCGGATTTCCGGCAAGTGCAATTTTTACTGCCATAATAATATCCTTTCTATATAGTAATATGTTATGTAACTTTTATTGTTTGCAGCTATCTTTTGTTAGCCCAAACTAACATAAGTCCAAAAAAATATGCGCTACTGCACTTCGA
>JBNMKT010000177.1:0-4452 GCA_050874485.1 bacterium
ATCATGAGCTCTCTGGAAAGACCTGCGGTGGCATTCCACGCGTTGATCTGCTCCAGCCGCGCATAATCATATAACTCATTCTCATTGTGGAGAATCTGAAAATCATCCGTCAGTTCGCCACGCTTTACGCGCTCTGCGATGTGGTTTTCCATAAAGCCGTACTTGATTACGCTGTAGTCATTCATCACATAGGCAACCATGATATATCCTCCCGGACGAACGACACGCTTTGCCTCCGACAACGCCTGCACGTGCTCCTCATCACTATGCAGATGGTACATCGGGCCGAATAATAGTGCCAGATCGAAGCTGTCATCCGCAAACCGCTTGAGTTTCAGTGCATTTCCCTGATACGCTTTCACGTTTGCACCCTTTTGCTTTAAAATACCGAGATTGTATTTCACGAGTTCGACCGCTGTCACATCATATCCTTCCTCTGCCAGCGCCACGCTGTAGCGCCCAGTGCCTGCGCCGATGTCGATGATACGAAGAGGGGCGCACTTTTTTTCACGCGCATTCGTCAATATATCCAGATAACGGTGAATATAGTGCATCGTCGTATGATATTCGACCTGCCCGTGACGGCTCTGCAAACGTTTTTCCTCATTAAATTTATTGTAATACTGTTCTAATTCTGTCAAGCAGCTACTCCTTTTTATGCAAAATAAGTGTCAAACATCTGTTTCACAAACTCCTGGTACAATCGATCATACTCCTGATGAAACGTCGCCGCAATCGCTTCCTTTCCATTTTGCTGCAACTGTGCCTCCTCAAATATCGTAAATGCCGTCTCATATACATCCGGATTCTTATCATAAAAACTCTCCGTCAATGCATCCTGAAACGCAAACTGCGCCTGTTCTGACAAATTATCCATAAAGTCGTCCCTGCTGATCGCACCGCCTGCCTCATAATCACTGATAAAAATATGCTTCTGTGCTTCCTCTACATAGTTCTCATATGCCTCGCGAACATCTTCATAAGTCAGCGGCTCGTATGCCTCACTCCAATACCGGTCAAACGCTTCCCGATCAGGAAACGTAACAAAAATATCCTCCATCCTACTCTCCTTTAAAAATAGCTTCTATAATTATTACAATAAACGTGTCGTCCACTGTGAGCAATCCCATACATCAGTCGCCAGCCCATCATAAAACTCTGGCTCATGACAGACCATAAGAATACTGCCCTTGTAATCCATCAGCGCACTCTTTAATTCATCTTTTGCCTCCACATCCAGATGGTTTGTCGGCTCGTCCAACAATAGGATATTCGTTGCGCGGTTCATCAGCTTGCACAGACGTACCTTTGCCTGCTCACCACCGGATAACACACGCACCTGACTCTCGATATGCTTTGTCGTGAGCCCACATTTTGCTAACGCACTGCGGATCTCATACTGCGAATATACCGGGAATTCTTTCCATAACTCTTCGATGCAGGTCGTCGTGATCGACTGATCCATCTCCTGCTCAAAATATCCGATCTCCAGATAATCCCCTAGTTCCACCTGTCCCTGTAGTGGCTTAATGAGTCCCAGAATACTCTTTAGAAGCGTCGTCTTGCCGATACCGTTCGCCCCGGTCAGCACGATCTTCTGTCCGCGCTCCATCTGCAGATTCAGCTCCGTAGACAATGGCTCATCATACCCGATCACGAGATCCTTTGTCTCGAAAATATATCTGCCAGGCGTGCGTGCCATCTGAAAGTCAAACTCCGGCTTTGGCTTTTCTGCTGCCAGCTCGATCATGTCCATCTTATCAAGTTTTTTCTGACGCGACATCGCCATATTCCGCGTTGCTACACGCGCCTTGTTGCGCGCCACAAAATCCTTCAGATCCGCGATCTCTTTTTGCTGCTTATTATACGCCGCCTCGAGCTGCGCCTTCTTCATCTCATAGACTTCCATGAATTTATCATAATCGCCTACATAGCGGTTGAGCTGCTTATTATCCATGTGATAGATCAGATTAACCACACTGTTCAAAAATGGTACATCATGCGAGATCAGTATAAATGCATTCTCATAATCGTTCAGATAGCGCTTCAGCCACTCGATATGCTCCACATCCAGATAGTTTGTTGGCTCGTCCAGCAATAAAATATCCGGCTTCTCCAACAGCAGTTTTGCCATCAGTACCTTTGTCCGCTGTCCGCCACTCAGATCCGTGACATCCTTCTCCAGCCCGAGATCCAGAATACCGAGTGCCCTGGCGACCTCCTCCACCTTCGCATCAATCATATAAAAATCATGCATTGTGAGCAGATCCTGTATCGTCCCTGCCTCCGCCATCAGCTCGTCCATCTCCTCCGGCGATGCCTCACCGAGCCTTTCATAGATGCCATTCATCGTCGTTTCCATCTCGAACAAATAGTCAAACGCAGATTTAAGCACCGATTCGATCGTCATCCCCTTTTGCAGCGCTGTATGCTGATCCAGATAGCCAACCCGGACATTTTTCGCCCATTCGACCTTACCCTCATCCGGCATCAGCTTGCCGGTGATAATATTCATAAACGTGGATTTACCCTCTCCGTTGGCACCCACCAAACCAATATGTTCACCCTTTAACAGGCGAAACGATACATCCTCAAAAATCGCACGATCACCAAACCCATGCGATAGGTGTTCGACATTTAAAATACTCATGTTAATTCTCCTGATCCTGTTGTTCTAATAAATAGGCGAGCAATCCTTCACAACCCACTACGATATCCTGATAAGTCGCCTCAAAATCACCAGTATACCACGGATCTGCAACATCTCTCGCCTCTGCCAGTTTCCGGTTCTTCTCATAATCTGCAAACGAAAGCATCTTATAGATCTTTCCGGCCTCGTCCGATCCTCCGGCAATCCGCGTCATATTGCGAATATTTGCACGATCCATTCCAATCAGATAATCATAATACAGATAATCTTCTCTCGTCATCTGCCTCGCCCGATGCGGCACAACCGGAATCCCCGCCTGCCCGAGCCTGCGCACCGTGCCATAATGCGGTCCGTTACCGATCTCCTCCCGACTCGTCGCTGCGGAATCAATCTCAAACAGAGATTCCAGATTAGCACGGTTTACCATATATGTAAATACACTTTCTGCCATGGTGGAACGGCAGATGTTGCCGTGGCATACCATAAGCACTTTTATTCTATCCCTCATATCTTTGTATATCCTTGCATATCCTTATTTTTCCTAGCTTTTATCAATGTTTCCAGCAGTTACCCTAATGAACCCATCCTAGCATATCTTCGCATATTTTACCATATCTTGGTGAGTAAAATGAGTACAAATCTAGGTAAAACTCCAGCTCGTACTCATCCTACCTTTTTACAGCCATTTTCTTATCTCATTATATTCCCATATTTTGGAGTGATATTCACATAAAAAATGAGCGCAGACCCAGTCATAACCGCTCCGCGCTCATTCGTATTTTTCATTTATTTTATAAACTTCCAGCTCTGCTCTGTAGTTCTTTTTCTGCTTTTTCCAGACGTTGCAATTCCCGCCGTGCATCTTCTACGCTCCAGTGCGTATAAACGTTAAACGTAACCGAACTATCGGTATGTCCCATCAGATACTTTAACGTTTCTACTGATATTCCCCTCTTAGCTGCATTCGTGCAAAATGTATGCCGACACACATGCGGTGTTATCTTTGGAAGTTGCACACGATAGGTTTTATTATATTTCTCGACTGCATGCTGGAATCGTTTTTCCCACTGATAAGGCATCATTGGTTTTCCACGCCTGTCTAAAAATAAAAAACCTGTATAGCCGTCAATCATTTCCTCCACTTTCGGTTTCTGACGCTTCTCAATAACCCTTTTTAAGGATTCATAAACTTCCTTTGACATCGGTAACACCCGTACGCCTGCCGCCGTTTTGGTTTTCTCGATGTATTTTCCTCTTTTCCCTACATACTGTAACTGGTGATCCACGTTGATTGTTCTTTTCTTCAAATCAATGTCTTGCAACGTAAGACCACAAAATTCTCCTATACGCAAGCCAGTCTTAAAGAGCAAAAACATTCCCTCATAACACTCGCTAAAATGACTGTCCTGCTGAACAAAACTCAGAAATTCTTTCTCCTGTTTTGGCGTTACCGCATTTCTTTTGACTGAATCATTGACCAGAAAATTCCCTAATTCAAAATCAAATGGGTTCTTTCGGATCAGATCTGCCTCATATGCCATCTGAAAAGCAGGGCGTACAACGCCGCGTATTGTATGGATACTGCTGTAGCTTTTCCCATCCTCTGACTGCAATTTCAAAATCCATGCTTTGGCATCGATCGTGTTGATGCGGTTAATTTTACAACTTCCCATTCTGTCTTTTTTCAAAAGGTTAAGCACTGTTTTGTATCCTGCTTTAGTCGTGTCTCTTACGTTTCGTTTTTGATCCAGATATTTCTCCACGAGTTCTAATACCGTCATATCCCCACCGGATAGGGAGAT
>JBNMKT010000178.1:0-4442 GCA_050874485.1 bacterium
GATCACACCGCAGATGCGTGAGCAACTGGCTGATTTTGCCGGTGGCTATGCAACGGAGGAAGAGACCGCGGCTGCGATCAAGGAGCTGTATGACAGAACCGGATATATCATTGATACGCATACGGCTGTAGCAGCAAGCGTATACAACAAATACCGTGCCAATTCTGGTGATACGGCAAAGACTGTGATCGCCAGCACTGCATCACCGTTCAAGTTTACGAGAAGCGTCATGAAGGCAATCGATGCGCGTTATGATGCAATGGGAGATTTTGAACTGGTGGATGAGCTGAGCAAGATCGGCAATGTAAAGATCCCGAAAGCGATCGAGGAGATCCGCAATGCACCGGTTGTTCATGACCATGTATGTGAAGTGGCACAGATGCCGGATGCAGTCAAGGAGTTCTTAGGAATCCATGAGTAATCTGTGTTGCTAGCATAGGGCTTATAGCATAAAACTGATGGGATATAAATAACAGGATACAAACAATAACATCAAAGGTAACTATTCGGTTCAAAACAAAGGAAGGATAGTTACCTTTTTTGGAAGCGATGAACGGAAAATGATAGCAGAAAGGGGCGGATGGAATGTGTGTAGAGTCTCTGAATCAGACGAATTGTGCACAGTGGGCACCGTATTTGCCGGAAGAAATATTTGTGGAGCTGATGAGGGGAAGCCGGGGGATACATGCGCTCGGGATCAGGTTTGAGGATCAGCCGGCTGGGGCAGCCTGTTGGGAAGAACAGGATATGGCATGTATCCTGCGCAGTGTCTATGTGACCCGCACATGCAGGCACCGGGGACTGGGACGTCAAATGGTGAATGCGATAGCAGAACAATTGCAGGACGCAGAAGACAGAAATCTGGCTGTCGCGTATGAGTGTGAGATGGGCAGGGATAATCTGGCGCTGTTGGCATTTTTCAGAGCCTGTGGTTTTCAGATGGAGCTCATGGAACTGCCACTGGGAGTCACGGATTTAGAAACGGTTCAGACCGCACTGCAGGAGCGGAGTGCATATAAGAAGACCAGGGCGTTTCGCTCGTTAGATGAATTGACGACACGGGAAAAGCATATTGTGAATGAATGGCTGATAGATATGACCGGTGAGCGGATCAGCCGTTATATGGGATCGCAGGCAAATGGGTATGTGGCGCTGCGTGATGGGGAATTGTATGGCGCGATTTTTTATAGTATGTATGGGGATGGCGTCCGCTTGGATTATTGCTGGGTAGACCGTGCACGTATGCAGGTGTTTGTGCCACTACTGGCATGTGCGGCAGAAGATCTCGCCAGCCGCTGTGCGGATCATCCGCATAGCAATTCGCATACAAATGATCTAAAAATAGAAATGATCCTGTCGACAGAGCAGGCGATGCAGGTATTTACACGTCTGCTGGATTCGGACATTGAGCAGACCATCTTGTGTATAGGAAAATTAGGGGAGGAAAACTGATATGTGTAACGCACCCGGACAACAGCACAGACAGATGCAGACAAATACACGGCAGATGCAGCAGGTAGAACAACAGGTACAGCAACAGGCGCAGGAGCAGCGCTTCGAACAGCAAAATGCTATGGCGCAGCAGATGGAGCAGACAGCCATACAGCAGAATGCCGATCCGCGGGAGGTCTATCAGCAGCACACGGCAAATATGACAGACACCGCGAGACTGGGCAGGACAGGGTTCAAAGCGCGTTTTGCCAGAACAAGCGTGCCTGCGGAGACTGCCCCGGCACCGGTGCAGCCGGCCATACTGCGGACGAGGGAAGAAGCGACGCATACACATTCCGACCAGCTCAGCATGGACTCCAGAGCATCCCTTGGTGAGCGGGTTGTGCATCTGCGTGATGCACAGCTTGGTAAAGCTGCTGACGCAGTCGATCAGTATGTGCAGGGTACGCGCTATCGAGTGGGATACACGCAGGAGCGCAAGCGGCTGATGAGAGCCATGCAGATGGTAGAAAATGAACTGAGGCGCACGGATCTGAGTGAAGTACAGAGACAGTTATTAAATGAAGTGAAAAACTATTTTGATACAATGACAAACGGTGCACTCGAGATACCGGCAGATGCACAGGTGATGGACTGCACACAGGAGCAGCCTAAGGAAACCGGTGTCAGCGGCAGAGGATCGGGCAGAAACGCACTGATGCGTGCGTTTTCGACATGGAGTGACCAGCGCGATACACCGCTATTTTCTCATGAGCCGGCGATCAATGATCTCAAGCAGAGACTGGTGTCTAACTGTTATATGGTAGCCAGCGTTGGCGGACTCGTGGAATGTGATCCGGCACTTATCAAGCAGTGTCTGAAGGATAACGGAGACGGAACTGTCACTGTGCGCCTGTTTGAACGCCGCGTGGTACCCCGTCAGGCAGCACCGCATGCTCCACAGGAGGATGAGGCGGGCAGCGAATTTGATGATTTTGAATTCCTTGAGGAAGATGAGATTGAGCAGACACAGCTGGTACCGGTATATGTGCGGGTGAAAAAGGAGATCCCACGTGTGATGGGAGGCGTGGATGCCCTGTCAGCAGGCACCCTGTGGATGCAGATGATCGAGAAGGCGTGTGCATATGTGGGAAGAAACGGAAGTATCGGTTATCAGTCTCTGTGGTATGGAGAGGGTGGACAATTTCTGGAGCGGCTGCTCGGACTCGAAGCACATACAGATATGAATAAAAGTGTGATGAATGAGCAGGAGATTGCGCAGATGGTGCAGTCAAATGACCTGTTTGACCGGATCTGCCATGCGCGGGAAAATCGTGTGGTGTACAATGCAGGTAGCGCACATGAGAGTGTAGACGGACTCAATGCAGGGCATGCCTATACGGTCATGGGAGGTGAGGTCCGTAACGGACAGCGGCTGGTACTGCTGCGCAATCCATACAGTATGCATTCCTTACAGTATCGGGAGGATGGCAGCCGTAAGATAAGTGATTCGTCACTGTCCACATCTTCCGATGAGACGTATGGCCAGTTCTATATGAAATACGAAGATTTTATCAGAAATTTTGGTAAGATCACACATACGAACCTGAATGATTATCATGTATAGACAATAGAAAACCCGGTAGCATCTGCCTCTGTGCAGGTGCCACCGGGTTTTTGATGGTTAAAAATTCGGTTAAAATTCGGTTAATCCGATATTCACGATGCCGAAAGAAAACAGTGCCGGGAATACATACATCGGAGCCTGATTCTCAATCTGGGTCTTTTCGCCTGACATCGGCGGCTCCAGTCCCAGTTCATCCGAATAACTGTTGGAGATATTGACATTGAACAGACCATTGTGCAGATTCAGAAAATCCTCCATGGAAGCCTGTACATATTCGTCAAATGAATCAAATTCCTCAGATGCATAACGGCTGGCGAACTTGATCGCGGTGTCTTCTGTCATGTCGAGTACGACGGATAACGGATAGCTGCCGGTGATCATCTGTGTGGCATACTTTTGTGCCGGATAACCGGACGCATAGACTACCGGGTGCAGCAGCGTGAAATCACTGCCGATGAATCGGATCAGGTTATTCAGCAGGAGCTCTATGTATTCAAGCTGATATTCCTTGTTCGTGCTGGGAAATTCGCTGCAATAATCTCTGACCAGACCGGGAATACTGCCTTCGTTTTTATTGGACAGATCTTCCTCTGGAATCGAATTCTCCGTAATGTATTCATGGACCAGATTGTCGAACGTATTCTGGTCAAATACACCCTGCTCCTCCAGTACCTGACCAAGCAGCAGGTACTTCGGATACTGGGATGACAGCAGATCATCGACCTGGCTCTCTGTCAGGTAGCCCTTGTCTACACAGATCTCACCAAAACGTTTGTCGGTATGTGTCTGGGAGATGCGGACAGCTTCGATCTGCTCTGCATTCATAAGTCCCGCATGCATTGCAAGCGTACCGAGCTGAATGTGTGAGGTAGATTCTTTCTCCATTGCATCAATGAGCTGCTCTCGTGTCACAGCCCCTTTATTTAGTAAAAAACCTCCAAAAAACTGTACAAACATAACTACATCCTCTATTCGTATAATGAGTGATTGTGAGTGGCAACGATTTATTCGAATCTGGAAGAAACGATAGAAGCAATCTGATCTGCGTTGATCGGTTTCTGGACAAAATCCTTTGCACCTGCTTCAATCGCTGCCTTGAGCTGATGTTGTGTACCAACGGAAGAAACGATGATGATCTGAGCGTCTGCATCTTCGGCGATGATCTCCTTGACTGCTGAGATACCGTCTTTGATTGGCATGATAATATCCAAAAAGATCAGATCGGGTTTTTCGGCAATAAATTTTTCAACGGCCTCATTTCCGTTTACTGCTTCCACAAAACGTGTAGCACCGAGAGAGGCCAGAACATCCTTGAGCTGTTTGCGGGCGAGAATGGAATCATCGCCAATCAGAATTTTTGCGTCTTTTAACTGCATACTTGTAC
>JBNMKT010000179.1:0-4437 GCA_050874485.1 bacterium
ATCACCGGTTTTTCACCATTTTCTCCGCATTCGCGCCGGATATGATCCGTGGCCTCGATGCCGTCCATCTCCGGCATCATATGATCCATGAGAATCAGATCATAGACATGGTTTTTCACCATCTCGATCGCCTGTGCACCGCTTCTGGCCTCATCCACTACAAACTGATACGGTGCCAGCGCACCGCTGGCCACCTTGAGATTAATCTTATTATCATCCACAACCAGCACATGATAATCCGGCGCAACAAACGCACGGTCAATCGCCTCTGTCACATCATGCTTGCGCCAGGGCTGCTGCTCGATGCTGCGCAGGTCGGCCACTTTTTGCGGGATACAGACGGTAAATACCGTCCCTTTTCCCGGTTCACTCGTCACCTCGACCTTGCCATCCATCAGATCCACAAACCGTTTGGTAAGCGCTATGCCAAGTCCCATACTCTCCAGATTCCGTTCCTTTGTCTCATCCATAAAACGGAACTGGTCGAAAATACACTCGAGTTCTTCTTCGTTAAATCCGATACCCGTATCTTCGAACTGGAACACGAGCAGTATCCGCTCCTCATCCAGCCATTTATGCGTCACAGTGATCTTCACATACCCGCGTTCAGTATACTTCATGCCAAAATCGAGGAAATTCGTGATCATCTGCCGGATACGGACCGGATCACCGATCAACTGGCAGGGGATCTTTCCTGATATATCACGCTTGAGCTGCAGTCCCCGCGAAGCAGCGGACAGCTTGGACAGATGCAGTGTCTCCTCGATAAGCTGCTCCGTACCATACTGCTCCTGTGCCAGCTCCATCTGTCCGTTTTCCAGCTTGGACAGACTTAAGATATCATTGATAATCACCAGCAGATTTGTCGATGCATTCTTGATATCACACGCGAAATCATAGACCTTTCTGCCACGGCTTTCTTCTATAATTAATTCAGATAATCCCACGATCGCATTCATCGGTGTGCGGATCTCATGAGAGATATTGGTGAGGAAATCACTCTTGATCCGGTTAGCCTTCTTCGCCTCACCCAATGCACGCAATGCATCCTGCTGGGCACTCTCTGCCTTTTTTCTGCCGCTGGATATCTCTGCAATATAATTGTACTCTTTCGTCTGATCGTTGATCACCAGTACATAACCACAGACACCAGCCCACGAATCCAGTATCTGCGCACGGGTCACCGCATAATGCCGCCCGCCCAGATCGAATTCCCTCTGCTCGTAATCTTCCAGCAATTCGAGCGGTATACTGCGCAGACGCCGGATATTATGCCGGAACAGCTCCGGTTCGAGCTCCGGGAAGATCGTCTTGGCAGCATTATTATAATATAGAAGATCCAGTGGTCTGTTCAGTACGATAATGCCCTCCTGCATGTGCTCAAATACCGTATTTATCGCCGCAGTCTCCATATGGAAGCCGTGTCTGCCCCAGAACCGCAGGACAAACACGTCTATGAGCAGCATGCCGACCGGTGCCGCAAAATTATAAAAGCCATCCATCACGTGGCTGAAGAATACAACTTCAGATATAAAGGATGCATAGACAATCACGGCCACCCATACCATCCGGCGGCGCAGCTGCAGGGAATGTTCTTTTCCAATATACGAGATCACTACAAACAAAGATACCAGAACCGGTGCCACCTCACACCCGAGCACTGCGAGCGTATATAATTCTCCACGCTCAAAAAACAGGCCATACCCGTGTGCCAGCGGTTCATAGGTCACATTTTTAAACATCAGTTCATGATAATTACTCGTCCAGACAACTACGAGCATGATCAGATCGTAGATCAATGTATAGACTGCCACCCACTGCGGCACATGATTTTTAGCATAATAGCAGAAAAACAGACAAATAAAATATCCCATAAAGATCAGGCTGCCATATTGTATTTCCAGTGCCAGGAAAGCCGTGGTCTGTTCGCCCGACATCATTTCAAATAGATATGCGGTATTGAGTACCAGCGTCATGACCATATACGCCACAGCCGCTTTTTTCTCCTTCGTACTCTTTCCCCGGTTTGTCCAAAACAGCAACAGAATCGTCACCAATATGCTCATCCATTGCAATACAATCGCTACACCCAATCCATTTTCCTCCCCATCAGACATGTAGATAGATTTTCAATCTACACTCGTACAGGATTATTCTATCACATTCCAACCATATAGAAAAGTTCTTTTCGCAGCGGTCTCTCATACCCGTTTTCACACTGGTATGGCTATTTTTTCAAAAACTGGACATTTTCATCTATCCAGTTTTGCTATATCATGTGCAAAATAAAGCAAAACAAATGCGGTCGCTTCGATCGCAGGAAAAGAGGACATTATGAATACGAACACAACAAAAAAATGGGTTGTCTCCGCACTGTTCGCGGCTTTGACCTGCATCTGCACAATGATTATCAAGATTCCTACCCCTACAGGCGGATACATCCATCCCGGTGATGGCATGGTACTGCTGTGCGGTGTGATATTAGGACCCGGCATGGGTGCACTCGCTGCCGGCATCGGCTCTATGCTGTCTGACCTGTTCAGCGGATATATGGTATGGGTTCCTGCGACTTTCATTATCAAAGCACTCACCGCTATGGTAGCCGGTGTACTGTTCCGCAAGAGCAGCAATCTGCTCGCCGGCAACAAGATCGCTTCTACCGTGCGCGTCATCCTCGGCGGTGTGATCGGTGAAGCAATCATGGTATTCGGTTACTTTGTATTCGAGATCGGTCTGAATGCTGCATCAAACGGAGGCTTTACATCTGCCGCAATCGCAGGTGGCATCGCATATTCTGCAGCCGGTGTTCCCGCAAATATCGTCCAGGGTGTCACAGGTATCGTAATCGCCTGCGTACTGCTGCCGATCTTAAGCCAGATCCCCGATGTACGCGCATGGATTCACGACGGTATTCAGGCAGCTGCCTGACCGGCTGCCCCACGAATGGTGTCTGATCTGATATTTTCGTGTATTTTTTGTGTTTTTCGTCCACAAATGATCAAAATAGTGTATACTGTTGATTATTCGGAGCGGGGTCAGACAAAAGTTCCGTTCCTGAACAATTTAGCAGAAGGAGAACGATTATGAGTCAGGCAAAAGTAGATCAGTATAAGAAGGAAAAGACGCATCGTAAACAGTCTATGCGTCGGGAGAAGCTCGAGCGTGCTCTTGCATGGATCATTGTAGCTGTGATCGCTGCAGCAATCTGTATCTGGATCGGATTTTCTATTTACAGCAAGGCAAACGGCAGCACCAATGCTGACAGCAGCAATTCTACCGTATCTGTCAACACCGATGCAGTCGATAATTACTTAAATGATCTCGGAACTGAAGATGCTGAAGAATAACACAGGTAACATCACGACAAAAAAGCTCTGTACCGTTAAACGGTACAGAGCTTTTTTCATCTGCAGATTTTCTATTTGTACAGGTTTTTGATGGCTGTCACTGCCTTTTCGTTCTGCTGTTTATATGCTGCGATTGCCTGTGCCTCGCCCTGCTCCTCTGTCGCATTGCTGATCGTGCCGAGCATAATAAAGCAGACATATTTCCCCTTGACATACACTCTGGAGCCCTGAATCTTTGACAGATTTGCCGGATACTGGAAACGGTCTTCCTTCAGTGTCTTCTGATAGCCTTTTAATGCCTGCTTGATCTTCTTCTTGGTATCGGCATTTTTGGCCTTTACGATCACCAGCTCGTCTACATGTGCACTCATCATCGGCACTTCTGCGATCGCACCCTTATACCAGCTGCTCGAAAGTCCGTAACGCTCATTGATGTCATTTTTGCTCAGCTTGACACTCGGCAGATAATTGCTGCCATAAGCACCCTTTGCCGCACTATATACCTGATTCAGTGATGGAGCCTTCTTCGTCGCAGCCTCCATGCTCACAGGCTGTTCTACGGCTGTCACTGCCGAAAATGCACCCGCTGCGCATACCAGCGCCAGCGCACATGCAAGTAATTTCTTCTTCATAAATATCTGATCCTCCTTATTCATCCTGATCCATATGTTATATAATCTGCATTATACAGAAGATCCATGGGATGTCAATAGAACATTTTTCCTGTCACCCACCAGCATCCCTGCGGAGCATTTTATTTGATAGGAATTTCTATTTGATATTGATAAGAATTTTCCAGCAAATAAAAAACCCCCGAACCCACTTCTTTCAAGCGTTCCCGAGGATTCTTCTGAGAGCGATAGACGGGGCTCGAACCCGCGGTCTCGACCTTGGCAAGGTCGCGCGTTACCAACTACGCCACTATCGCACATCCAACATATTGTGTTGTTTTTGTGTGCTAAGGAACAGCACACAAAAACAACACAATATGTTGGATGTGCGATAGTGGCGTAGTTGGTAACGCGCGACCTTGCCAAGGTCGAGACCGCGGGTTCGAGCCCCGTCTATCGCTCTCAGAAGAATCCTCGGG
>JBNMKT010000180.1:0-4423 GCA_050874485.1 bacterium
GTATTTTGAGATCGTCCGTGAACCGACCGGTTCGCCTGTCTCCAAATAAGTCTGTATGATCGCTTTTAGTATTTTTGTTTTTCTCTCATCTAACTGCTCCATGACTTACTTACCTCTGACCTTTTGCTGTTATTAGCACTCGTCTTAAAGGAGTGCTAATCATTTCTGTAATTAAGATAACACTGCCTTCTGGTAATGTCAACACCAAATTTATGAAAAAAGTATGAAAATTAAAAAAAGGATGGTACGTTGGCATTTCTATTTGTCCGTACCATCCTTTTCTATCTAAAATTATATCTGCCAGAGCTACAACCGAAACAGACACACATCATACGGCTGCAGGATAGTCTCCTTTGTCATCCGAACACCACTCAGCAGATCCTCACAGCCATCAAATTCCTCCGGCAGACGCTCACAGCCGCTCTGGAAATTCATGACAAAATACAGCGCTTTATCTCCCTTTGTGCGGCAGGCGATCTCCAGCCCTGTACGATCTGCTACCAGACTCTTTACCTGGGCCTGTCCGCATGCGAGATCGAGTACCATTGCCTTCCCAGCTGCCTCAAGCTGCGTTCCGATATAGTATACTGCGCCCTTTCCGAAATCATTTTTTGTCACGGCGGGTTCCCCGGCATAGAAATCCTGCTCATAGACCGCCAGCTGCTCTGCCCCCTCCAGATGGATACGCTCACAGACGAGATCGCAGGTAAACTGCGCACCTGATCGTGTGCGGACTGCATTCGTCTGTCCGGGTGCTAACGCGTCGATCTCCTCCACCCAGATGCCGGCCAGTTCACGCAGCATCCCCGGGTATCCACCCAGATATACATTGTCCGACTGGTCGACGATACCACTCATATAGGTCGTCACCAGAATGCCGCCATTTTCTACAAACTGTCCGAGTGCTTCGCGCATACCCGCCTTCATCATATATAATACAGGTGCTACGATCATCCGGTATCGACTAAAATCCGCATCGACAGGGATCATGTCTACCGGAATATTGCGCTCATAAAAATATTTATAATAGGAATGGATCTGTTCTACATACTTTAAATCTACGGAAGGTCCGCTCGTATATTCCAATGCCCAGTAGTTATCCCAGTCAAAGACCATACCAACCAGCGCCTCATTACGGCTGCCCATAATCTGTGCACCAAGCTGCTCGAGCTGCGCTCCGAGTGCCTGCACCTCACGAAATACTCTCGTATTTTCCGTTCCCGCATGACTGATCACTGCCCCATGAAATTTCTCACACGCACCAATGCTTCTGCGAAGCTGGAAAAACTGGATTGTATCTGCGCCGTGTGCAATCGTCTGATAGCTCTGTGCCCGCATCTGTCCCGGCCGTTTGAGTGAATTGTACGGCTGCCAGTTCTGCTGGCTCGGTGTCTGCTCCATCAGCATAAACGGCTGATTCTTCAGCCCACGCATCAGATCATGTGACATCGCCGTAAAGCTCCACGGTGTATCATAGGCAGGATAATTATCCCATGATACAACATCCATCTCCTTTGCCCACTTAAAATAGTCGAGTTCCTTATACGTGCCCATCAGATTCGTCGTGATCGGTGTGTGCGTGTCATACTGACGGATCGCATCCCGCTCATCCATATAATTTTTGAGCATACTGTCCGAATTAAAACGCTTGTAATCGATCGAGATCCCCGCAAACGTACTCCGGCCATCTTCTAATCCCTCACTCAGCGCATTCGGTGCTACGATCTCGTCCCAGTCATAGATCGTGTGTCCCCAGAACTCCGTATTCCATGCGCGGTTGACCGCATCCAGCGTACCGTATTTTTTCTGCAGCCAGACACGGAATGCTTTTTCACAGTTTTCACAATAACAGACACCGCCGTACTCGTTATTCACATGCCAGTACTTGATGTGTGGATTGCTGCCATAGCGCTCTGCGAGTTTCCCTGCAAGCGCTGCTGAATACTTTTGAAATATCGGTGAGTTGGGACAGGCATTGTGGCGCTGTCCGTATTTATGCCGTCTGCCTTCATAATCCACACGCTCCACCTCTGGATATTTTCGCGCCATCCACGCTGGGAGTGCTCCGGTCGATGTCGCAAGAACGATCTCGTAGTCTTCCCTGCTCAACATCTCAATTACATCATCCAGTTCTGAAAAATCATATACTTCCTCCGCCGGCTGCAGCTTTGCCCACGAGAATACATTGATGGTCGCACTGTTGATATGCGCATCTGCAAACATGCGCATATCCTCCTTCCAGACTTCGCGTCCCCACTGATTCGGATTGTAGTCACCGCCGTATAGCATCCGTTTTACTTCCTTCATTTGTCCCTCCATGATCGTTGCTTCTTTTTCCTTATTGTACCATACTTATATCCATATGGTATCAAAATTATAGGACAGGTCAGGCAGATCGGCGATATCTGCTGTTTCTACTATTTCTGTGTGGCCACCGCTTTTCGGGTTCCGGCAAACTGCAATGCCGCTACAATCCCGATCCCCAGCACAAATGCCGGTATATTAAAATTATGAAAAGACAAAGCCGGCGCCGGCGTCTCCAGACTGGTCGGCCCCATGACGATCGCATAGAGGGAGCCCACCATCATGCCAAGGATCGCATACATCGTTCCCGATCTGTGGAGATCGAGACAGCTTTTGATCAGTTTCACAACACTGAGTGCTCCCGCGATTACGCCAAGCCCAAACGTACACAGTCCCGGGAAAACTGCCAGATTCAGATGCAGAAATTCTTTGATCGCTGCTATGACGGGCAGATAGAGCCCGAAAATAAGCAATAATGTAGACCCTGAGATACCCGGCAGAAACATGGCAGAGATCGCTACCATTCCCGCAATAAAAATATAGATCGCCAGCGGAACTGTGAGCCGGTCAAGCTGTACACCACTCACAAAGCTGTTCCGGCCAAACCATGTGATCGCGCACACAACTGCTGCACCAATCAATGCAACACCGACGTTACGCTGATGCGTGGCAAAAGAGTCCCACTCCTGCATCACCACAACTGGCACGGACGCGATCACCAGACCAAGAAACAGCGAACTGACAAAATAAATATGCGATTCGAATGCACTGCTGAGTACGAGTACAGCCGCCGCCATGCCACAGATCCAGCCAACACCGAGTTTTAACAGGTATACGACAGCAGATTTTCGCACCTCTCCCCTGCCATAAAACACATCATGAATACTCCCAATGAACGCATCATAAAACCCTAAAATAAATGCGATCGTTCCACCTGAAACGCCTGGCACACTGTCTGCCAGCGCCATACAGATTCCATTTACAAATTGTCTGATCATATCATACCTCCACATTTTAAAATCCGGTGCCTATACTCGGATTGATTATCACTGAGTATAAGCACCGGATCTAAAGAAACACGGAGATTATTTTTAAACAATTCCTAAATTTTTATGATCTTTTATGCTTCTCTCTTGGCATTTGCCTTTGACTGGAACTTGTCGTTATTGATGATGAAACGTTCGTGGCGTCCTTCACCAACGAGTCCTTTTGCATCGTGCGCCTGTACGGTAAATACAAGACGGCGGCCGTCTACTTCCGTCAGTTGAGACTCACAGGTGACTTCCATTCCGACCGGAGTCGGTGCCGTGTGCTTGATCTCTAATAATGTGCCGACAGTGCCGCTGCCCTCTTCCAGATGCTCTGCGACACTTCGCCAGCATGTCTCCTCCATGAGTGCGATGAGTGCCGGGGTCGCAAATACGTCGAGTGTGCCGCTGCCCATTGTCTTGGCAGTGTTGGCTTCGTTTACAGTGACTGTTCTGGTTCCTTTGATTCCTGTTTCTAACATGGTATGTTCTCCTTTTCTTCTATAAAAATAATAAGTGATCGCGAAACTATCTTTATTATCCGGGCTACCTGGCTGTGGGCGCAGTAGTATTCTGATCAAACTGCTCCGATTGCCCGGCGGTGTCTCGCTGTCTCTCCAGCCTTGGCTCGATGTGTCCTTCAGTTCCTTCGCACACATAGCCTGCGGCTTTCAGTTAAGTTACGAGAACCGTTATCAATTCGCTCGCACTTCGCCGGACAAAAGTCGCAGCTGACGGGAACTGCATCAACTTCTGTCTACAGCCCAGCGTTACATATTGTTTGCGAAACTCATTTGTGGTGGAGGCTGAGCATGTGAGCACTATAACATTACATCAACACAGCAGCACGAGCAAAGCCATGTCTGATTTTGCTGCCTTTGCACGATGGAGAGGAGACTCCAAATTGTGGAAGCCTTTGCTGACACAATTTTGTTTTGCGGAGGCTCATCGGAATGGTTCGTGCAACGAAAGCAAAACAGACATGCTTGCGGGAGCTGCAAATATGAGATATGGTGCTCACATGCTTCAAAAAACCATATAAATAGTTTCGCAATTTTATAGAAGAAAAGGAGAACATACCATGTTAGAAA
>JBNMKT010000181.1:0-4399 GCA_050874485.1 bacterium
CATCTATGAAGGGATGTTCCATGTGTTCCAGATGGCACCGCTCACGCTGCCGGAATGCAAACGTGCATGGGTGGAGATCGGACATTTTATAGAGGAAATATCTGGTGGGAGAGCCGAGTACGGACAGCCAGAAGAGGAAGATCCAGATGACAGTGAAAAATCAGCTGATACAGATGAGTAACTGCAGACTCTGTCCGAGAGCGTGCGGCATCGATCGCACACAGGGTGCACATGGTGTCTGTGGGGAGACGGATGTGATCCGGCTGGCGCGTGCGGCACTTCATTTCTGGGAGGAGCCGTGTATCAGTGGTGCTGCCGGGAGCGGAACGGTATTTTTTACCGGTTGTCAGCTGCGGTGTATTTATTGCCAGAATCAGCCGATTGCGCATGGGTCAGTCGGCAGGGCGGTCACGATTGACCGGTTGGTGGAGATCTTTTTTGAATTGCAGCAAAAAGGTGCCAACAATATTAATCTGGTGACACCGGATCATTATATTCCGCAGATTGTGCAGGCGATCCACAGAGCAAGAGAACGTGGATTGGCATTGCCGTTTGTCTATAATACGAGCAGCTATGTGTCGGTGGAGGCGCTGCGCATGCTCGATGGTCTGATTGAAATCTACCTGCCGGATTTGAAATATCTGGACTGCGCACATGCAAAGGATTATTCGGGCGCGGCAGATTATCCGCAGGTCGCACAGGCTGCGCTGCAGGAGATGTACAGACAGGTGGGGACGGCACAGTTTGCAGATGTGGCAGGGGAAGAGGAGCCCATGCTGCGTCGGGGCATGATCGTGCGGCATCTGCTCCTGCCGGGAGCGCTTGCCGATGCAAAGCGCATCGTAGCATATCTCCATGACACCTATGGAGATGCAGTTTACATCAGTCTGATGAGCCAGTATACGCCAGGCCCGGCAGTAGCCGGACATCCGCTGCTGCATCGCAGGGTGCGCAGAAAAGACTATGAGGCACTGGTGGATGAGGCGATCCGGCTCGGTGTGGAGAACGCTTTTATCCAGGAAGGTTCTGCGGCAGATGAGAGTTTTATACCGGTGTTTGACTACGAAGGTGTATGATGTGCACTGGCAGCCTGGAGCGGAACCGGACAGTTATGGGAATGTGACAGGGATAGGATATGGAGGAAAACAGATATGTCAAATTATGATGAGAATGAATTCAAGGAAATCGTAGATGCTCCGGACACATCCGGTCATGATGGAACGGGCGTTAACGCAGAACATACAGATACGCAAAAAGAAGAAAAGCATGCAGAGCGTCACTGTTACATTTGTGGCAGGCCGGAATCCGTGACGGGTCCTCTCATCCGCATTCCGAATGATATCAGTATCTGCAAGGATTGTATGCAAAAGACATTTGATACAATGAATCATGCAGGATTTCCATTGGGGGATATGAGTTTTGCCCTGGGAGGGATGCCCAATGCAAAGCAGGATTCTGATGATAAATCGCATTCCGGTATGCAGGGGATCAGTATGATCAATCTGTCGGATCTGGCCGGCATGATGCCGGGTATGCATCGGACAAAAAAGAAGAAGCCGAAAAAAGACAAACAGGTACAGCCGGTACTCGATATCCATTCGATTCCGGCCCCGCACAAGATCAAGGCAGCGTTAGATGCCTATGTTGTTGGACAGGAGCATGCAAAAAAAGTCATGTCGGTGGCGGTGTACAATCACTACAAGCGTATCTTTTCTGATGATGCGATGGCAGAAAATCAGGATGGTGGAGATGGAATAGAGATTGAGAAGTCCAACATGCTCATGGTCGGCCCGACTGGCTGCGGTAAGACGTATCTCGTCAAGACGCTGGCGAGACTGCTCGATGTGCCGCTCGCGATCACGGATGCGACTTCGCTGACGGAGGCCGGTTATATCGGTGATGATATCGAGAGCGTTGTGAGCAAACTGCTTGCGGCAGCGGATGATGATGTCGACCGCGCGGAGCATGGAATCATATTTATCGATGAGATTGACAAGATCGCAAAGAAGAAGAATGCACATCAGCGCGATGTGAGCGGCGAGAGTGTCCAGCAGGGAATGTTGAAGCTGCTCGAAGGTGCGGAAGTCGAGGTGCCGGTGGGAGCATCCAGCAAAAATGCGATGGTGCCGATGGAACTGGTCAATACGAAAAATATCCTGTTTATCTGCGGTGGCGCATTCCCCGAACTGGAGGATATTATCAAGGAGCGCCTGAATAAGAATTCTTCGATTGGTTTTCAGGCAGACCTGAAGGATAAATATGATGAGGAAGAGAATCTGCTCAAATATGTGACCGTGGAAGACGTGCGTAAATTCGGTATGATACCGGAGTTCATCGGCCGTCTGCCGATTCTGTTCTCGCTCGATGCGCTGGATGAGGATATGCTGGTGCGCATACTGACCGAGCCGCGCAATGCGATCATTAAGCAGTATCAGAAATTGTTATCTTATGATGAAGTGGATCTCCAGTTTGAGCCGGATGCACTTTATGCAATTGCAAAACGTGCAAAGGAAAAAGAGGTCGGAGCACGTGCACTGCGTGCGATTATCGAGGAGTTCATGCTGGATATCATGTATGAGATTCCCAAGGATGACAATATCGGTCAGGTCATCATCACAAAAGATTATATAGAAAATCATGGTGCCCCGAAGATCATCATGCGCTCGGTTCCGCAGCTGACGACATCTACACAAGCGTAGACCGATGGTGAATCATATACAACAGACAGCCTTTCCGCAACATGGAAGGGCTGTTTTCATATGTTAAGTATGATGAGAAGTGTTGGAGTGACTGGGAATGGATGAACAGACCTGTAAGAGAGCGATCTATTCCAATGACTGGTATGATCTGATGTTACGAAATGAGGATGTCGCACCGCAGCCGGGGCCGGTGGACTGTGTGATCAATCTGGACGGTGCCTATCAGATGTGGTACTTTGAACGTGGATTCCTGCCGGAGATCAACTATACGACGTATACCTACAGTGCCGTGCCCAAATGCTTTACCCCGCTGTCACAGCAGGCACTCGATGCGAGTGGGATTCTGCGCATCCGGGAGCAGCCCAATCTGGCGCTGACGGGAGAACATGTGATCATAGGCATTGTAGACAGTGGGATCGATTATATGGATCGTGCATTCCGGTATGAGGATGGCAGCAGCCGTATCATCGCACTGTGGGACCAGTCGGATGAGAATGGGACACCGCCACACGATTATTATTATGGTCAGGAATACACACAGGAGATGATCAATGCTGCACTGGCGAGTGAGGAGCCGCGTCTGATTGTACCGGAAAATGACCCGGTTGGGCATGGTACGGCAGTCGCTGCGGTTGCAGCCGGATCGGTGAACCCGGTGAGCGGGTTTTCAGGTGCTGCACCGTATGCAGATCTGGCAGTTGTCAAGCTAAAGGAGGCAAAGCCATATCTGAGAGATTTTTATTTTGTGCCGGATGGTGTGCCTGCGTATCAGGAAAATGATATTATGATTGCGGTCGATTATCTGAATCGTCTGGCATTTGCCCGCAATCAGCCACTCGTCATCCTGATCGCACTTGGCACGAATAACGGTGCGCATGGCGGGGAGACCTATCTGGCGAGTTTTATGGACGATATCGGACAGCACAGACGGCGTGTCATTGTCACTGCAGCAGGTAATGAGGCGAATGCGAGGCACCATTATTACGGAGCCATCACAGACCGGGAAAATTATGCAACTGTCGAAGTGAACGTCGAGCGGGCAATGAATGGATTTTTTGCAGAAATGTGGTCGCGGGAGCCGGATCTGTATGAGATTGCGGTCGTCTCGCCAGCGGGGGAACGCCTGTCGCGCATCGCATCAGAACGTCAGGGTCGCAGGGCGTATACATTTATATTAGAAGGGACGACGCTCACGGTAGACTATCGGATCGTAGGTACGCGCACAGCAAACCAGATGATCTTTCTGCGGTTTGAGCGTCCGTCAAAAGGTGTGTGGAAGATTCTTGTCTATCCGAAAAACTATGTGTATGGCACGTTTCATATGTGGCTGCCGATCAGTGCGTTTTTAGAGTCTCCGGTCTATTTTCTCTCGTCAAATCCGGATGTGACACTGACTGTACCGGGTACGGCGAGTACGCCGATGACAGTCGCCGGCTATGATGACCGCAGCGGGGCGTTGTATCTGGATTCTGGCAGAGGCTATACGACAGATGGCTCGATCAAACCGGATTTTGCAGCACCGGCTGTCGATATCGAAGGGCCGGAGGATATGACGCACACGGGGACTTCCTATGCAGCGGCGATCGCAGCCGGGGCAGCAGCCATGTTTTTGGAATGGGCGGTCGTGCGTGGCAATCTGCCGGCGGCAAATACAGCTGATGTCAAGAGTGAATTTATCCGCAGTGCTGCGCAGACACCGG
>JBNMKT010000182.1:0-4399 GCA_050874485.1 bacterium
AGAATGACATGTATCTGCCGGATCTGAAGCGGATCAATACATACACAGATATCGGAACCGTATTTACGGCTTTGCGCAAGGGATATGTGGATGCGATTGCAGGCCATGAGGGATCGTTGAATTCATACATGGAGGAGTATCCGGACAAGTTCAGGTATCTGGATATGAGTCTGAACCGCGCAGGTTTAGGTGTAGCGTTCAGAAAGGATGCGGATGCGGCACTGGTACAGAGCCTGACGGATGTATTAAATGAGATGACACAGGATGGTACGACAGCAGAGATTCTGTCTGCGCATGGACTGGATGCACAGACAAATCTGTATGAGGTAAAATGACCATGTCCGAAAAGAAAAAAATGAACATCCGGAGCAGCTTTCGGATCAGGCGATCATTGGGATGGATACTGAGCGTGTTGTGTATCGCATTGGTAGTGGTTGTTTATCTGTTAGGTACACGTTATGATATCGCTAAGATTGAACAGGAAGCAGACAGTACCATCAGTTTTTTGCAGAATATCTGCCAGAAATATGATAATTACAGGATGGGAGATCTGGCACAGAATCTCCAGGAGCAGATCAATGCGGCCGATATGCTCTGTACATATGCCAGAGCCGATCTGTTGACCGATGCAGACAGTCTGGGCGCGTTCGTGGATAACACGAGTCTGAGCGGCGTATTTGTGCTCGATGAGCAGCTGCAGACCGTGGCGCACGTAGACCGGGACGGCAATACAGAGGGAGCCCTGCTGCGTCATATCCTGCGGGAGACGAATATGGACAGTATTCTCGACAGTCAGGTCGAGAACTTTGCAGATCAGGCGCAGATCGGCAGACGCAGCTTTAACTATGCGGTATCTGCCGCTGAACATGTCCAGGGTGTGATTATATGTTATACGGATATTACAAAGCTGGAAAATGATCAGAATGAGTTGTCGCTGCAGTCGTTAGTTACAGGCAATAGCTTCCGCAAGAGCGCCGTCGTTGTGATCACGGATGGCGAGCATGTACTTGGGACAAATGCAAAGCTGCTGCAGGGGCTGCGGGTGGCAGACTGTCCGTTTACGAATGTGAATGAAAGCGGTACCAAAAGCCGTGGAAATACCTTGATCCGGTTGAAAAATAACGGAAAAATCTGGTATGGGGTACATGCGCTATACCGTGATTATTACCTGTATGTATTTTATGATGCGGCAGAGATCTTTTCTGACCGGATGATATATCTGGGGGCTGCACTGAGCGCGTATGTGCTGCTGTCTCTGATTATTATTATCCTGCAGCAGCATAATGACAGACTGCTGATGGCAGGAGTGCAAAAAGAATACCATCTGGTACGTGCAATCGGCAGTATTTATTCGACCAATCTGTTGCTCCGCCTTGATGATAATACATGGGAGCCGATTGTGGAGTCAGAGATCCTGCATGAGCTGATTGACCACGAGATGCATGCAGATGTGGTGATCCGTATCATAGGGGAGCAGCTGGTGCATAAGGGTCATCAGCAGGGATTTTTTGAATTTGCGGATCTGCGTACAATGAATGAGCGGATGGGTGACCGGGCTTTTCTTGGTTTTACGTTTGAAAATATTGACAATAAATGGTATCAGTCACTGCTGATTCCGCAGGAAGCGGATGAGGATGGACAGATACATTCGGTGATGATTGTTTTCCGCGATGTTTCGGAGCAGAAGCGCAAGGAGATGGAATATCAGGAAAAACTGCGTCTGACTACGGAGGAGGCAGAGCGTGCGAGTGTGGCGAAGACAGATTTCCTGCGCCGGATGAGTCATGATGTGCGCACACCGATCAATGGCATACGGGGGATGGCAGATATCGCGAAAAAGAATCTGTCAGATGAGCCGAAGCTTTCAGACTGTCTGGATAAGATCACACAGGCGTCAGATTTCCTGCTGGATCTGGTCAATGATGTACTCGATATGAGTAAGCTGGAATCCGGAGAGATACAGCTGTCAGAGGAACCGTTTGATCTGCGGGAACTGATGCATGATATGCTCAGTGTCATCGGGACGCAGGCGGCAGGCAGCGGGCTGACATTGTGCCAGCATGAACCGGAGGGCACCCATTGGCATCTGATCGGCAGCCCGGTCCATGTGCGTCAGGTTTTGATGAATATTTTGTCGAATGCCGTGAAATACAATCAGGAACATGGATCGATTACCGTTGGCTGTAGAGAAGTGTCTGTGGATGATGTGTATGTGACGTATGAATTTGTGTGTGCTGATACCGGTATCGGCATGAGCCCGGAGTTCCAGAAGCATGCATATGATACTTTTACACAGGAGCACGATCATGCGCGCACGGTATATTCCGGCACGGGACTGGGCTTGTCGATCGCCAAAAAACTCGTAGACTGCATGGGTGGCTCGATCGAGTTCGTCAGTGCGGTCGGAATGGGCACGATATCTACAGTACGGCTGCGTTTCCGCATGGACGAGCAGTATGAACAGGGACAGGCCATGACACCGGAGGAGCAGAATTCGCTGAAAGGTGAGTACATTCTGGTCGTAGAGGATAATGAGCTGAATATGGAGATCGCAGAGTATATGCTGACAGAAAAAGGGGCAACAGTTGTCAAGGCGGCTGATGGATGGCAGGCAGTCAATCTGTTTGCAGCTTCTGAAAACGGAGCATTTACCTGCATTCTGATGGATATTATGATGCCGGTGATGAATGGACTGGAGGCCGCCAGAAAGATCCGGGCACTGAATCGTCCGGATGCAGCCACGGTTCCGATCATCGCGATGTCTGCGAATGCCTTTTCTGATGATATTGCGAACAGCCGTGCAGCCGGTATGAATGCACATCTGGCGAAACCGCTTGATTTTGACAAGGTATGTGAGCAGATTCATAAGTGTTCGCAGCAGACACCGTAACGATACAGATAAGCAAATAAACAGATACGAAAGAGGACAAAATTATATGAATGCAAGGAATCAGAAAACGTGTACTTTTTTGGCGGCTGCCGGTCTGATGGCAGTACTGCTGACAGGCTGTGGCTCCGGGGATCAGGTAAAACTCGATCCGGATCATCCGGTATCGCTGACTGTCTGGCATTATTATAACGGAGCCCAGCAGTCGATGTTTGATACGCTGGTTGAGGAATTCAATGCGACTGTCGGACAGGAGCAGGGCATCTATGTAGAGGAGTACAGCCACGGCTCGGTGTCTGAACTGGAGGAGGATGTCAGCAGTGCATTAGCAGGCGAAGTAGGCGCAGAGAAGCTGCCGGATATCTTTTCCTCCTATGCGGATACCGCAGATAGTGCACAAAAGCAGGGAAAACTGGCAGACCTGACCAACTATTTTTCAGAGGATGAGTTGTCTGAATATGTGGATTCGTATATCCAGGAGGGATATTTCAATGATGACGGGGCACTGTATCTGCTTCCGGTTGCTAAGTCTACGGAGATCATGATGATTAACCGGACAGACTGGGAGCCGTTTGCGGAGGCGACAGGAGCGAGTCTGGATGAACTGGAGACGATCGAAGGTGTCGTAGATGTCGCAGAGCACTATTATGAGTGGACGGATGCGCAGACACCGGATATCCCGGATGATGGAAAGGCATTCTACGGCAGGGATTCCATGTCGAATTACTTCCTGATCGGCATGCGCCAGATGGGAACGGATCTTTTTGAGGTAAAGGACGAAGAAGTGACGCTGCACACGGATAAGGAGCTGATCCGCAGATTATGGGATGACTATTATGTACCGTCTGTAAAGGGATATTTTGCAGCATATGGCAAATTCCGCTCGGATGATGTGAAAACCGGTGACATCTTAGCGTATACCGGATCGACCTCGTCTGTGTTCTATTTCCCGGATACAGTGGAGACGGACGATGACAGCCATGCGATCGATTTCGTTGTCCGCAACGCGCCGATTATGGCAGGTGGAGAAAATATCCGGGTTCAGCAGGGCGCCGGAATGGCTGTCACGAAATCTGATGAGCAGCATGAATATGCTGCATGTGTATTCTTAAAATGGTTTACACAGAAAGAACAGAATCTGAGATTTGTATGCGAGTCTGGTTATCTGCCTGTATTAAAAGAGGCCAATGATATTAGTGCGGTAGAGCAGGTGGCACAAGAGAATGGAATCGAGATGAATGAGAAGACATATACCTGCCTCAAGACCGTGATGGACAGCTTTGCGGATACGCAGTTCTATACGACAAAGAATTTTACCAATAAATATCAGGCCCGTTCGGTACTCGACTATCACCTGAGCGACAAACTGGGCGAAGATCTGACTGCGATCAATGAGGCCATCGCAGGTGGAAGCAGCAGGGCAGATGCCATCGCGCCTTATATCTCAGACGAGGCATTTGAACAGTGGTACGAATCATTTTGTGAGGCATTACAGCAGAGCCTGGAATAATC
>JBNMKT010000183.1:0-4356 GCA_050874485.1 bacterium
CCCTCTGTGCATACACGATAGGGCATAACCGCGATTTTCTGTTCCTCGATCATCTGCTGTGGCAGATCATAGACACTATCCGTACATATGATCAGCGGAACCTTTTTCTGATGTCTGACAAGTGCCTGCTCCAGAACACCCGCAGTCTCCTCACCATCCAGAACACTGATCGTCTCACGCGGCAGATGGCGGAGCAGCTCCCGCTCCAGCTGGATTCCGGTAACCGGCTTGAGCAGATAACCGTCAAAACCTTCCCTGCGATACAACTCCTGATTGTCACTGCCGGCATTTGCTGTCAGTGCCACAACCGGAACATTCTGATTCAGTCCACCATTCTGATGACGCAGCTCATGCAGACATTCAATGCCATCCATTCCCGGCATCATGTGATCCATCAATATGACATCATAGCGCCTCTCCAATGACTTTTTCAGACATGCGGCCCCACTTGTCACCGTATCGGTCTGCACCTTCGTCGCCCGCAGCAATTTCTCAGCCACCATCAGGTTCGTCTCATTGTCGTCAACAATGAGCACATGTGCATCCGGTGCCTCAAAGCTCTGCTTGTAATGTTTGCGCTCATTGAGTGCGTGGCGCATCTCCAGGTTGAGTTCACCGATCTCTTCTTCTACCGCCTGTTTCTGTGGCAGTGTCACCATGAAGGTCGAACCTTTTGTATACACACTGTTGACGGTGATCTCTCCGCCCATCAGATCCACGAGCTGTTTGACAATCGCCAGCCCCAGGCCGGTTCCTTCAATATTCCGGTTATGCTCCTCATCCACACGGCGAAATGCCTGAAACAGATATGGTATCTGTTCCCGCTTGATACCCATTCCGGTATCCGTCACGGTATAGACGACCTGCACCATCCCTTTTTGCTGTCTCTCACAGGCAATCGACAATGTTACCGAGCCTTCGGATGTGTATTTGATCGCATTGTTTAAAATGTTTACCAGTATCTGCTTGATCCGTATCTCATCACCATACAATTTGGCAGGCATGGAACGGTCTACATCGATATGGAACTCCAGCCCCTTCTTCTTCGCACGAATCCAGATCATGCCAACAAGTGACGACAGCATCTCCCCCACGTCATAGACAACCGGCACGATATCCATCTTTCCCGACTCGATCTTGGACATATCCAGAATGTCATTGATCAGCGCCAGCAGCATCTGGCTGGCATTCTGGATATTTTGCGCATTTTCTGCCACTTCCGGCGACACATCCTCGCGCAGAATCATTTCATTCAGACCGATGACTGTATTGATCGGCGTGCGGATCTCATGGCTCATGCTGGAGAAAAAGCGATTCTGCATCTTTCCGAGCTCTTCGATCTCCTTTTTCTGCTTTTTCGCCAGTGCATTTTCCTGATGAAACACTCGGTTTTGGAAAATGATCAGCGCACAGACCAGCACACCTACTGTCACCATGGATGTAAATGCATCCTCATATGCCATCTTAATCGTATGCGGGACCACATATTCCGTATGGTAAAATGCAACATAAAAGCAGCCTGCATCGATCAGAAATGCCAACACCAGCAGCACATATTTGATCCGGTTTTCCACAACCAGACACACATATATCACACCAAACAGAAACCAGAGCACCGCCCCGCCATAGACGCCTCCGGTCGTGAAAAAATTGTACGGCAGGACGACAAACAGTACGAGAAGCGCAGTAATCACTGCTCCCGCCTGTATCTTGTGAAAATGAACCGACCATATAGTAATCAGCCCAAACACAAACATTGAGACTAACAGCATCAACGTACTGTTCACACTCTCTCCCAGGACAATTCCTGTGACCATACCAAAGAACACACCAATCAGTCCGATCGTCATGAGAAGGCGAAACAGCCGCTCCTGAAGACTCAGTCCCGGATCACTAAACACATGCAACAGTTTCCTGTACTTTTCTCTCATCACGACTCACCGCCTTTCAGCTGTGTCTGCAGTGCCTGCAGCTTTTCTGCCGCAGCACCCATCTCAAAATCTCCGACATCCCTCCGGATCTGTCCGAGTAGTTCCGCTACCGGCCTGCCATTCAAAGAAGCACCTGCCAGCTCATCCAGCAGATGTTCTGCCCGCTCTGCTTCATAGGTATCCAGATATTTTTTCAATTCTGCCAGCTGCCGCAGAAGCTGTGTCACAGATATCGTATCTGACTCCTGCTGTGACCCATCTGTCTGGTTCACATCTGCAACCTGCAAGCCGAGTATGTCAGACAACAGCTGCACCGTATCTGCATAATGTGTCATACATTCCGTGTGGTGGCGCTGCAGACAGGAAGTATCACCCTCTTTTGCCGCTGCTTCCTGCGCTCTCGCCAGTTCGGACAACGCATCTGCGCCAATCATTTTCGCAGAACTCTTGAGCGCATGCACACCGATCCGGTAATTGTCTATATCTGATGCATCATAAGCGGTCTGCAACGCCTGCGCTTTCTGGAGGTATTCCATGCAGAACCGCTCCAGAATCTGGCGGTAGAATTCAGAATCCGACATGCAGTACTGCAGTGCCTGTGCCGTGCGGATGCCCCTTGCATCCAATTCGTCCAGCCAGTCTGTAGACTGTCCGGCTGTCGGCTGTGCCGTATGCGTGCCTGTGTGATCTGATTGTCCGGCTATCTCTGCGTCAGATTCCGCACTGACATATGTAATCTGGCTGGCGGGAACCAGTTTGCGCAGTACGCGGTCCAGTTCCAGCGTCTCGATCGGCTTGGAAACAAATTCATCAAAACCTTCGCGTGCAAACATCTCACGTGCCCCGCTGACAGCATTGGCAGTAAATGCAACTGCCGTCACGTCCCTGCCATTTGCCGCATGCATCTTTCTGATCCGGTGCAAGGTCTCGACACCGTCCATCCCCGGCATCATATGATCGAGAAACAGCAGGTCAAAATCTTCTTTCTCGCAGATATCCAGCGCCTCTGCACCGCTCGATGCCGTTGTCACCTGCATCTGATAGCCACCGAGTATTCCCTGTGCTACCATCAGATTCATCGGTTCATCATCCACAACAAGCACTCTTGTATGCGGACAGATCATATGCTGATTCTTCCCCCACTTCGCACCCTCCACGGAATGTGCATTGAGCATGCCAACAAGCGACAGTGCATAGAACGGCTTCTTCATCAGAATCGCACGGCTGCCCTGCGGCAGGTGAAAACCTCCCCCTGCGACTACAATCACATGGACACTGCGATCCAGCTGCTCATAGTAATGCGGATTGCTCTCATACTCCTCACGTCCGATGATCAGATGGGTCAGCTGATAGATCGATACGAGCCGCTGCAGTTCCTGCTCATCCGAGACTCTATGCAGACTGATATCCAGACTGTGTACCATATGATTGATCAGTTCATCATAATAACCGCGCACTTCCGGTGTCTCATATTTTTCCGGATTCAGATAACAAGCCAGACACAATTCCTCCCGATCCCGGATCATCATGCTCGGTGCTGCATCCGTAACCCGTTGTGGAATACTGACAAATACCGTGGTACCTTTTCCCGGCTCACTCTGAATCTGCACAAATCCACCCATCGCAGCTACCATGCCGTAGACAATCGGCAATCCAAGACCCAGTCCTCCCGCCTGCCGGTTTCTGCCCTCACTCGACTGATAAAAATGCTCCGTGATCTGCGCCATATGTTCAGGCGGTATGCCTTCCCCGGTATCACTGACCTGAATGCACAGATTCGCACCGTATTCCTTGCTTCTCGTATAGACACGCACATAGATTCCGCCTGTCTTT
Source organism: bacterium (assembly GCA_050874485.1). Classification (GTDB taxonomy): domain Bacteria; phylum Bacillota; class Clostridia; order Lachnospirales; family Lachnospiraceae; genus W0P33-017. The sequence goes on from JBNMKT010000183.1 coordinate 3,765, forward strand.
GTGAATTTCATGGAATTGTTGACCAGATGCCTTACGATCTTCTTGATCTTTCTGCTGTCACCTTCCAGGAGCGCAGGTAATCCGGCATCAATATCCAGTATCAGTTCCGGCGGATTCTCCTGATCTGCATAAGAACTGCCCATGATCAGGTCGTTGATGACAGAAGTCATCATATAAGGCTCATTATTCACACAGATCCGTCCGGTATCGATCTCTGTATAGTCTAAAATATCCTCTATCTGCCCAAACAGGCGATTACCCGCCTGCTGTACTGCCAGAATCTGTGCCCGGGTCTCTGCATCGGTATGTTTTTTGAGCATGACAGAGGTGATTCCGGTCACGGCATTGATCGGGGTCCGCAATTCGTGGGACACATTCGCCAGAAAATTCTCGGTTCGGCGGTTCATCTCCTCATGCGAATGGATCAGTTCCTGCGCCTTCTGACGCTCTTTCGCTCTCCAGCGCAGATTCGTCCGGATGAGATAGGCAGCCAGACACACTACAAATATATGCAGCATCGTTCTGCTCACTGTAAGTGCATCCATCGTCAGTGATTTTCCGATGACAAACAACATATCATAGCCCATCGTCA
>JBNMKT010000184.1:0-4315 GCA_050874485.1 bacterium
CATCGGTAATACCATGAATGCGATGTTGAGGAAAGAGTTGGTCGCACGGAACAGTCCGGTTACGCTCCAATACTTATCTGAAATCGCAATATTCATGATGTTTACGGCTACTACCAGCAGAACGAGCATGGACTCCCAGCGAAGAAGCAGATGCTTCCATGAGAAGGGCTGTTCTGCAATAATCTCTCTACCTGATTTTCCTGCCATGACTAAATCTCCCTTCTCTTTAATGCTGCCTTGTCAACAGAACGCTGTACCAGTACGTTCAGGATAACGAATACGAGGATGATGACACCCTTGATCGCTTTCTGCCAGAACTGTGATACACCGATCAGCGGAAGTCCCTTACCGATGATCGCGATTACAAGCGCTCCCATGAACACACCGACGATATTTCCTTTACCACCAGTCATGCTCACACCACCTACCACGCAGGCTGCGATACAGTCCATCTCAAGACCTTCACCCATGTTACCCTGTGCAGATGCATACAGTGAAGTAAACATTCCGCCGGCGAGTCCGGTCAGGCCGCCCAGGATCGTATAGCAGATGGTCTTTACTTTTCTTACATTGATACCGGATACAGATGCTGCCTCGGCATTGGAACCTACCGCATAGATCTTACGTCCGGCCGGTGTCCATTTCAGTATGATATAGAAGATCACATACAGGATGATCACGATAACCAACAGGTTATTGATGACACCGAATCCGAGATAACTCTTCTGTGCAAAATTCTTATAGTTCTCCGTGAAATCCATAGCTGCGACCCACTCGTTATGTGCTACGAGGTAGGTAGCTCCACGGAATGCATTCATACAACCCATTGTTGCAATGATCGGAGGTACTTTACCGTAAGAGATCACTGCTCCGATTAACAGTCCGCATGCCAGACCAACGACGATCGCAATGCCGAACACTGCGATGATCGGCAGCCCCTGATGATCACGGAAGATCAGGGATGCACACATTCCTGAGAGTGCCAGTGTAGAACCGACACTGATATCGATACCACCGGTCAGCATGACAAGCATCATACCGATCGCGATGACAAAGTCGACTGCGTAGTTTTTGAACATTCCGTTCAGATTATCCAGCTGGAAGAAAGCGCCGCCGGATTTTGCTTCGATGAAGACCGCCAGAATCACCACGATCAGAAACAGGATCGCTTCACGGGAACCGGTGATCTTTTTCAAAACTGATTTATTTTCCATTTTCTTCACTCACCTTTCCCTATTTATCTGCGGTATTCTTTAAGGATTTTGCCATAGCGAACTCCAGAATACCCTCCTGCGTTGCCTCGTCACGGCTTAACTCGCCAGTGATCTTGCCTTCGCACATTACAATAATACGGTCACTCATGTTCAATACCTCAGGCATCTCGGATGAGATCATGATGATCGCATATCCGCGCTGTGCCAGCTGACCCATGATGTCATAGATCTCAGCCTTGGCACCGACATCAATACCCTTTGTCGGCTCATCCATGATCAGCACCTTCAGATCAGATGCGAGAATCTTGGATACGGCTACCTTCTGCTGGTTACCACCGGACAGTGTGCTTACTTTATCAAACAGTGACACGGCCTTGGTATCTACTTCCTCTGCCAGCTTCTTGGCTGCTGCGCGCTCTGCCTTGTCGTTCGTAAAGAACTTATTTCCATATTTTTCAATCTCAGTCAGGGTGATGTTACGTCCGATACCCCAGTCTAAGATCAATCCAAGATTCGAACGGTCCTCTGTCAGAAGTCCGATACCGTTTGCGATCGCATCATGCGGATTGCGGATCTTGATCTCTTTTCCGTTCAGGAAGATCTTGCCGCTGTCGAGCTTCTCCACGCCGTAGATCGTCTGGATCACCTCGGTTCTGCGGGCTCCTACCAGTCCGGTCAGTCCGAGGATCTCACCCTTACGGACACTGAATGATACATCCTTGAAGAATCCCTCTCTGGACAGATTCTCTACACGTAAGACTTCCTCACCGAGCTCTACATCCGGCTTCGGGAACATATCTGTGATCTCACGGCCTACCATGGCAGTGATCAGGTCTGCATTCGAGATCTTGTCAACATCGTAGGTTCCTACATATTTTGAATCACGGAATACGGTAACTCTCGTAGCGAGACGATACATATCCTCAAATCTGTGTGAAATAAAGATGATGGATGCTCCCTCATCTCTCAATTTTTCTGAAATGCGGTACAGATTCTCTGACTCATTCTTGGTCAGTGACGCTGTCGGCTCATCCATGATGATGATCTTGGCATTGGCTGATAATGCCTTGGCGATCTCTACCATCTGCTGCTGTGCGACGGATAACGCTCCCATCTCTGCAGTAGACTTAAAATCTGCATTGAGCTGTGCCAGCAGTTTATCTGCCTCCTCGTACATCTCTTTCCACTGAATCATGCCATGTTTTACTTTTTCATGACCCATAAAAATATTTTCCGCTACACTCAAGTGCGGGTAAGCAGTCACATGCTGATAAATCGCTGCGATACCTGCTGCCTGGCTGTCATTCGGTCCCTTAAAATCGACTTTCTCGCCATTGAGGTACATCTCGCCGCCATCGGCTTTATGTACACCGGTAATTACCTTAATAAAGGTAGATTTTCCGGCTCCGTTTTCTCCCATCAGTGCGTGGATCTCGCCTGCCTTCAACTGAAAGCTCACATTGTCAAGTGCCTTCACACCGGGGAAAATCTTGGTGATCCCTTTTAATTCCAGAACATATTCTGAAGCCATTGATCGTTGCTCCTTTCTCTCCCATTGTTTGTCAAAAAAGTGATATCTCTTTCAACCTTGTAATTATCTTAGCATTTCATTTCGGGTAATCCTATCGTAATTTTTTTTGATTGTGGGTGTTTTCTTTCGGTTTTTGAAAATTTTTCGACGATACATGACAGGTGACAGTCATCTTCTGATGTGCTAAAATATGTGCAGACTATGAACATCAGATACGGAGGATAACCATGCGTATTCTAATTGCAGATGATGAAGAACTGACACGAAAAGGAATCATATCCAGTATAGACTGGGAGAGCCTCGGCATCTCGCAGATCGACAGTGCAGATGACGGCATCAACGCACTGTCCCACGCGCAGAAACATGCTCCTGACATTCTGCTCACAGACGTGCGCATGCCACGTATGAACGGAATCGAGCTGTCAAAACGCCTGCGTGAACTGGTGAGCGACTGCCCGATCATCTTTATGAGCGGCTATTCTGATAAGGAATACCTCAAAGCTGCTATCAACTTAAAGGCTGTCAGCTATGTAGAAAAACCGTTTACACCGGATGATATCACCCAGGCTCTGACCGAAGCGGTCTCTCTCGTACAGAAACAGCAGCTCCAGCGCGAATCAAACCAGTTTTTCGAGCAGGAAGCAAGCTCCAAGCTGGCGCTGATGCTGACACTGCCCGGCGGCAATCTTGCAGACCAGGCTGCACTGCCGTTTGACCACAATCAGTATTTCACGACACTGATCTTAAACACCGGCGAGCAGATGCTGCATATGCCGGATTCCGACCGTTCCCAGTTGTTTGCCAATATCCGAAGACAACTGGCGGGCTACCATATGTGTGAGCTGCACACGATGAAGCATACTGCTTATGTGATCCTGCATCTCTACGGTTCCAAAAAGCAGCCGTCCCAGACATTGGTACGCATCTGCCAGTATATCCGTGATCTGCTGCGCAGCTATCATATCAGCCGGTTTCATCTGGTACTAGGGGATACCGTGAAGGGCTACGAAAATGTATATGTCTCATACAACAGCGCTGTACTGCTGCTACAGAGTGCATATTTCACTCCCTATGAGACAATCCTGCATCCCTATGAGGAGGGCCAGACGATTGCTGTTACCTATATGAATGAATTTCCCTCACGATTCCGGGACACATTATCCAGACGCGATCAGGCAGCCGCCGTTACGCTGTGCGGTGAATTGTCGGATAAACTCCAAAATAACCGCGGATTGCTGCCAAATCAGGCGAGAGATCTGTATTACAAGCTGCTGATGGTGATATCCAATCTGCAATATGATGCCAAGGTGAGCACCGGCTCCGAAGTCTCTGCCTCCAGCCCGCTCGAACAGCTCAGCCGCTGCATGAATTACAGCGAATTGCATGATTTGCTCTGTCGCGCTGTCACCAATTATTTTGCACTGCTCGAAACCGCAGTGACAGAGAACTCTACCCTGTTTCTGATCAAAGACTATATCAGCAAAAACTACAGCGACAGCAACCTCTCTATCAAAGACATCAGCGACCATGTCCATCTGTCTTCTTCTTATTTATGTACCGTATTCAAGAC
>JBNMKT010000185.1:0-4268 GCA_050874485.1 bacterium
AAAACAGACTAACCAAAAATATCACGTCTCTCCATCCAAATTGACGCATTTTCATGCTTATACCTGCTCTCCGATATAATAGAATCCTTTTCACTGTGCGAGTTTCACGTCCACAATCTTTCCGATTAATGATGCATCTCCCGGGAAATGGACAACTGAATTGTTCGACAAACGTCCTGTTACCAGTGTATCATCATGTTCATTGATCTGCTCTACCAGCACTGGCTGCACCAGACCCTCGAGCGCCTGTGCTTTTTCCGTTGCAATATGCTGTACTTCCTTTAAGATCATATCAAAGTTCTCTTTGACTTCCTTCTCAGGCACCTGATGATCCATCTCGGCAGCAGGTGTTCCTGAACGCTTGGAATAGATAAACGTAAATGCGCTGTCATAGCGGACACGTCTTACGACATCCAATGTCTCTAACGTATCTTCCCTGGTCTCACCCGGAAAGCCCACAATGATATCTGTCGTGATCGCGATATCCGGGATCGCCGCGCGCAGTTTCTCAACAAGCGTTAAATATTGTTCCTTATCATAATGACGGTTCATCGCCTTTAAGATCCGCGAGCTGCCGGACTGTAATGGCAGATGCATATGTTTGCAGATCTTTTTGGACTGTGCCATCACTTCAATCAGTTCATCTGACAGGTCCTTCGGATGGGAAGTCATAAAGCGGATACGCTCCAATCCCTCAATTTGCTCAACCTCACGCAACAACTGTGCGAATGTGACCGGGTGCTCCAGCGTCTTGCCATATGAATTGACATTCTGACCGAGCAGCATGACTTCAACGACACCGTCTGCCACCAGACGTTCGATCTCACGGATAATGTCCTTCGGTTCCCTGCTGCGCTCACGTCCACGTACATATGGTACGATGCAGTAGCTGCAGAAATTATTGCAGCCAAACATGATATTTACACCGGACTTGAAGCTGTACTTGCGCTCTACCGGAAGATCCTCAACGATCTCTGTCGTGTCTTTCCAGATATCAACGACCATCTGTTTTTCCGTCAATGCCCGCACGAGCAGCTCCGCGAACTTGAAGATATTGTGCGTTCCAAATACGAGATTCACGAACCGGAAATCCTTTTTCAGGCGTTCTACAACATGTTCCTCCTGCATCATGCAGCCACACAGCGCAATCATCATCTGCGGATGCTTTTTCTTATAGCTGCCAAGTGTGCCGAGTCTGCCATACACCTTATTATTCGCGTTCTCACGGACGGTACACGTATTATAAATGACAAAATCCGCGTCCTCCGTATCCACCTGCTCATAGCCGATCGTCTCTAAAATACCACGCAGCTTTTCCGAATCACGCGCATTCATCTGGCAGCCGAATGTCTCTACATGGAATGTCAGGCGATGTCCACACTGTTCCTCCCGCTCTTTGATCAGTTGTTTTGCCAGATCCATATAATAAAACTGACGCTGCGGTTCCGTGACCGGCACTTCTATATTCATATTATTTGTTGTATTAACTTGTATGTTTTTTACTGTTTCCATGTGTTTCTCCTAAATTTTCAATGCTGCCATCTTTGTTAATAATATCAATCTGATTGAGCTGACCGCGGATGTTTGCTCTGATGTCAGCCAGATACTCCGCACGCAGTTTAGCCTGTTCTTCCTTTTCGGCAGATGTCAGTCCCTCAGCCTTCGACTTATGATATAGTTCATTGATTCTCTTGATGTTGCTCTCATTCATATATTGGTTCCTCTGTTTGAATTTTTCTTTATTTATAGGCATCAATAACCATCTTGTATCATAACACAACCAATGCTCCGGTGCAACAGCCGCGTTTGTGATACCATTCGCCGTCCATACAGGCAGATCGACTCGTCTGCACGCATTTCATCTTGACACTCCACCAGCTTTATGTATATGCTAAATATAATTTATTTTAATATTTGAAGGAAGGATGAATGAGATCATGAATCAGGACAATCAAAAACGAAAAAAGATCGTAACCGCACTCGTGCTGGCTACCATTCTGGTGATCTTAACCTATATTTTTAACAATTACCTGTTCAAGCAGGAACCAATCGTAAAAAACGGCTTTTACTTTAATACGATTATCGCGATCCAGCTCAACGACTCGACCGATGAATCGCTGATCGATGCTTGTTTTCAGATGGCAGATACTTACGAGCATTATTTCAGCCGTACCTTAGAAGACAGCGACATCTACAAGATCAACCATGCAAATGGCGCACCTGTCGAAGTGCATGATGAGACGGCAGAGCTGATCCGCTATGGCATCGCATTTGGTGAGCTGAGCGATGGTGTCTTTGACATCAGCATCGGCGCACTGACCGATCTGTGGGATATCCCAAACAATGAAGGTACGATCCCCGCACAGGCAGATATCGACGCAGCATGCGCAACGGTTGACTATCGCCAGATCACGGTAGACGGCAATACGGTCACTCTGGAGAATCCGGATGCGGCACTCGATCTCGGCGGCATCGCCAAGGGCTACGTCGCAGACCGCATGCGGGAATATCTCAATGCACATGGTTCCAGTAAGGGCTTTATCAATCTGGGAGGAAACGTACTCACGCTCGGCCAGAAAGCAAATGACGAACCCTACCATATCGGCATCCGTAAGCCGTTTGGTGAAGAGGGTGAGACGATCACCGCCGTCGATGTCACAGACCGCAGCATCGTCACCTCCGGCCGCTATGAGCGTTATTTTGAAAAAGACGGGCGTATCTATCATCATATTCTTGATCCCCGGACCGGCTATCCCTATGATAACGGTCTGAATGGTGTCACCATCCTCTCCGACTCCTCGATGGTCGGTGATGCACTGAGTACCATTTGTTTTTCTCTCGGACTGGAAAAAGGCACGGAGTTTTTATCCTCCATGCCTTCGAATGATTTTTTGAAGTCAACACTCGCAACCGAAACGACCTTACAGGCCATCTTCATCGATGAAAACAATGAAATGACAACTGTAGACGCCAACTGATCGCTTTGAAATCTACCTTTGAAATCTACGCTACTTCATGACCACCCGCCTTTTGATGGCGGGTGTGCGTTCAGATACAATTTTTCTGCCGTATTTATAGCAGTATGACCGGATGCGGTAATAATAAGTCTTTCCATCTTCCACTGTTTGATCCGTATATCTGTATGACGTCTTTTTTGCAGCCTTTTTTGTCTTAATCAGTTCGTATCTGCCACCTTTCTCCTTACGATAGATCTCAAAGCCATCCGGCTTTAACACTTTTTTCCCTGTAGCATGCCGCACATTCCATTCCAATCTGACGCGCTCAGATGTGACCGTTCCGACATCATCCAGCGCCTTATCCCATGTAACCCGTGACACCTTCTGATTTTTTGGCTGACCCAGTTCATCAATCCGCGCAAACCGATAACCGTCTTTTTTCAAATTCCTGAGTACGGTTCCCAATGCATCAGCATTTGATTTCGATATATTATGTGTGAGTGTGATCGCGCCCTTGTGACAATAGGTTTTAAAATGATCAATCACATACTGTGTGCCAGGCTGATGATCCGGATCATAATCATAATATACGATACTCCAGAAAATAGACGTATATCCGAGATCCTGCGCAACCTTTAACACCCGGTCGCTGTATTCTCCCATCGGCGGACGCAGGTATTTGTCCAGTGTATATCCTGTCTTTTCTTTAAACAGACGCTCCAGTCCTGTCAGCTCTTCTTTCACCTTCGTTGTCGACAGAGACGGCATGCTCGGATGACTCATCGTATGACTGCCTACCAGATGTCCCTCCTTCTTCATCCGCTTACACAAACCGGGATTTGCTTTCACATAATGTTCGGTCACAAAAAAGACCGCTTTTGCATCATATTTCTTTAATGCATCCAGGATTTTTGCCGTATAGCCATTTTCATATCCACAGTCAAATGCAAAATAAATGACCTTGTCCTTTGCCTGATCATCATAATAATAGGCATGATACTTTTTCAGATCTTTCGCGGAGTCCGCCCCTTTCGGCGCTTTATGATCCTTATTCCGTACTACATACCACTCCTTTTTTGTGTTGGAATAGCTGCTGTAATCTGTGGTTGCCGCGTAAACCGATAATGGCTGCAACATTGCTGCCCCCAGCAGTAATGCGAGTATCACACCCAACAATCTGCTATATACATGTTTTTGCTTCATACATCCTCCATTTAGAACAATCGAATGCTCGCTTCGTGAAGATTCTATTGGCATGAACAAAACAGCACCGACTGTATGACCAGCCGATGCTGTTTGATTCTTTTACAC
>JBNMKT010000186.1:0-4258 GCA_050874485.1 bacterium
CCGATGATGCAAATGCTTTTGTACAGCTGCAGGACGACACGAACGGTACGAGAAAACCGGATGGCGTGGCATGTGATACCGTTTATGGTTCTTATGTACATGGATTTTTTGACGAAGAAGGTGTGGTGAATGCACTCACTCTGGCATTGGCGCGCAGACGCGGCATCACGCTGCATGCAGCGCATGGTCAGTCATTGGAAGCGTATCGTGAGAAACAGTTTGATCTGTTAGCTGCATCCTTGCGGGAACATCTGGATCTGGAGTATATTTATGAGGTGATGGGAGATTAAGATCAATACTCTGGTTGCTTTTACTCGTAAATGGGAGTATTCTTTAAAAGAAAATTTAGTATAGAAAATTTAGAACTTTAGATAAAAGATCACGAGGGATACACAAATGAATAAGAGAACCTATTCAGTAGACGAGTTATTATTATATGCGTATAAATATAACAAGGTTCCTGCAGTGCTTTTTGCAAAGGATAAAGAATGCCGTTACATTTATACGTCTGAGATCGAGGATGCCATCAATGGCGGCGAGGAGCAGTCTATTATCGGGAAAACTGACATGGACATTCAATATGATGAGGAACTGGGAAAGCTGTATTATGAACAGGATCAGGAAATTATAAAAACAGGTAAGCCGATACACTGTTATTCACAGTTTAACGTCAATGGAAAGAGGCAGGTCAGAGAAATTGCGAAAAATCCATTTTTGAACAACGGAGAGATCGTAGGTGTCTGTGGGGTCGTCAGTGATGTAACAGAGCTGATGGATCTAAAGGAGCGCTTCAAAAGATTAAGCATCATGGATAAAAGTACAGGGTGCTATAATCGCAACTACTTTTTGAAACACGACTATAACAACTCAAAATATCTGCCGTGTGCTTATGTTATGTGTGACTGCAATAATTTGAAATCCATAAATGACCAGTATGGTCATGAAGCCGGAGACCGCTATATTCAGGCAGTGGCGAAGGTGCTGCGGGCTGCAATCGATGAAACAGGCATCTGTATCCGCTGGGGCGGGGATGAGTTTCTGCTGATTCTTCCGCAATGTGATGAAGTGGGCTGCCGGGTGCTGTTAGATGAGATCGAACGCGAACAGGAGCAGATGCGGAGAGTTTATCCGAAAATGAATGTAGCGATGGGAATGAGTGTGCGTTCTGCGATGGAACAGTCGGAGGATGCTGTCATACAGTTGGCGGATCAGGCAATGTATCGGAACAAAGCAGAGAGAAAGGCGAGAGAAAATGGAAATCAAAGATGAATTCAAAGCTTCGATGAAAGATATATTCAGATCACTGCCGGCAACGCTGTTTTTGAAAGATACCGAGGGAAAATATGTATATACGACGCAGATCTGTGATCTGGTAAATGCAGGACCTGATGGGACGATCATCGGAAAATGGGATTATGAGATCCAGTATGATAAAGCTCTGGGACGGCGGTATTATGAAGAGGACATGCAAATACTGAAAACCGGCGAATCTACACATACAATCGACGAGATAGACATCGGCAACGGAGATGTGGTCTATATAGAAGTCTTAAAAGAAGCCATCCGAAACGATGAAGGAGAGATCATAGGAATCTGTGGTATCTGCAATGATGTGACGGAATTGGAGAAGCTGCGCCGGCAGTATGAGAAACTGAGTCTGCATGATACACTGACCGGAGCGTATAACAGGAATTATACGGTAGAATGTGACTTTGATCAGGAGGAAAGCCTGCCGTGCAGCTATATATTCTGCGATTGTAATAATCTAAAGAAGATAAACGATAATTTTGGGCATGAGATGGGAGATCTCTATATCACAGAGGCATTTAAAATATTGCAGCAATCGGTCATGGAAACATCGGTGATCGTCCGTTGGGGAGGCGATGAATTTCTCATTATCACTCCGAACTGCGATGAGACGACACAACAGAAACTGATCGATGGAATAAAGGCAGATCAATGCGGATTATCGGAGATCAAACCGGAGATGGGGCTGTCCATCGGTGGAATGCTGAGAGAAGATCCGGATACACCGGAAGCAGTGGTCATAAAGCAGGCTGATCAGAAAATGTATGAGGATAAAATTGCCTGTAAAAATAGGTGATGGCTGTTGGATAGGTGGCGGAGTGATTATTCTTCCAGGGGTATCTATCGGAAAGGGGACTGTGATTGGTGCGGGCAGTGTTGTTACGAAAGACATTCCGTCAAACTGTGTTGCAGTCGGCAATCCATGTAGAGTGATAAAAAGAATTAATGGAGAGAACAATGCCTGAATATGGAAAAGAAGTGAAAATCATATTTGAACAGCTCGAGCCGGCACGGATTGAACAGCGCAGCTTTGAGATCATCTCGCAGGAACTGGGGGAACGGACATTTGATCCGTTACAGGAGCCGGTGATCAAGCGTGTGATACACACGACAGCGGATTTTGACTATGCAGATACGCTTGTATTTTCACCGGGTGTGATCGAGCATGCGCATCGGCTGCTGACAAGTGGAGCGAATATTGTCACTGATACAAAAATGGCAATGTCAGGGATCAATAAGGCGGCATTGTCAAAACTCGGTGCAAAGGTATATAATTTTATCTCGGATGAAGATGTGGCGGAGGCTGCCAGGCGGGAGGGCACGACGCGTTCGGCTGCTGCGATGTCAAAGGCTGCCAGACTGGAAGGGGAGACGATTTTTGCGATCGGGAATGCACCGACGGCGCTCATACGTTTGTATGAGCTCATGGAGCAGGAGCAGTACCGGCCGGGAATGATCATTGGTGTGCCGGTGGGTTTTGTGAATGTCGTGCAGGCAAAGGAGCTGATCCTGGGCACGGACGTGCCGTCGATCATAGCCAGAGGCAGAAAGGGCGGCTCGAATGTGGCTGCTGCGATCGTCAATGCGCTGATGTATCAGTTGACGAGAAATTAAATTGCGAGAGAATTATTTAGAGAACGATTTATAGAAAAGATTATGAGATTACAGATGATAGGAATCGATCATGGTACGGCACAGATCGCCGTGCGTGAGCGGTTTGCATTTACGAAGTCTGCGGCAGAACAGGCGTTGCAGACATTGAAGAAAACGAATGGTGTCCGTGGCTGTGTGCTGCTGTCGACCTGTAACCGGATGGAGTTATATGTGAGCGTGGATGAGGATACCCGGATAGATCTGTGTGCGTGGATCTGTGAGTACCGACAGTTCCCGGTAGAGCCGAACCGGGCATATTTTTGTCCGCGTGAGGGACTGGACGTGGCGCACCATTTATTTGAGTTATCCTGTGGACTCTGCTCACAGATCATGGGTGAGGATCAGATACTGGCACAGGTAAAAGATGCACTTCTACTGGCACGTGAGGCATACACGACCGATAACTGTCTGGAGGTTCTGTTTCGGCAGGCAGTTACTGTGGCAAAGCAGATCAAGAGTAGTATTGTGTTTGAAAAAGGAAATCGCAGCGCGGCGTCTGCAGCGATCGAACTGCTGCGTGCACGGGGGGCAGTATTTATAGGAAAACGTGCGCTGGTTATTGGAAACGGCATGATGGGGCGGCTCACTGCACAGGCACTCATGCAGGAGGGCACGCAGGTGACGGTGACAGTGCGTCAGTACCGCAGTGGTATCGTAGACATTCCGGAAGGGGCAGACCGTATCAACTATGGTGAACGTTATCAGAAGCTGCTGGAAGTGGATTATATCTTTTCTGCGACTGCCAGCCCGAATCTGACGATCACACCGGAGGGACTTCTGGGGCTCACACTGGATGGAAAAATATTTGTGGATCTGGCAGTGCCCAGAGATATCGATCCGGCAGTCGGTGATCTGGAGGGCGTGTGTCTGGTCTGCATGGACGATCTGCAGGTCGCACCGCTGTCTGCTACGCAGCAGGAGCAGTATGACCGCGCGCAGGAGCGGCTGGCGCAGGCATGTGAGGAGTTTGCAAAGTTTTATTCTAACAGGGATCTGATCCCGCGGATCGGCAGACTGTCAGATGTGGCGGCGGAGGATCTGTGGGGGCGTATGCATAAGGATTGTGCAGGACTGAGTGATGAACAGCGCGGGATCGTCCGGGCGGCAGCCGTGCGCAGTGGCAGCAAGGTGTATGCGCATCTGCTGTATCTGCTGCGGGATGGATTGGATGCGGATACGTTTTCGCGTTGCATGGAGCTGCTGGAGAGAGGATAATTGATGATGGAACAAAAATATAAATATTTTCCGTTATATGTGAAGATGGAGGATGCGCATATCGTGATATTTGGTGCGGGGA
>JBNMKT010000187.1:0-4166 GCA_050874485.1 bacterium
ATTGTGAAAAGTGAGTATCCTGATATGAAGATCATCATTATCAGTGGATACGATGACTTTGATTATGCGAGACAGGCGATCTCAGAAGGTGTAGATGAATATCTGCTCAAGCCGATCACGCGCCGTTCGCTGCAAAAGGCTCTGTCGGAGATCCGTGAAAAGATCGAAGCAGAGCAGGAACAGAAAAACTATGTGAAAAAGTTCCAGACTGAGATGCAGCAGTATGAACAGTATGCATTGCGCAGCTTTTTTGAAAAGGTATTTGAAGGAAAGCTGTCTGCACAGGAACTGTACGAAGAGGCCGGAAAGCAGGGGCTCGATATCAATGCATCCGGATATAATCTGATTCTGCTCGGTGTGCAGGAGGATGAGAGCCGCGAGGAGCTGATGCGTTATTTCCTGCGTTTTCCGGAGTGCATGGTATTCCGCTGGAATATGAATACGCATGGAATCCTGCTCATGGGTGATGCCGATATGCTGCAGGAGCGCACGAGTACGCATATGGATTATATCAAAAAGGTCTGTGAGCAGTTTGGAGATGCCGAATGGTATGTGGCGGCAGGAACACCGGTCGAGCGCTTCAGCCAGTTGTCTGATTGTTACCGAAAGGTCAACCATATCTATGCATACCGGTATCTGTTTCCAGAAAAACATGTGCTGACGGAGAAGCTGACTGCCGGAGATGGTGCGGGTGAGAGTAGTGGTAGCTTTGGAGGACTGGATGCGAACAAGGTAGATCCGGAGATTATCAGGGGATTTTTGAACCATGGACAGCGTACAGAGGTAGAAGAATTTGTCAGCAGCTATATGCAGGGACTCGGAGAGGCGGTCGCATCGCGTCTGTTTCGTGATTATCTCCTGCTCAACATCCAGTTTACCGCACAGTCCTATGTCGCGGGTATCGGTAGCAGTCAGGAGGAGTTTTTGCAGACGGTCGGTGCAGAACGTATCCATGAGATGGTGACAGGGCCGGATACAATGGAGACGTATGTGTGCGCGCTGCTTCGGGAAGCGCTACGCATCCGGGATGAAAAGCAGCAGACCCAGGGGAAAAAGGTCTTGCAGACAGCGCTGAATTATATCGAGGAAAACTACGCACAGACGACACTGAATCTGAATGAGGTCGCACAGGCGATCGGCATGAGTCCGAATTATTTCAGCGGCATGTTCTCGCAGGAGATGCAGATGACATTTGTCGAGTATGTGACCAATAAGCGTATGGAACAGGCCAAACGGCTGCTGCGTGAGAGTGAGCAGTCGTCGGCGCAGATTGCCGCAGCCGTTGGGTATAAGGATGCACATTATTTCAGTTTTGTATTTAAGAAGACAGTCGGTATGTCACCGCGCGAATGGCGTGCCAGAGGGTGACGCTCATGCAAGAATCAGACTGCTGTCACGATGGATCAGTTCATAGGACAGGCGGACGGATTCGAACGGCCTGCCGCGCAGCTGGGCGAGCAGCGCATCTGCGGCATAGGAGGCCAGATTGCCGTGCAGTGCGAGTGAGGTCAGTGTCGGAGTAGAAAAATCACACAGAAAGCTATTATCAAAGCTGACAACGCTGATGTCATCGGGAACATGGATGCCCTGACGAGTCAGTTCTTTGACCAGCCAGTATGCGATCTCGTCATCCTGACAGACGATTGCAGAGCAGGCGCTGAATTTTTGACGGATCATATCCGCCAAAAATCCGGTTGCCTGTTTTTTTTGCAGTGCGAGAAGCTCTGCAGTATGATACCAGCCAATGCAATCATCGTCTGGCATAAGGCCTGCATCTGCGCAAGTGTGCACAAAACCGATATAGCGGTCCAGACCTTCTCTGGTATCACCGCGGAATATTCCGCCGAGCCGCGTGTGTTTCCCTTTGATCAGATCGTGTGTCAGCAGTGCAGCCCCGGCAAAATTATCCTCCGTAATGGCTACATGCGGTGGAAAATTCTCATAGGGTGTATGCAAAAAGACTGTAGGCAGATGGCGGTTCCACAGCCGTTCATAGAGATCCAGATTGGGGTTTGGCAATGCGTTTTTAACCGGATCGATGATGAGCCCACGCACAGACAGGTCTAAAAGCCCGGACAGGATCTCGCGTTCTCTCGCGACACTGTGCTCCGTGACATACACAGAGACAGAAAATCCCTCTTTGCTGAGTGGGGCCTGCAGATCGCTGCGCAGACGGGCATACGTGTAGTCACTGTCAGAGGGCAGCAGAACGGCAATCTGATTGTATGCGGCCTCCGGATGCAGACCGGTGGCATAGGCGCCGCTGCCCTGTCGTCTTGTGATCAGCCCTTCTGTCTCTAACAGGTGCAGTGCCTGACGCACGGTCTGGCGGCTGACCTGATAGCGCTGGCATAGTTCCTTTTCTGTTGGCAATTTTGTGATGCGGTCGGGCCCGTCATCGGTCAGACCGGCGCGCAGACGGTCGGCAATGTGTTGATATTTTGGAATCATAGTGCTCCTTTGGGTAAAAATTTTAATATTTTTTTGTTAAAAATATCACATCAGTTGGAAAATTTCATAAGCGCCGGAATCAAAATCGGAAAAAAACATCCGAAATTTTATGCTTTTGCCAACTTTGCCAATAAAAAATCTGGAAAATACTGGAGATATGGCATTGCTAAAATCGGAAAAAATCATAACATTTTTGATTGTGAGCGTAAAATATTTAACTTATTTTTATTAAAACACAGATTTGTATTAAAATCTATAGAAAAACAGAAAATTTGTATTGTTCAACAAACCAAAACTGCCAAAAGTCAAGATCTTCCAGTTGAATTTCGCTCTCTGATTCGTATAATGAAACATGTAAGGACGAAACACCTTACACAATCCAAATAGGAACTTAAATAAGGGAGGAAACAAAAATGAAGAAGAAAGTAGTAGCAAGCTTATTAACAGTAGCTATGGCAGCAACGATGATCGTTGGATGTGGTTCTAAGGCTGATACCGCAGATGCACCTGCAGACGATGCAGCAGCAACAGATGACGCAGCTACAGACGATGCAGCAGCAGATGACACTGCAGATGATGCAGCAGCAACAGATGACGCAGCAGCAGATGATTCTGCAGCAAGCGGAGACCTGATCAAGGTTGGTATCATCAACAACGACCCCAACGAGTCTGGATATCGTACCGCTAACGACAAGGATCTGAAGGATTTCTTCACTGAGGAGAACGGATACGAGGCTTCTTTCGCATACAGCTTAAAGAACGATGAGCAGATCGCAGCAGCTCAGAAGTTCATCACAGACGGTGTTGATTACTTATTATTATCAGCAGCAGATACAGCAGGCTGGGATTCAGTACTTCAGGATGCACAGGATGCAGGAACAAGAGTTATCTTATTCGACCGTACCATCGACGCTCCCGAAGATCTGTATGAGGCTTCCATCGTATCTGATATGGATAAGGAAGGACAGACAGCAGTTGACTGGTTAGCAAGCCAGAACCTTGATGAGTACAACATCATCCACATTCAGGGTGTTATGGGATCTGCAGCTCAGAAGGGACGTACCGGAGCTTTAACAGACAAGGTTGATGCAGAGTCTAACTGGAACATGGTAACAGAGCAGACAGCAGAGTGGAACGCTGAGAAGGCACAGCAGATCGTACAGTCAGTTATCGATTCTGGTAAGTCATTCAACGTAATCTACGCTGAGAACGACGATATGGCTAAGGGTGCTGTAGCAGCCCTTGACAAGGCTAACATCTCTCACGGTGTTGACGGCGACGTTATCGTAATGGGATTTGACTGCAACAAGTGGGCATTACAGGAGCTGTTAGATGGCAACTGGAACTATGATGGACAGTGCAATCCTTTCCAGGCAGCTTACATCGATGGTATCATCAAGACAATCGAGAGCGGCAGCGAAGTATCTGAGAAGACCGTTATCATGGACGAGAAGGGATTCGATGCTTCTACTATTACTCAGGACGATGTTGATACCTACGGAATCTAATCCAGAGTATAAAATTATAGCAATGTAAGTATTGGGCGCGGTACGCAAACGATGAGTGCCGCGCCCTTTGTAACGAAAAATAGGGGTAAAAATCAAAAAAAGGAGTGAATGCACAGGTGAAAGAGAAATCTGTATTGGAAATGAGAGGAATCTGTAAAAGCTTCCCCGGTGTTCGCGCACTGCATGATGTAGACTTTACCTTATGCG
>JBNMKT010000188.1:0-4161 GCA_050874485.1 bacterium
CATGTCACAACTGAAAGCCGCCGGCTATGTGTGCGAAGGACACATCGAGCCAAGGCTGGAGAAGAAGCGAGACACCGCCGGGCAATGAGAGCAGTCTGATCGGGAGGCACTGTGTCAATGACATCAGCCCGATGAAATATAGTTTAGAAATTATTTATTATATAACAGAGAGTAGAGGAGAACCAAAAATGAGTAAACGCAAAGCAGTGATCCTTGCCGCAGGCAAGGGCACAAGAATGAAATCAGATCTGCCCAAGGTCGTACATAGAATTGACGGAAAATGTCTGGTGGACTATGTGATCGAGGCAGCCCGCGGAGCAGACGTATCAGAGATCTGCCTGGTCGTGGGATACAAACATGATGTGGTAGAGCGCGAGATCGCAGCAGAGGATGTAGAGTTTGTACTGCAGCCGGAGCAGCTCGGTACCGGTCATGCAGTAAAATGTGCACGTGAATTTTTGGGTGATGAGGGGCAGACGCTCATTCTATTCGGCGATACGCCACTGATTACGGCAGAGACGCTTCGCCGTCTGGGTGAATATCATGAAACACAGGGCAATACCGTGACGGTGCTGTCAGCGATGGTCGATGACCCGACCGGGTACGGACGTATCATTCGTGATGCGCAGGGACGATTTGTCAAGAGCGTGGAACACAAGGATGCCAACGCGCAGGAGCTGGCTTCCCATGAGATCAATTCGGGTATGTATCTGTTTGATACCGCACAGCTGAAAGCGGCGCTCGATCAGATTAAACCGAATAATGCGCAGGGTGAATATTATTTACCGGATACGCTTACTATTATTAAGGAAAAAGGATACAAGGTAGATGCCTATGCACTCGATGATGCCACGGATATTACAGGAGTTAATGACCAGGTTCAGCTCGCAGAAGCGGCAGAGATCATCAGAAAAAGAAAGTAATCAAGCATATAAGGAAGATACGGATATTATGTATGTGATAGCAGGACTGGGTAACCCGGATAAAAAATACGAGAAAACGAGACATAATGTAGGTTTTGATGTGATTGACACACTGGCTGGGAAATATAACATATCGGTGAACGAGAGCAAACATCGCGCCTTGTGTGGAAGCGGCTATATTGCAGGACAAAAGGTATTGCTTGTCAAACCTCAGACTTATATGAACCTGAGCGGAGAGAGTATACAGGCAATCCTGAATTTTTATAAGCTGGATGCAGACAGCGAATTGTTAGTCATCTATGATGATATCAGTCTGGCACCCGGACGGATCCGTGTGCGTGCAAAGGGCAGTGCGGGCGGACATAATGGAATCAAAAATATTATTGCGATGACCGGAACGCAGGGGTTTGCCAGGATCAAGGTCGGCGTTGGCGAGAAGCCGGAGGGCTGGGATCTCGCCGACTATGTGTTGGGACATTTTTCCAGGGAAGATCGCGCGTTGGTCGAGGAGGCATTTGAAGATGCGTGTGAGGCAGCGGAGATGTTCCTCATGGATGACTTAAACGGCGCCATGAACCGGTTTAACGGAAAAAAATAGCGCGGGAGCAGTGAATATGCAGGCATTTTTACAGCCACTCTACGAGTGGAACGACTATGAAAAAATAGAAGAAAAGCTATCCGGCTTCAAGGGGACGATCGAGATATCCGGGTGTATGGATGCACAGAAAGCGCATTTGATCTATGGGCTGGGTGTGCATGCACACAGCCGGCTCATTGTTACGTTTCAGGAGCAGAAGGCTAAGGAATTGTATGAGGATTATCGGTTCTTTGATGAGAATGTCCTGTATTTCCCGGCAAAGGATGTACTGTTCTATCAGTCGGATCTGCGCGGCAATACGTTGACAAGAGAGCGGCTGACTGTACTTCAGGCATTACTGGCACAGTCAGATCTGGCGGCGCAGGGAGATGGGCAGCCGGAGGGAGTGACTGTGATCACGACATTTGATGCACTGATGAACCGGATGAGTGCACCGGATCAATTTCGTGCAGCGATTCGCCACTTTACGACTGGAGACAGTGTAGATCTGGACACGTTATGCAAGGAATTGGTAGCGATGGGCTATGAACGTGAATATCAGGTCAGCGTGCCGGGACAGTTTGCAGTACGCGGTGGCATTCTGGATATCTATCCGATGACGGCGGAGCATCCGTACCGGTTGGAATTCTGGGGCGATGAGATCGATTCGATCCGAGGCTTTGACGTAGAGAGTCAGCGTTCGCTGGAGGACGGTATAGAGGATGCCCTGACCTTGTATCCTGCCAGCGAGTGGGTGTTGTCGCAGGCACAGATCGAGGCGGGACTGCGCAATCTCCATGCTGAGGAAAAGAAGGTCATAACTGCATTTAAAAACAACCACAAGCCGGAAGAAGCGGCAAGAATCAGGTCTATGGTGGCGAATCTGGAGGAAGAACTGACAGAACTTGGTGGAGCTGCGAATCTGGATGCGTTTCTGAGCTATTTTTCATCGGAACAGGTATCACTGATTGACTATCTGGACCGTGCGGGCACGATCTGTTTCCTGGATGAACCTGCGAGGCTGTTGGAGCAGGGACGCAGCGTTGAGCAGGAGTTCTCAGAGAGCATGCAGCAGCGCCTGGAAAAGGGATATATCCTGCCCGGACAGGCAGATGCGCTGTATGGAGCGGCAGAGACGATGGGACGTCTCCAGCAGTGCTGCATCGTGGCACTCTGTGCGCTCGAGCAGCGTGTGCCCCAGCTTGAGATCGAGGAACAGTATCAGATCCAGGCACGCACTGTGAATGCGTATAATAATAGTTTTGAACTGCTGATCAAGGATCTGAAACGATATAACAAAAATAAATTCAAGATTATACTTTTGTCAGGATCTCGCACCAGAGCGAAGCGGCTGGCAGAGGATATCATGAATGAAGGAGTATCCTGCTTTTATACTGAGGATGCAGAGCATGAGTTAAAGCCCGGGGAGGTCATGGTAAGTTATGGCAAGGTGCGGCGTGGTTATGAGTATCCCCTACTGTCTTTTGCGGTGATTACCGAGAGTGATATCTTTGGTGCAGAAAAGAAGAAAAAGAAGAAGTACAAGCGCTACGAGGGAGAACATATCCGAAGCTTTGCAGATCTGCATGTCGGTGACTATGTCGTGCATGAGAATCATGGACTCGGTATCTATCAGGGTATCGAGAAGATGGAGGTCGGCGGCACGACGAAGGATTATATGAAGATCACCTATGCAAAGGGATCGAATCTGTATATTCTGGCGACGCAGCTGGATCTGATCCAGAAATATGCCGGCAGCGATGCGAAAAAGCCAAAGCTGAATACGCTCGGTACGCAGGAGTGGAGCCGTACACGTGCGCGTGTACAGGGAGCGGTCAAAGAGATCGCGAAGGAACTGGTCGAGCTGTATGCCGTGCGACAGCAGAAGGAAGGCTATGTCTATGGCCCGGATACGGTCTGGCAGCGTGAGTTTGAAGAGATGTTTCCGTTTGAGGAGACTGAGGATCAGGTGCGTGCGATCGAGGAGACGAAGCATGATATGGAGAGCACCAAGATCATGGACCGTCTCATCTGTGGAGATGTCGGCTATGGCAAGACAGAGGTCGCCATCCGCGCAGCGTTTAAGGCGGTACAGGAGGGAAAACAGGTCGTGTATCTCGTCCCGACAACGATACTCGCCCAGCAGCACTATAATACATTTGCGCAGCGGATGAAGGATTTTCCGATCACGGTCGATCTGCTGTGCCGTTTCCGGACGGCAGCGCAGCAGAAGCATACGATTGAGGAACTGAAGCGCGGCATGGTAGATATTGTGATCGGCACACACCGGGTATTATCCAAAGATGTGTCGTTCAAGGATCTGGGACTGCTGATCATCGACGAGGAGCAGCGGTTCGGCGTGACACATAAGGAGAAGATCAAGCAGTTAAAGAATAACATCGATGTGCTGACGCTCACTGCGACGCCGATTCCGAGAACGTTGCATATGAGTCTGATCGGTATCCGTGATATGAGTGTATTGGAGGAACCGCCGATGGATCGTCTCCCGATCCAGACGTATGTCATGGAATACAATGAGGAACTGGTACGTGAAGCGATCGCACGTGAACTGGCGCGTGGTGGACAGGTCTACTATGTATTTAACCGCGTGAACCAGATCGCGGATGTGGCGACAAAGATAGCGACACTTGTACCTGAGGC
>JBNMKT010000189.1:0-4147 GCA_050874485.1 bacterium
ACGCTTGCTGCTACAGCCGTATGCGTATCAATGATATATCCGGTTCTGTCATACAGCTCCTTGATCGCAGCCGCGGTCTCTTCCTCCGTTGCATAGCCACCGGCAAAATCAGCCAGTTGCTCACGCATCTGCGGTGTGATCGTATATACACCGGTCTCAGACAGCGCCTTCATGAGTGCTGCATTTTTCTCAGCATCATTGCCTGCAATACGGTAGATCAGACGCTCCAGATTGCTGGAGATCAGGATATCCATAGACGGTGAACTCGTCAGCATGAACTCACGGTTCTTATCATAAGCACCTGTCTCAAAGAAATCATACAGTACTTTGTTCTCATTTGATGCACAGATCAGTTTTGCGATCGGCAGTCCCATGTTCTTGGCATAGAAAGCAGCCAGAATATTTCCAAAGTTTCCGGTCGGCACAACAACATTGATCTTCTCTCCGTCTGCAATCACGCCCTCTTTCAACAATTTTGCATATGCATAAACATAATAGGCAATCTGCGGTACCAGACGTCCGATATTGATGGAATTGGCTGATGAGAACTGATAGCCATGTTCGTCCATCAGTTTGGCAAAGGCACTGTCGTTAAACATCTGCTTGACGCCGGTCTGTGCCTGGTCAAAATTCCCCTTGATACCAACGACATACGTATTCTCACCCTTCTGTGTCACCATCTGCTTTTCCTGAATCGGGCTGACTCCGTTCTTCGGATAGAATACGACAATCTTGGTTCCCTTTACATCTGCAAATCCGGCGAGTGCTGCTTTTCCGGTATCTCCGGATGTCGCTGTGAGGATCACGATATCATTCTTCACCTCATTTTTGCGCGCTGCTGTAATCAGCAGGTGCGGCAGGATGGAGAGTGCCATATCCTTAAATGCAATCGTAGCTCCGTGAAACAGTTCCAGATAGTATGCACCATCTGCCTCCACAAGCGGTGCGATCTCCTCAGTGTCAAACTTGGAGTCATACGCGCTGTCAATACAGTGCCTCAGTTCTTCCTCGGTAAAATCTGTCAAAAAAAGCTTCAGTACTTCGTATGCCGTCTGCTGATAGGTCATATCTGCCAGATCCTTCAGACTGACATCCAGTGCCGGGATCTCACTCGGCACAAACAGTCCGCCGTCATCTGCAAGACCCTTTAAAATTGCCTGTGAAGCTGTTACTTTTTCGTTTGCATTTCGTGTGCTTGAATAGTAGATTGCCATATGCTCACCTTTATCTTTCTTATTAATCATGCTTTATCATGCTTTACAAAACCCATTTTCACCCATTATAAATAAGGCATTTTCATTTGTCAATAAATATGCTACACTTTAAACAATACGATATTTGGGAGATCTACCTATGGCATCCGGTGTATACACGGCACAAAAAAAAGACGGTACCATCTACTACCGTGCAAATATTCATTACCATGCAAAACACATATCCCTCGGCAGCTACGCAACGCATGCACAGGCCACTGAAGTATATGAAGAGGCACGCGCATTGCTGGCTGATCCGTCAGCAGCACTGCCACATGTGTTTTTCCAGCAGGAATATGCCGCGGTCCCTTATGATAAGATCGTGATTCTATTGAATTTCCGTGACCATGGCATGTATCTGGGCACACCGATCTACCTGAAATCCGCACATTATTTTGTGTATTATCTCTCACCGGAACTCGAACTGAAATTCGACAACGATGATCTGTTTTATTATTCCAGCCACCGCATCTTACAGCGCGGTGGACATCTGTACACGAATGATTATGGCATGCAGGTCTCCCTGCTCTCCCGCTATGGCATCAGAAATTATGCTGTTGCCGGCACCGACTATGAATTTGTCAACGGCGACCCGACTGATCTGCGCTATGCAAATGTACGCAATATCAATCCTTACTACGGTGTGAGCCGTATCGACAACAATGGACGCATTTCCTATCTGACACGCATCCATATCAATGGGAACTACCAGATTGGCATCTACAACAGCGAGATCGAAGCGGCAATCGCCTACAACAAAGCAGTCGATCTCGCCAAAGCTGCCGGCAGCGGCAAAAAATACCCGGCGAATTATATCGCCGGGCTTTCTGCAAGTGAATATGCTGATATCTATACACACATCACCGTATCGCGTGCTTACCGCGAATATCTTACTTCGCGTTGATGTAATTGACTAATCCCTCAGCCTTGATAATGCGCTGCATGAACTCAGGGAACGGCTGTCCCTGGAACGACGTACCCTTGGTCTTGTCTGTGATGACACCACTGTCAAAATCAACCTCGACCTCGTCACCTGCCTCAATACCGGCAGCCGCCTCCGGGCATTCGATGATCGGAAGTCCGATGTTGATCGCATTCCGGTAGAAAATACGTGCAAATGTCTCTGCAATGACACAGCTCACCCCGGCAGCTTTGATCGCGATCGGTGCATGCTCCCTGGATGATCCGCAGCCAAAGTTCTTATCTGCTACGATAATATCACCCTTCTGCACCTTATTTACAAAATCCTTATCAATATCTTCCATACAATGGGTAGCCAGTTCCTTCGGATCGGAGGAATTCAGATATCTGGCAGGAATAATCACATCCGTATCCACATTGTCCCCATATTTAAATACATGTCCGTTTGCTTTCATCTGTCTGTCCCTCCTATGCTCTCGGATCTGAGATCTTTCCAGTCAGTGCACTCGCTGCTGCGACTGCAGGGCTGGCAAGATAGATCTCGCTGTTTACATGTCCCATACGTCCGACAAAGTTGCGGTTTGTCGTAGATACACAGCGCTCACCCTCTGCGAGGATACCCATATATCCGCCCAGACAGGGTCCACAGGTCGGTGTGCTCACGACCGCACCTGCCTCAATAAAGGTACGGATAAAGCCTGCCTCCATTGCATCCAGATAGATCTGCTGTGTAGCGGGGATTACGATGACACGCAGTCCCTTTTTAACCTTTTTACCCTTTAAGATCTCTGCTGCGACTGCCAGATCCTCGAAACGGCCGTTTGTGCAGGAGCCGATCACTACCTGGTCGATGGTGATATCGCCGACTTCATCGATCGTCTTCGTATTTTCCGGTAAATGCGGGAATGCTACCGTCGGCTGTAGTGTATTCAGATCGATAACTACCTCGCGTACATACTCAGCGTCCGCATCTGCCTCATAGATCTTATAAGGTCTCTTGGAATGCTCTTTCATATAGGTTTCAGCCAGTTCATCGACAGGGAAGATACCATTTTTCGCACCTGCCTCGATCGCCATATTTGCAATCGTAAAACGATCATCCATGGACAGCTCGCTGATACCGTCTCCGACGAACTCCAGTGACTGGTACAGTGCTCCATCCACACCGATCTCCCCGATCAGATGCAGGATCACATCCTTGCCGCAGACATACTTCTGCTTCTGTCCGGTGATCACTACCTTGATCGCTGACGGTACTTTGAACCATGCACGGCCGGTCGCCATACCGGCTGCCATATCGGTACTGCCGACACCGGTAGAGAATGCGCCGAGTGCACCGTAAGTACACGTATGTGAATCGGCTCCGATGATCACATCACCGGCTACTGTCAGTCCTTTCTCCGGAAGCAGCGCATGCTCGATACCCATCTCTCCTACATCAAAATAATTGGTAATCTCGTTTTTGCAGGCGAACTCACGGACACATTTGCAGTGCTCTGCGGATTTGATATCCTTATTCGGCACAAAATGATCCATGACGAGAGCGATCTTGTCTTTGTGGAACACACCCTCTACATTCATTTTTTCAATCTCGTGGATCGCAACCGGTGATGTGATATCATTGCCGAGTACGAGGTCAAGATCTGCCTCGATCAGCTGGCCGGCCACTACGCTGTCTAATCCTGCATGTGCAGCGAGAATCTTCTGCGTCATTGTCATTCCCATACTTGTTTCCTCCTTGTATTTTGTAATTTAATTTCATTCATTTTCAAGAATTTTATGTGGGCTGGAGGCTGCGGTTGCAGTAGTATCCCGATCAGGCTGCTCCGATTGCCCGGCGGTGTCTCGCTGTCTCTCCAGCCTCGGCTCGATATGTCCTTCGCACATATAGCCTTCGGCTTTCAGTAACGTTACGAGGTATGTTATTTTTTCGCTCGCACTTCGCCGGACAAAAGTCGCAGCTGACGGGAACT
>JBNMKT010000190.1:0-4132 GCA_050874485.1 bacterium
GTTGAGTAATCCTATTACTTACAGATCTAAGACAACGTGAAGCCGTCACCGTCTGGTGGCGGCTTTTTGTTGCCATACATACAATTACGGTTCCACGTATATCACTTCTGTCGTGTCGATCGCGGTCTGCATCATCTCCCCGATCTTCTCCTGCAGATGTGTCTCTGATTTCTTGATCGACTTCAGATTCGGTCTTGTCACCGGATGTTTTGCTACAAAGATCGTGCAGCAGTCCTCAAACGGCAGGATGGATGTCTCAAATGCATCGATTTTTTCTGATATATCGATGATCTCCTGCTTGTCAAATCCGATGAGCGGACGATAAACCGGCAAGGTACATACTTCATTCGTACAGGCGAGTGACGGCATCGTCTGGCTTGCCACCTGTCCGATGCTCTCTCCGGTGATCAGTCCGAGACAATTACTCTCTTTTGCAAAATGCTCTGCCAGCATCATCATATAGCGGCGCATGATAATTGTGAGCTGGTCATGTGGACACTTCTCGTAAATATATAACTGAATCTCTGTAAAATTCACGACATTTAATTTAATCGGCCCACTGTAGCGTGCCACGATCTTCGCCAGATCGATGACTTTCTGTTTTGCACGCTCAGACGTATACGGCGGTGCATGGAAATAAGTTGCCTCCAGGCGCACACCACGCTTTGCGATCATATAACCGGCTACTGGACTGTCGATACCACCAGAGAGCAGCAGCATCGCCTTGCCTGCTGTACCGACCGGCATACCGCCGGGGCCGGGGATCTCTGTCGAATAGAGGTTGATATGGCTGCGGATCTCCACATTGATATTGACCTGCGGCTCATGCACATCCACACGTATCTCAGGAAATGCCTCTAAGATCTTCTCTCCGAGTGCCGCTGCCAGTTCCATGGATGTCATCGGGTAGTTCTTGCGCGCACGGCGTGCATTCACCTTAAAGGTAAAATGCTTGTCCGGATATGCCTCGTCAACATATGCCACGACTGCCTGTGCGAGTGCTTCAAAGCCCTCGTCCTCGAGACGCACCATCGGGCAGATCCCCACGATACCGAATACCTTTGTCAGCGCATCCATCAGTTCGTCATAATCATACGCGCTGAGCGCCTCCACATACATACGCCCGCTCTCCTTGCTCACATGGAACTCTCCTTCCACACGCACGAGCGCATTCTGGATCTGTGAGAGCAGCGTATCCTCGAAAATATGCCTGTTTTTTCCTTTGACGGCGATCTCGCCGTATTTAATCAAAAATGCCTGATAATTCATGCTATCTCCTTTTTGTTGTGTAAATTCGCTGTTTACGAAACGATTCTATGCATGGGCTGCCTGCCGACAGTCACAGTAGTATCCCGATCAGGCTGCGACTGCCGTCTGCAGCCCTTCGTTGCAAAATCACACACCTTACATATATCTGATCGTTTCCTAACCGGTGTTATGATATGCGCACGTCGTGAAAGTAGCAGCGCAAGCAAAGTCATGTCTGATTTTTCGATTCTAATGTCTGCGGAACCTGCGCAGCTGCGGCAACAGCTCAGCGAGCTGTGCGAGCACATAATCAGCTTCCTCCCTCGTACTGTCGACTGACAGAGAGAAGCGCACCGTCGCATCCAGTAGTTCCGGCGCTACACCGATCGCCTTTAGCGTACCTGAGATCGCCGGATGGTTTGAGGAGCATGCCGACCCGGTTGACACATAGATCTGCCGCTCTTCGAGCGCATGCAGCAATACTTCTGCACGGACACCCGCAAAGCTGACACTCACGACATGAGGTGCCGCCGCACATCCCTGCGCACCGTTGACTGTCGTACCCTCGAGTGCCTGCATGCCAGCCACAAGATACTCACGCAGTTCATATAACGCATCGATCTTTTCATCAAAATTCTCATACAGCTGCACAGCTGCAGCTCCGATGCCAGCGATCCCAGGTACATTCTCTGTGCCGGAACGCATGTCGCGCTGCTGACCGCCTCCGTGGATGATCGGACGGATCTTCGTCTTGTCTTTGACATATAAGAATCCGACACCCTTTGGGCCATGGATCTTGTGTCCGCTCACGGACAACAGATCTATACCTATCCGTTTCGGATAGATCCGCAGCTTTCCAAATGACTGGATCGCATCCACATGGAACAGTGTGCGCGGATTCTTCGCATGTACCCGCGCAGCAGCCTCCTCAATGGGCTCGATCGTGCCAATCTCATTATTTACATGCATCATCGAGACCAGAATCGTATCCTCGCGCACAGCAGCCTCGAGTTCATCCAGCGAGATCCGCCCCTCATGATCGACCGGAAGATACGTGACCTCATAGCCCTGCTCTTCCAGAAAAATGAGTGGATTGTACACCGATGCATGCTCGATGGCTGTCGTGATAATATGCTTTCCTGCGCGCTGATTTGCTAATGCGGTACCGATCAGCGCCAGATTGTTGCTCTCCGTGCCGCCGGAGGTGAATATGATCTCTTTTTCTGATACCTTGAGAATCTTTGCGATCTGCTCTCTGGCTGTTTTTATATAATTTTCCGCAACAACACCCTTCATATGCAGGGAGGACGGATTGCCGTAATCCTCCAGCAATACCTTCTGCATGATATCTACAGCTGTCTGTGCACAGCGCGTTGTCGCCGAATTGTCAAAATATGCTTCCATTGTTCCTCGTCCCTGCCCTGTCTCTCATTGTTTCGTCTGCGTATCCGACTGTTCCTGCTCCAGCTTCATCATGAGCAGGGATAACATCGTGATCGCTGCCGTATCCGTGCGGAGAATGCGCGCCCCGAGCGAGAGTACCTGCGCCTGGTCACGCAGTGCATCGATCTCCTCGCTGGCAAAGCCTCCCTCCGGGCCTATAAATACACTGATCGATCCGGCATCCGTCAGATGTTCAAATGCGCGTCTGGCTGCTGCCATACCCTCTTCGTTTTCATACGGCACCAGACATCTGTCACACTGCATCGCATACGCTGCTGCCTCCCTGAAACTCATGATTGGATGAATCTGCGGAATCAGACTGCGCTTCGACTGCTTTGCCGCACTGCGGGCGATCTCCTGCCAGCGTGCGACCTTTTTCTGTGCTTTCTTCTCATCAAGCTTTACGACACAGTATTTCATCGCTACCGGGATGATCTCATACACGCCCAGTTCTACTGCCTTTTCGATAACCGTTTCCATGCGCTCCCCCTTTGGGATGCCCTGAAACAGATAGATCTGCGATGGAAGCTCCGTATTTTTGATGTCTCTTTGTTCGATATTTAACAGCACTTCCTGCTCTGAAAGTGTCGCTACACTGCACAGAAAATCCCTGCCACGCTGGTTACTGATGCGCACCTGCTCGCCGGGCTTCATACGCAGCACATTCCTGATATGATTCACATCCGAGCCCGTGATGCTGATCACATCTGCTCCGATCTGTTCATCCTCCACAAAAAACTGATACATCCGCGCTTTCCTTCCTCACACCTATTTTCTCGCTGTGATATTGACCCACTCGCCCTGGTGATTGATCTCCAGGATCGTAAGACCCGCTGCCTCGATCGCCGCAGCGACCTCCCGCTCCTTAAAATCAATAATACCGGAGGTAATAAAGATTCCGCCCTCCTTCATGCGTGCCGGGATCACCGGTGCCATCGGAATGATGACATCTGCTAAAATGTTAGCCACCACGATATCATAGCCGCCTCCGACCGTCTCCTGCAGCGCAGTATCATCGATCAGGTTGCCACAGTAAAAGGTGCCCAGTTCCCATGCCAGATGATTCACGTCAAAATTCTCATAAGTAGAAGTCAGACATGCCTCGTCAATATCCGTGCCAACCACACTGCCAGCGCCGAGCTTCAATGCCACAATCGATAAAATACCGCTGCCACAGCCAACATCGAGTACGCGGTCACCGTCCTTCATATATTTGCGCAGCTGACGGATACACAACTGCGTCGTCTCATGCTTTCCTGTGCCAAATGAGATACCCGGATCGATCTCGATCATGACCTTTCCCTCGTCCTCAGGCTTTAACTCCTCCCAGGTAGGCTTGATCAGGATATCGTCCAGATAGAACGAACTGAAGAATTTCTTCCAGTTGTTGATCCAGTCGATGTCTTCCGTCTGACCGGCTGTGATCGTAGCTGCTCCGACA
>JBNMKT010000191.1:0-4122 GCA_050874485.1 bacterium
GGAGGAGACCGATCCCAAGACATTGTATTATATGTCCATGGAGTTCCTCGTAGGCCGTGCGCTCGGCAATAACCTGATCAATCTGACAGCTTATAATGAAGTAAAAGAAGCACTTGAAGAGATCGGACTGGACATCAACGTGATCGAGGATCAGGAGCGTGATCCTGCGCTCGGTAACGGTGGTCTGGGACGTCTGGCTGCCTGCTTTATGGAATCACTGTCTACGCTGGGCTATCCGGCGTATGGCTGTGGTATCAGATACCGCTATGGTATGTTCCGTCAGAAGATCAAGGACGGCTATCAGGTAGAGGAGCCGGACAACTGGTTAAAGGACGGCTATCCGTTCGAACTGCGCAGACCGGAATATGCTTATACCGTTAAATTTGGCGGATATGTACGCGCCGAGTATGACCAGGCGACTGGAAAGACGAAGTTTATTCATGAAAATTATCAGGCAGTGACGGCGATCCCTTATGATATGCCGATCATTGGTTACAATAATAACGTTGTAAACACACTCATGATCTGGGATGCAGAGCCGGTCGAGTGCTTCAAACTCGATTCCTTTGATAAAGGTGATTATTACAAGGCTGTTGAGCAGGAAAATCTGGCACGCAACCTTGTAGATGTACTGTATCCGAATGACAACCATGTACAGGGCAAGGAGCTGAGACTGCGTCAGCAGTATTTCTTCGTATCAGCCAGTGTACAGCGTGCGATCGCAAAATTCATGAAAAATCATGATGATATCCACGATCTGCCGAAGAAGGTTACCTTCCAGATGAATGATACCCATCCGACCGTTGCAGTCGCAGAGCTGATGCGCATCTTGCTGGATGAGTACAATCTGGAGTGGAATGAGGCATGGAATATCACGACAAAGACCTGTGCATACACGAACCATACGATCATGTCCGAGGCACTGGAGAAGTGGCCGATTGAGATCTTCTCGCGTCTGCTGCCCCGTATCTACCAGATCGTGGAGGAGATCAACCGCCGCTTCATCTTGCAGATCCAGGCAAGCTTCCCCGGCGATCAGCACATGGTAGAGAAGATGGCGATCGTCTACGACGGCAAGGTCAAGATGGCACATCTGGCGATTGCAGCCGGATACTCTGTCAATGGTGTAGCGAGACTGCACACAGAGATCTTAAAGAACCAGGAACTGAAGGAGTTCTACCAGATGTTCCCCGAGAAGTTCAACAACAAGACAAACGGTATCACCCAGAGACGTTTCCTGCTGCATGCGAATCCGCTGCTCGCAGACTGGATCAGCAGCCATATCGGAAACGACTGGATCACCAACCTGAGCCATCTGGAGAAACTGGCTGTCTATGTGGATGACGAGAAGGCTCAGGCTGAGTTTATGAATATCAAGTATCAGAATAAGCTGCGTCTCGCAAAATATATCAAGGATCATAACGGCATCGAGGTCAATCCCCGTTCGATCTTTGACTGCCAGACCAAGCGTCTGCATGAGTACAAGAGACAGCTGATGAATATTTTGCACGTGATGTATCTCTACAATGAGATCAAGGAGCATCCCGATATGGAGTTCTATCCGAGAACGTTTATCTTCGGTGCAAAGGCAGCAGCCGGATATAAGAATGCCAAGCTCACGATCAAGCTGATCAATAACGTAGCAGATGTCATCAACAATGATGCTTCCATTAATGGCAAGATCAAAGTCGTATTTATCGAGGATTACTGTGTATCCAATGCAGAGATCATCACGAGTGGCGCGGATGTATCCGAGCAGATCTCTACCGCCAGCAAAGAGGCATCCGGTACCGGAAACATGAAGTATATGTTAAATGGTGCGATCACGATCGGTACGATGGACGGTGCGAACGTAGAGATGGTAGAGGAAGTCGGCGAGGACAATATCGTGATCTTTGGTATGAGCGCAGACGAAGTCATCGCACATGAGAAAGCCAGAGACTACGATCCGATGCAGATCTTCAACAACGATCCGCAGATCCGTCAGGTACTGATGCAGCTCATCAACGGCTTCTATTCACAGAACGATACGGAGCTGTTCCGCGACCTGTACAACTCACTGTTGAATACACAGTGCACACAGTATGCAGATACCTACTTTACACTGGCTGATTTCCGCTCTTATGCTGAGGCACAGAAGAAGATCTCTGAGATGTACAAAAATGAGAAGGAATGGGCGAGAAAGGCGATGCTCAATACCGCACATGCCGGAAAGTTCTCATCCGACCGTACCATTCAGGAGTATGTAGACGATATCTGGCATCTGGACAAGATGACAGTAACCTTAGACGAGCAGTAATATTGGATGGTATTTGCGAAACTCTTTGGGTGTTGGTTTGAGGAATGCGAACATCACGATTAGGAGGTCACAGCTCCCGCAAGCATGTATGTTTTGCTTTCGTTGCCCGACCCATTCCAATGAGCCTCAGCAAAGACTAACTCGTGTTCAGCAAAGGCTTTCACGAGTTATGAGTCTCATTTTCATCGTGCAAAGGCAGCAAAATCAGACACGACTTTGCTCGCGCTGTTACTTTTTTGTATGAATTGATGGTGCTCGCATTCCTAATCTACGGATTGAAATGTGAGCAGGTAATGAGTAACGCCGGGCAACCGGAGCAGTCTGAGCGGGAGACTCCTGGGGCCGCAGTCAAACAGCCCAGGGTGGTACAACAATTTTTGAAAAAGGAGTAAAACAATGGCAAATCAGAACCCGATCGTTACGATCGAGATGGAAAACGGTGACATCATGAAGGCAGAACTCTATCCTGAGATCGCGCCGAACACCGTAAACAATTTTATCAGCCTGATCAATAAAGGCTACTACGACGGAGTAATCTTTCACCGCGTGATCCCCGGATTTATGATCCAGGGCGGTGATCCGGACGGCACAGGTATGGGCGGCCCCGGATATTCCATAAAGGGTGAGTTTACACAGAATGGCTTCAAAAATGATCTGAAGCATACTCCGGGCGTATTATCTATGGCACGTACCATGATCCCGGATTCCGCAGGCAGCCAGTTCTTCATCATGCATGAGACGAGCCCGCACTTAGACGGCGCATATGCTGCATTCGGAAAGCTCATAGAGGGACTGGAGATCGTGGATAAGATCGCGCACGTCAACACAGACTATTCGGATCGTCCGATGGAGGATCAGAAGATGGCAAAGGTCACAGTAGAGACTTTCGGTGTGGACTATCCGGAGCCGGAGACATGCTAACAGGGGCAGAAAAGCTGTTCCAATCCGTAAAAAGTATCGAATATGTCTGCTATCGCGCGAGCGAGGCGACAGATTGTGAGTTAAAACGCCTGCTTCGGGAGCTGCCCGGAGCGGGCGTTACGCTTATAGAGCTGGATGCATGGGAGCGGGAGCATGGTGCCCTGCAGTCATTAGATGAGCTGACAGCCGATGCGGGTACAACACTGCTGCTGGCAGGCAGCAGCGCGACACTGGCACTGGCGGCAGGGACTCCGGTGGCGACGATCGGCTATGGCAGCCTGCTGACAGCGGATGATAGGGCAGATATACCGGCGGGTGATATGGATACGGATACCGGCGTGGCAGCAGATATTCTCGTCGAGGGCTTCGCGGAGGTCGATGTGCAGTTTTTAGACCGGATCATGAAGCGGGCGCAGGGTTTGCCGTGGATCACAGTCATCACGGGGCGCTGCTATCTGCGGGAGATCACGCTGGATGATCTCGATGATCTGTATGCGCTCTACGCGCAGCCCGGCATTACCGATTATGTCGAGCCGCTCTATGACAGACCCGCGGAGGAACAGTATACGAGGGATTATATTGAATATATGTACCGGTTTTACGGCTATGGCATGTGGCTCGTGTATGACAGGGAGAACCATGCACTGATTGGACGCGCGGGCTTTTCACATCAGGATCTCGGTGATGAGATCGTGCTGGAGATGGGCTACATTATCGGCGTACCATATCAGAGACAGGGCTATGCGACCGAGGTGTGTGAGAAGCTGCTCGATTTTGCGCGTGAGCATTTGTCAGATTTCGGTTCGGTCAACTGTTTTGTGGAGCCGGGAAATGCCGCAAGTCTGGCACTTTTGCGCCAGCTGGAGTTTACGCAGCTTGGGACAGTGGATATTTCCGGAAAA
>JBNMKT010000192.1:0-4106 GCA_050874485.1 bacterium
TAAATGCCACCAATACAGACTTCCAGTAAAACGACTTCAGGCTAAACTTTGCGCGTTCCTTTAATTCTTTTCTCGTCCACTGCATAACTGAACTCCCCCTTGATTTATTTAATATGTAATTTTATTACTCAACAACACCACGCATTACTTCATACGTTTGATAAACGCCGCGCCATAAGTACCGTGTCCCAGATGACATCCGAGACTGAGCGGAATCGGTGACATACTGCACCGCACACCGAAATGATCCTCCAGCTGCGTCTTCCAGGCAAGTGCATCCTCCTTGGACATACTCGCCGCTGCTGCCAGATAGAACTCACTCAGATCCGTACTGTGAAATTTATTTTCCAGACATTCCTCCAGGCACTGGATGATCTTCTTGCGTGCCAGCTTGTCACCGCGAACCTTACCAACTGCCTCTACCTTTTCACCTGCCAGTGATAAAATCGGCTTGATGTTCAACAGATTGCCGAGCACCGCGGAAGATGCAGAGATACGTCCACCCTGTCTGAGATACTTCAGATCCTCTACTGTGAGGTAAATCTGGCAATCATCCTTCGCATAGGTCAGTTCCTTTAAGATCTGCGCTGCAGTCTCTCCTGCCAGCGCACGCTTGCGTGCCTCGAGCACTGCCGCTTTCTGCGTCACAGTCACACGGCCGATATCCGCTACCAGCACTTTCCCATCATAGTCCTGTGCCATTGCCTGTGCAGTCGCGCAGGATCCGCTGAGCCCGCTGGACATCGGAATGTAGAGCAATTCATCATGCTCCTCTAACACCCGGTCCCACAACTCCATCACATCAGCCGGTGACGGCTGGGAGCTGAAGATCTTTGATCCTGCCTGTTGGCGGAGATAAAACTCCTCATGCGACATCGTGCAGCCCTCAAAATACAACTCACCATCTACATAAAATGGCATCGGCAGCACATAGACACCGTATTTTTTTGCTTTTTCCTGTGAAATGCCGCAATTTGAATCGGTTACAATCGCTGTTTTCATCCGTTGTCTCCTTTTTCCCGCATTTTTGGGTATGAAAAAAGCGGGTGATGGGAATCGAACCCACGTATCCAGCTTGGAAGGCTGGTGTTCTACCATTGAACTACACCCGCAAATAACGATATTTTGTTGCATTCGTCTCACGAACGTTAATTATTATATCATCGTTATTTGGGGTTGTCAATAGTTTTTGTGCATCTGATTTATTTATCTAATAACTACTTTTCTCGCCTTGCTGTAAGCGCTGTAATACTTTCTGCCATTTGCCTGGATATAGCTCCGGATCTTATAATAATATGTTCCGCGTGCCAGATTGACATTCTGGCATTTCGTATTTGTATTCTTCGTCAGTGTTCCGAGACGGCTAAATCCTGAAGAAGCACTTCTGGAACGATACACCTCATAACCGCTCACATACTTATCTCTCTGCCATGACAATACGGCCGCAGATCCATTTGACTTTGCTGATATCCAGCCCGGCTTGCCAGGCAGGATCACAAAGCTCGCTTTCTTTGATCCGCTGTAATCACCTAAACCATAGATGACAACCGTTGCTTTTCCAGGGTTTACGTTATTCCGGTAATCTACCTCGTAGTCCTCATCTTCCTCGAGGGTCTCTCCATACAGCCTTACCGTCACACGCGGCATCTTTTCCTCTCCATTATAGGTCGTTGTAGCCGATACCTTTACACTCGCAGATGACAGACTCGGCTGTGCGATCTTGAATGTCACGGTTCTGCTGCCGGTGCAGGTTCCCATGCCGGTGATGGTGACGCTCGCAGTTCCGGGGCTGCGGTTGTCCTGATAACTGAGCGTGTAATCTACATTTCTCACAAGTACCGTCGAACCGATCTGTACTGTCACAGACGGACAGACCTCTCTTCCGGTGTAGCGCTGTGTATCAATGCTGCTGATGCTCGCATTGCTGATATTTTTTGATAAAATACGGAATGTCGTTGTTCTCGTGCCGGTGTAATTGCCCCTGCCGGTGATCGTAACTGTTGCCGTACCTGCATTTCGGTTGTTGCTGTAGCTTACATTATAGTCAACGTTCTGTATCAATGTAATATTGTTTACTGCTACTGTGAGCGACGGTCTGATATCATATCCGGTATAGAGCTGATCCGGGATCGCCGTGATCGTCGCATTGCTCAGATTCGGCCCGGTGATACGGAAATTCACTGTCTTCGTTCCACTGTATCTGCCGATACCGGTGATCGTGACAGTCGCAGTACCTATATTGATATTGTTCGTATAGGCTACAGTATAGTCTGTGTTCTCACGCAGCACCGTACTATTTACATACACCGTGAATGACGGGCAGATCGCATAACCGGTATATATCTGATCCGCAATCGTCGTGACCGTCGCATTTGCCACAGTCGGTGTCACGATCCGGAACGATGCCGTCTTGGATGATCCGGTGTAGTTTCCGATACCATTCACGGTAACAACCGCCGTGCCCACATTCGTATTATTCGTATACGACAAGGTATAATCACGGTTCAAAACCAATGTTGAACCACCGAGCGTCACAGTGACAGTCGGTGTGATCGCATAACCGGTATAATTCTGGTCAGGAATCGCAGAAATCGTTGCATTTGCGATGGTAGGCTGGGTGACGGTGACTCTGATCTGTCCATACGTCTGACCACCACTTGTAACCGTGATATCAGCCGTTCCTGCTGCCTGTGCTACCAGAGATGCTCCATTGTAGCTGACAACCGATGTATTGCTGGATGTCGCGCTCGTCCCACCCTCTACCGGGCAGCTTTCTCCCGTCGGATAATGTCCGGTGACTTGGACGGAAGCCTTACACTTGCTGAGGTCATAAGTGTCCCCAACATTCATATTTAATGTCGCAGGCAATGATACGGACAATTCCCGCTTTGTAATCTGTGAAGTATCTAATGATACATCTTTGGTCGCAGATCCATCAAATGCTCCTACATAAGACGAGGTCGACGAACTTGTAGAATACAATGCCACCCAGTAATCATGACCGTTGTATACAACATGGCCGACACCTACAGAATGATAGGACTGATTTATCATTTTTTTATATTCGTCAGACGCTTCGTTGCTGCTCCAGCCTTTACATACACCTTCCGCATTTGACACCAGACAACTCAATGCCTCATCCGAATTTGCCTGATAGCTGAGTGCTACCGCGGCTGCCCGCTCCATCGCTGTCTTTTCCAAACCATAGTCATATGTCAGATCTGCTAACTGAATGGCAGTTCCAGATGTAGCTGCTGCCTGTTGATCACTCCAGCTCTTCCGGACAGCATTGATATTATCTACCAGCTTTCTCGCTTCTGTCTGCCCATACGTTACACTAATCGTAACTTTCTCCGTTGCTGCCGCTGCCTTCGCCTCCTCTACCGGCATCACCGGCAGCATCGTCACAATCAGCACGAGCGCCAGCAGACAGCTCCACCAAACATGTTTTTTTCGATCGTTCTTTTTCATATTGCTCTTCCTCCTCATTCTCTGATTATGGATATTGATTCGAT
Organism: bacterium; assembly: GCA_050874485.1. Classification (GTDB taxonomy): domain Bacteria; phylum Bacillota; class Clostridia; order Lachnospirales; family Lachnospiraceae; genus W0P33-017. The sequence goes on from JBNMKT010000192.1 coordinate 3,516, forward strand.
AACTCCCTTTTCAGATCCTAGGCCTGTGCCTGCTGCAGCTTGGTGATCGCTGCCTCGATACGGGCGATCGTCTCATCCTTGCCGAGCACTTCCATCAGCTCTGTCGCTCCACCCGGAGTCATCTGCTTGCCGGATACCGCAGTACGGATCGGCCACATTACATAGCCATTCTTCACACCTTTTTCTGCGACATAAGCACTGAGCATCGCATAGAGTGCATCATTGCTGTAGTCTGTCTGCTCCTTCAGGCGCGGCAGAACATCCGTCAATACTTCCAGAGAAGTCTGCGCATTCGTCTTCATCTTCTTATGTGTATACATGGCCACGTCATAATCAGGTACCGCCTCAAAGAAATCAATATGTTCCTTAATATCAGGCAGGATCTCGATACGTGTCTTTACCATATGCGCAATCTTTCTCAGGTCATAATCCTTCGTGATGACTTCCCGGATCACAGGCTCTGCCATCTCATAAAAACGATCCTCATCCATCGCTTTAAAGTATTCGCCGTTCATCCATTTGAGCTTGACCATATCAAACACAGCCGGAGATTTGCTGATATGCCTATAATCAAACACTTCTACCAGTTCA
>JBNMKT010000193.1:0-4097 GCA_050874485.1 bacterium
AACAAATAAAAGAGCCCAAGGGGCTCGGTAGAGAAATGATGTTGCGGCTGGCGAACCATTCGGTGGGTCTTTAGACTCAGTGCCGGTAACAAGCCCTTATAGGGCTAGAACAAACCACCGGCTAAGCCGGTGGTTCTGATTAGATTTTCATCAATTTACGCTTTTTGGCGGTAAATTCTTCCTCGGTGATCAGTCCCTGATCGAGCAGTTCCTTGTAACGTTTGATTTCGGCTACAGGGTCAACCGGTTTTGCGGCTGCTTTTGCCTTTTTGGCGCCTTTGTTTGCGATGCCATCGCCAGTCAGCTCCGGAGCATCCGGGAAAGCAATCCGTTTGATAGAGGTTGCGAGTTCTTCCATGAGCTTCACGTTGGAATGGTAACGATCCAGATATGTGCTGATATCGGGATAGCTGTTGTCGAAGCTCGGTGCACCCATATCTGCCTTGAATGTCGTCCAATATGGATGATCAAACTTAATGGTAATCACAAAGTTCTTGAACGGCTCCGGGATATTGAACATGAGGTGCGAATGATAATCCGGATCCCGTCGTTCGCGTTCGCGCTCCATCTCGGCTTGCATACGGTATTGGTCGATCTGCGGAGCCATTGCTCTCACGCGGGACGGCACATTACTCGGATGATGGCGCATACCTCTGGCACTTCCCTGGATCAGCGGTGTCTCATCCTGCTTAATCATAAAGGACTTGATCTGGATTCCCTCAAAGATTGTCTTGCCGAGGTGTTTATCCATGCATAGAAGATTATGTTTGAAGTCAAACATGAATTTTGTATCAAACCAGCCAAAATCGATCTGCTTCGATACCTGAAACTGGTCTTTTAGTTTGGCATTTTCCTCGCGGAATGCCCGATAACCGCAGAAATCGTCAAGACTCATATTTTTTAAGACTTCCTCCGGTACGTCTACCATGCCATAGCAGTCATTGCATACCAGATGACCATCAACTTTCCACGGAAAGATAGCTTTTACTTTGCCCCCACAGATCGCACAAGGTTCTTTTTTACCGAATAATCCCATAGATATTGCCTCCTACCGATAAAATATATGCCTGACTTAGAATACGAATATTTTAGAGATCAAGCTCTTCCTTGACATCGGCAACCCAGTCTTCCACGGTGCCATACCATTCGATCATCTGATCCAGTTTCTCCTGGTCGATATCTTCATCACTTTCGAGCAATGCCTGATGCTGGTTCAGTACATCAGCCATCTCGTTCATCGTGTCAAATACATCCTGTGCATACGCATCGGGGTTGGCGTTGATGGCATCTGCTACTTCGTTAAAGTCAGCGCTTGCCTTGTTGTATGCGTCAATTGCGGGTTGTTTGTCGGCGCCTCCACAGCCCATCATTGTCGCAGATATTGCCAGTGCCAGTAATAAAGTTGTTATTTTTTTCATAATTCTTTCCTCCTCTGATTCATATTGGATATGTCTATTATAATATTTTTTAGATGCAATTCAGGCACATAGCGCGAACGGTAGATATATAGCGCGAATGGTAGATGATGGAAGAAAGAAATCTGGTATAATAAAATCATGCAAAAGGCATTGGGGGGCTGAATGCATAATCTAAAGAAGAAATGAGGTATGAAACATGGAAAACAAAAGAACGCAGATCATGAAACGTGTTGCGACGTTTGTACTGGCAGTGGCAGTAGTACTCACAACCGTATTGGTGCCGGTGCCGGCAAAGGCAGCAGACACGTCGAATGGATTTATTGTAGCATCGTATACGATGGTAAAAGGTGAGAAGTGGACACTGGTTCTCCATAATGCAGGAGATGATGCAAGACCTACTTACAAGACGAATAAGAAGGCAGTAGCTGCCGTCAATAAAAATGGTGTCGTAACAGCCAAAAAGCCTGGTAATGCAGTGATTACCGTTACCTGGAAAGAAGGAAAAGACACTTATCAGGCGAAGGCAAAGATCAAAGTAAAGAAGTCCATTACATATGCAGAGGCAATCAAGCGTGTAAATACAGAGCTGAACCTGATCTATGAGTACGCAACTTATTTTGCAGAGGAGAATGGCTGGCTGGATAATGCAGATGCAGTCGATTACCTGAATGCTTGCGCAGATGTAGTAAATGATGCGAATACTGTCGTAGCGGATATCGATTCTTATAGCGATGAGGATATTGAGGAAGTTCTCGAGGAGATCGCGGCAATGGCTAAAACAATGGATGAGGTATTACCGTATTTAGCACAGCCGAATGCATAATATCATCTTTTTAGGTGAAGGAGTAAAATTGGGGTAACGAAAAACGCTCGGATGAATCTCCGGGCGTTTTTCATGTGATAGGAAATTCCTATCACATAAAATGCTCCGCAAGGATGCGCACCTCGCGGAAATGAAGTATATGCTGCGCATACCGCTCGGGCGCGAAAGAGTCGCGAGCGACTCTTTTTTAAAGAAAAATTATCGTTCCATGTTAGCAAATTTGGTGTATTCCGGCAGCCAGACGAGATTGACGGTTCCGATCGGGCCGTTTCTCTGCTTGGCAATAATGATCTCTGCGATACCTTTATCCTCAGTATCCTTATTGTAGTAGTCATCACGATAGATAAACATCACGACGTCGGCATCCTGCTCGATCGCACCGGACTCACGCAGGTCGGATAGCATTGGACGATGATCCGGGCGCTGCTCTACGGCACGTGAGAGCTGGGACAGCGCGACAACCGGTACATTCAGCTCTCTGGCAAGTCCCTTTAACGAACGTGAGATATCGGAGATCTCCTGCTGTCTGGAGTCTGAGGCTCTGCCGCCGCTGCCACTCATGAGCTGTAAATAGTCGATGATGATGAGCTTCAGATCATGCTCCAGCTTGTATTTTCGACATTTGCTGCGCAGCTCGGAGATCGAGATACCGGGTGTATCATCGATAATGAGCTTGGACTGTCCGATGGTTCCGGCTCCTTCGATCAGGTTTTCCCAATCGGTATCGGACAGATTACCGGAACGCAGCTTCTGTGCATCCACGCGGGATTCCAATGAAAACAGACGGTTTACAAGCTGCGCCTTTGACATCTCGAGACTAAAGATCGCTGTGCACAGATTGCTGTGAAAAGCGACATGCTGTGCGATATTCAATACAAATGCTGTCTTTCCCATGGAAGGCCGGGCTGCTACAAGTACGAGATCGGATGGCTGCAGACCGGCAGTCTTATAATCCAGATCCAGAAAGCCGGTCGCGATGCCGGTCACAGAACCTTGTGTTTTCGATGCTTTTTCAATTTTATCGAGCGCCTCCAGAACGACATCTTTGATCGGGACATAGTCGCCACCACCGCGGTTTTGCAACAGATCGAAGATCTTTTTCTCCGTCTGCTCCAAAAGAACCGTGGTCGTCTCGTTGCCCTGGTAACAGTCGTTGGCGATCTCCTCTGTTGTGCGGATCATGCGGCGCAGCATAGCCTTATCTTTGACGATTTCAGCATAATATTTGGCATTTGCCGAGGTCGGCACTGCGTCTACGAGATCGCGGACATATTCCAGAGAACTGATCTCCGGCGGCACATTCATCTCTTTTAATTTATTCTGAAGAGTGACCAGATCTACCGGCTCGCGGTTGTTGAACAGGTCGACCATCGCTTCGAAGAGAATGCCGTACTGCTGATGGTAAAAATCCTCCTTGACCAGCAACTCGGATGCGACAAGGATCGCATCCCGGTCCATGATCATGGATCCAATCAGTGATTGCTCTGCTTCGAGGGAATTAGGCATGGTACGCTTGATGAGCGTTTCTTCTGCTGGCATATCATCTTACCCCTCTGATACATGTACAGAAAAAGTACCGGTGACCTGAGGATGCAGCTTGATCTGTACTTCATAGGTTCCGAGTGATTTGATGGGATCTTTTAAGATCATTTTTTTCTTATCCAGCTCAAGACCCAGTTGCTTTTTGGCAGCTTCGGCAATCTCTTTGGTAGAGATCGAACCGAATGTTCTGCCACCCTCGCCGGCCTTCATCTTGACTTCGACCTTTTTATCCTTCAGGTCTTCGGCAAAGTTTCTGGCTGCTTCCAGATTTTCCTGAGCGACTTTTTCCGCGTGCTGATTCTGCAGCTTGAGGT
>JBNMKT010000194.1:0-4053 GCA_050874485.1 bacterium
CATACATTATCGATACACTGAACCATGACACCTCACTCAGCGAACTTCTCAATCCTTACGACAAGATCAAGACGATCGTTGCCGCATACTCCAATGGCGAATTGGAGCACCACTAATAATCGCGCAAAAAAGACTTCGCAGAATCTGCGAAGTCTTTTTTCATACACACAAAAAAATGGCTCGCAATACGAGCCATTTTCTATAATGAACAATTAAAATAAATCTACTCTTCCGGCTACCTTTTCGTTGATCACATAATATGCAGCGCCGTCTTCAGGCTTTAAGTATACTCTCAGATCCTTGATAGATGAGGCTCTGTGACCCTGATTTACATACTCTGCCTTAATCTTCTCTACAATCGTATCTACAGATGACTCACCTGCACCAAACTGAATATATACCTTAGGTTCTGCTGCAACCTTCTTTGCTGCTGCCTTGGCTGCCTTTCTGCCTCTCTTCACTGTCGTCTTCTCCTCTTCCTTTGTGGAAACTACTGCCTGATCTTCTTTCTTTGCAGTCTCTGCAACAGGCTGTTCTACTTTCTCCTCAGCCTTCTCAGCTGTCTTTGCTTCAACCTTTACTTCCTCCGCCTTTGCCTCTACGACCTTTGCAACTGTCTTTACAGCTTCCTTTGCCTCTTCAACCTTCTTGGCTGCTACAGTCTTTACTGCTTCTGTGGTTCCTTTTACGTTTGCCATGGCTATGCCTCCTATTAACTGTGTTGTTTTAACTGCAAACTAAAAACTTTTCCATTGCTACAAGTGCTTCTTTTTCGTCACTTCCGTCAGCTACAATATTTACAGTCATTCCTTCAGACGGATTAAACGCCATGATACCCATGATACTCTTGGCATTGATCTTGCGGTTGTCATTCTCCAGCACAATATTGCTGTCGAACTGACACGCAACCTGTACCAGCTCAGCGATTGGGTTCTCATGTTTTTTCGTCACATCAGATACTACAATTCTTTTACTGCTCATAATTCATACCCTCAACATCATCGGTGCCTTATGTACACCCGACTTTTTTATTGCCTGTCGGCCTGTTTCCCTGAATGCGTCTTCGCAATATACAGACACATACCCTTCTTATATATACCTTATAAACACTGAATTTTCAAGGCATTTTCATATTTCTGTTAAAACCGACGAATATCTCACAGTAATATGGCTTTTTTTATGCAACTTTTTAGCGCAGATAGGCGGTATAGTGGGTGCTGTGCGCGCCGAACCGCGTCTGCGCAGCAGTGATTGTCTCACGCGATGTCTGCTTTGTATCCGGATTGTAGATCCATACATTTGCAGAATCGTAACCGGTCAGCAACTGCCTGCTGCCATCTTCCAGCGTGATCACAACCGGTATTCCTTCACTCACATAATACAAGGTCTGCGTCAATTCACAACCGGTCAGATCATACGCGACTGCATCCAGGTATGCCTGTGTCATATCCGTCACATCGATATTCTCCGGCAATGCCAACGGTGTACATACGAGACGCTTCGACCGTTTCCATACGGCTTTCAGGGATGCATCGACCACGACACCCATCTGTTCATCTGCCTGTGCGATTGCATCCTGCAGTTTTGAATGGAACGACTGCTCATTCCCCTTCGCATATGTGTAATAGCCTTCCCATGGATGCTCCGCAATCAGACTCGTATCACGCGGCTCCTCCAGCAATACCTCCCGCGAAGTCACTACATTTGCACTGTTGTGTTCCGCAGGTGCCAGCAATTTTATCTCTACGAGTGTCTGCCTGATATCATCATATATCTGACAGACATTGTCATCCAGAATGGTTTCTCCCTGATGATTCAAAATCGTATCCGGCTCTGCCGGAATATAGGTACCATCCACCCATTTGACACGTTCGAGATTGATAACATACTCATTGATACTGATATCTGTCATATAGTAGTTTTTCTTGTGATACTCCTTGATCATCTCGCCAGCATCCGCATCATAGATCCGCACATAGCTCATTGGCACACTGCCATCTGCCACACTCCGGCTATCCGCATCTGCCACTCCGTATACAAAATCATCTACGAGAAATCCGACCGGATACAACCTCTGACCATCCGCCGCGATCGTACTCGTGCGCTCATTCTCCAGATCGAGTACCGTGATATCTCCGGCAGCGTTCTCATCCGTCTGCCATACGAGCAGATGTCCATCTGATGATACACTATAGCTCTCACTGCCGAGTCCTTCTGCGAGTACACGCTCACTGCCATCTGCCGTATTGATCCGGTAGATACTGCCCTCCATCATACAAAACAGAATCCCCTCCGCATTCTCGTACAGAACATCTCCCATATCTGTACGCAGACGGGAATACGATTTATCCGATTTTACAAACATCAGCTCCTCTACCGTCGCTGCCGCGCTATCAAAATGGCAGACCGAGATTCCACTCTCTCCTTCATGAACTCCACGGTTCATATAACCATACACCGCAAAATCTACACTTCCGCCTTCGTTGATACTCAGAATACGAATGTCGTGGGCTGCATAATTTTCACGGATATCCATTCCCTCATATCCGCGGAAGCTGAAGATCCGATACAGCGTGCCGTTTTCCTCATTATAACTCCACAGTTCTCCCTGCTGCACAAAACAGGTAATTTGTCCGTTCTCACTCTTTTTATATTCAACTTGCCCGTCACGAATGCCTAATTGGATATAATTTTCATTAAAATTCTGCCCATCGGCACGGAAAATCTGATTGACCCGACGCTCAAAGCTGTGCAGATAACAGCGTTCACCTTCCGTGTTGTAGCTGACACGATAATATTCTTCAACGTTATAATATTCGAGTTCACCGCCACTGCCGGTAGACGTGACCATATAATCCAGCGTGATGACCGCATAACCGTCACCCAGCTCTGCAATCGTCAGAACCGAATCTCCCTGCTGGCTGCACACAAAATCTGCCCATGTGACCTCCTGCAGACTGGAATTGATCGTCACAAGGTTGAGATTCTTATTATCCACCGAGCTGTTTGGCTCCAGATAGGTCGATAACTGCTGCGCGCTGTCCTTGTCCATAGATGCTTCGTGAAAACGATTCGCGAACTCCAGATAATCATCCAGGTGCGCGTCGCTCGTCTGCATCAGCCGTGTATAATAGTAGATTGTCTCGTCTGCGCGCTGCAGCAGAAATACCAGCTGGTACTCCTGCCCCTCTTCCAGCAGATTCTCAAGCACAAGCTGCATGTTCAGCTGATCATTATTCTTCTTATAGTCATCGCATACACGATCCGCGATCAGACGTTCTCCATCCAGACTGCGGATCTCATAGCTGATCTGATCCACTTCGCTGCCAAACAAATCCACTTCGACAGACACCGTCCGGTCACTCTGCACCGGAACGAGAGAGTCCCGCATGGTCGCCAGATCCATCTTGTCACGATATCCATGCAATTCCCCAACCAGATAGTCCCTGTAATACATCGAGATCACGGGGTAAGATGCCTCACTCATCTCGGTCGTGAGGTTGACACTGTTTTGATTCGATAAATATCCAAACGTGGTCACTGCGGCGAGAAAGCAGCAGATGAGTACCACGGCTTTTATAATTCCTTTTTTCAACTGTAATTCCTCATTTCATAATTTCCTATGAATTAATAAAGAGTGCCCAATTTGATTTGGACACTCCCTATTGTAATGCGTTTTTTTGAAAATCACAACCGAAACTTTACCAAAATCTTCGACACTGGCGCCGTTTGCAACGGCGCTTATACATCTCGTTGTACAAAAGCACCTCCAGCAGGCTGCGTCTGCCAGGGTCAAATGGCGGCGGAGGCGGCGGTCCCGGACGATCCATATGCATCGCCTGCATAGATTCATCCATCACACCTTCTGTCATATTCTGTGCATCTTCTACTGCCTGTGCCTCAGCATCCTCTCTGCGCAGTTCCTCTGCGATCCGGTCACACATCAGCAGCATGGATACGCGATCCGGATACTCGTCGTACATCATACTGCCCTCATAATCCAACCGGTCACAGGCTTCCTCCACTTTACGCTGCATGCGCTTGGCATCCGCC
>JBNMKT010000195.1:0-4048 GCA_050874485.1 bacterium
CCAATATACCATATTCTTCCAGTATCGTGTGCATGATTTCCATATTCAGTACATTATCTTCTACGACCAGCACATGTCTACCCTCATAAGATACCGGTTCAACTGCTTCTGCCGTCTCATCCGCTACCGCCTCTGTCACGGGCTGCAGTCTGACCGTAAAACTGAACGTACTGCCCTCTCCCGGAGCACTCTCAAGCTCGATCTGTGAATCCATCATATGTACGAGCCTGCTGCAGATCGCCAGTCCAAGCCCGGTTCCCTGTGTTCTGGCATTCTGGGAATCATCTGCCTGTTCAAAGCTCTGGAAGATCATCTGCTGCTTGTCCTCCGGAATGCCGATTCCGTCATCCGAAACAGCAAAATACAGCTGTGAACACCCGTCACTGATACAGGTTTCCTTCGCAGTCAGAGTGACATGTCCACCCGGATTGGAATATTTGACCGCATTGCTGAGCAGATTGACTAACACCTGTTTCATACGCAGTTCATCGCACACAAACCAGTCATGCACCAGTTCGACTGTCTGCATATACTGAATATCCCGCTCCGCAATCCGTGACTCCTGCAGCGTCTCGATGCTGCCGAGCAGCTTTCTCAGATTGCATGTCTCATAGACCAGACGCATCTTTCCACTCTCAATCTTGGACATATCCAGAATATCATTGAGCAGTCCCAGCAGATAATTGGAAGAACTCTCGATCTTTTTCAGGCAGTCTGCCTGTCGTTCTGGTGTCTGGCCTTTCTTTAACGCAATCTCTGTCATACCGATGATACCATTCATCGGTGTACGGATCTCATGGGACATACGCGCCAGGAATTCAGATTTTGCCTGTGCTGCCAGATCATGACGCTGCAAATTGAACCTGTTTTGAATAATCAGGGCGATCTCATCCAACGTCTTTTTCCGGGCATCGTCTGATAGTATATCCGGTGAGATTCCAAAAAAGAAAATACTTCCGGAGTACTGGCCATCATCGCGCATATGGAATACGACGCCTTCCCGTGACCTGATAAATGCCGCCAATGTAGGATCTGCCTGCGTCTGTGCCGTGATCGGCAGCGACTCCTGCAATGTTTTCGTCTCAATATATTTCTGATATTCAGACCCGCTGCAGCGAATCATCTCATCGCTATCCCCGGCGCCACCAAACCACTCATACTGGCAGACATTCACCAGATACTCACGGCTAAAGTGTGTGATCACCAGATTAGATACCCGGTAATTTTCACGCAACTTAAGTGCAATCATATCTAATACGACCGTTGTCTCTTTTCCTTTGTCAAAGAGATTCAAAGCGATAGAGGACAGGCTCATCTGTTTGATTTTTTCATAAAATTCGATTGCCCCAAAAGTCAGATCAACAGCTTCCTGCTGTTTTTGTGCAGACAGTTCTCCATATACGATCAGCTCCCTTTTCAGGCGTTTTGCCTCAGACAGCGCCAGCTTTGCCTGTCGGATCCCCTCTGCAATATCTGTATGTTTGAACATCTGTGTCAATCCACAGTGGAAACCGAGCGTCAGATAATGATCATGTACCAGGCCACCGAACTGACGCGCCGACTCCTGCACAATATAGCGCACGTCCTCAGGCTGGATCTGTTCCAGCCAGATCAGCAGCTGATCAGCGCCTGCTCTGATACATACCGTATTTTTTGTCGCCCGCAGTGAGCACTGACGGATCAGGATATTGGCCAGCTGCTCCATTACCAGATCACCGAACACCAGACCATACTGCTCATTAATATGCGTAAAATCAGCCACATCGATCAATAGGAGCATTCCCTCCGGCTCAGATTCACGCACAGCCTGCATGGCCTCCAGTCCGTAAGTCAGACGGTAGAACGATGTTGTAGAGTCATAGATCTGTTTGTTATGCTGTTCCTCCTCCAGCAATTTGCGATGATGAATATTATGCAGGCATCCGACAATACGGCTGTTATCCCCGTTCTCATCCTGCATCACCGTTCCATACAGATTCACCCACTGATAGTCATCTTCCGGTGTCTTGCGCAGCCGGAAATCGAGATTGATCATTCCCATCTCCAGCTTGGCAATGCGAAATACCTGTTGCTGATCCAGCGGATGGATACAGTCACGATTGTAGATAAACTGCGGATACTCTGCGCAGTCCCAACTGCCATCCGCTCCATTGCTGTTGACCAGCTCGAGCATATGTTCATCTCTCCGGTAAGTAAAGAACAGATCCCTGGAGCTCTCAACCGCGATCCGGTACCGCTCCTTTTCCTCCATCATCTGTTCCTCAAACTGTATCTGTGTATCGGTCAGATGCTCGATCACATCATGCAGTTCATCCAGTTCCCTGATGTGGGATACCGGAAAGCTGTGAATCCCATCGACGCCGCCCCGCACACTCTCAGCCAGCTGATAGACCGGTTTGGTCACATAGCGGCATAGCAGGAATACAGCCAGTGCTGCCAGACAGATACTAAAGATAATCGCCACAATCATTCTTGTGTAGACCGCATTTCCTACACCATAGATCGACTCCTCCGTCACGAATCCGCAGATTGACCAGACATTATCCTCATAGGGCACATTATTCCCATATAATTCCAGTGATTTTTGAAAACAGTAGATCTTTTGTCTGCCGACCGATGCGCCTTTCACCAGATGCAGGTTCTCATCCTGCTGCTCGAGCTGCAAGGTCTGTCCATCCCGTGTCACTGCATCATACAATACGCCCTTTCCCAGAATGGAATCACACGTACCATCCGCATTGTTGACGGTGAGTGCATATCCGGCATTCATGGAACTGTCCAGATCGCTGACCGGAAAATAGTTATTGATATATGCAGTCGACACCTCGATACCAACGACTCCATATACCGTATGCTCATAGGTGAGCGGCACGGAATAGGTAATCATCTCATGGTCATCGGTATACGCGTCCTCCAGAATAAACGGCTTCGCCCAATAGCCCAGATTTTCCGCCTTCACATCAGCATAGGCCTCAGCCGCCAGATACGGCTGATAGAAGAAGTCATCCGCACTGCGCGCATTCTTTCCTGCAAAAGAAAACTCTGTCGACCACGCATTATCCAGCGGAATATTCAGCGAATGTGCCAGCTGTTTGTCCCCACGCTCCATCAGCAGACCGGCATATGACGAAGTGACCCTCTGCGGATCTGAATCACGCACAAAAAAGCCCTGATAAGATGCCGGTTCATCTATAGGGCTGTCATTTGCCAGAATCAAAAATACACCACTTGTCGTATTATACTGCAGTGCAGTGACCAGTTCTTCAAAAGACCGATCCAGATACTCCTTCTGCGCATCCTGATCTGCCAGAAACTGATCCATACTGATCCCCCGCTGCGACAACGTCTGTGCGAGCTGTTCAGAGAGCGCACTGCTCTCCTTATAGATCGCCCGCCAGTGCTCAACCATATCGTTTCTGAGAACAACCTGGCGGTTTTCCACCGTGTGGTTGTCCACGCGGATCACGTTTGATTCCATATTTGCCTTGACGCCGCTGAATATCAGTGTGAGAAATAAAACCACACCCTGCAACAGCACGATACTCATGACTGGTGTCAAAAAGATTGTAAGTAATGTCTTCTTTTTCTTCATCACGATTATTCCAGGCTCTGCTGTAATGCCTCACAAAATGATTCGTACCACTGTTCAAATGCCTCGTCTGAGATATAAGGTGCGATGGCATCTGCCCTGCTGCTTCCACCTGCGATGGCCTCATTGATCGCAGTCAGATCTTCGCCCAGTTTGTCGCTCAGATGATAGTCGAGTACCGAACGGGCCTGATATTTATTGGTAAAATTCTTTGTCGTATAGAACTGCGTATCCTCAAAGCTGTCCATCACGGTCTTGAGGCAGGTATATGTCTTCGCATTCATCTCTATTCCGTTTTCCTCTGCGACCTGTTCTACGGCACTGATATCATTGGCCTCTTTTAATACAGGCAGATAACCGGACTCACATACAAATCTCAGATTCTGTTCTTTCTGTGTAAACCATTTTAAGAATACACAGGCAGCATACTCATGCTGTTCGTCAGATTTAGTGACAGCC
>JBNMKT010000196.1:0-4003 GCA_050874485.1 bacterium
AGAAGTAATTAATTAAAAAGTAATTAATTCAGAAAAAATATTTGCAGATGTGAAGTTTTTCCATTGCGAATTACCAGGTATTAAGTTATAATTTTGTCAGACACTATTGATGAAATGAAAACAACATGCATGTAACGCCTGGGATGTGCGACAACTCTTGTTATTTTGAACCTACATTTACTTTAAACGGGATTCCTATATGAACTTGTGGATGTCATGCCTTATCTACGGATCAGAGGAAGGCAGAAGCAAGACTGCGGTGACCCACCTAGCAAGCGTGCTAGGAGTCAAAATACAAGAAACGGCATTTCGGGTTTTTACAAAAGATGATACTTGAAGGAACAAATGAGAAACAGATTTTTTCTGTGAAATACAAAGGCTTATACAATAAATTTCACGCTATGCGGAAATTTGTTGTCGTGATAAGAAGCTGCAGATAAAAACTGCAGCTTCTTTTTCTAGTTATATATCAATTATAGAATATCAGAAAGTTGATCGATCTCATGAGAAATAACCGGGTGCCTGTTCATAATCAATATAAAAATCAAGTGGTTCTTGCGAGTCTGTGCGGAGTCTGTGTGCTGCTGATTGTAGCTATATTTTTTGTCAGCAATCATACGGCGGCGAGCAGCCGTGATGAAAGCGATACCGTGACGGTGGCGCAGGTGGAGGCTGCATATGAATTTTTACATCAGCCACAGGCTGTGACCGAGGCGGCCAGAGCGCTGGATGAGCCGTGTACCTATGGCAGATATCAGAATTTTCTGGAATATCTGAACGTGTGGGACGCAGCGGATCTGCAACAAATACTGGACTGGGAGGCAGAGAAGGATGAACCATTGTCCTCCACACAGCTCGCCCGGACTTCGGCGCAGGTGGCGGAACTGTTTGAGACTGCCGTATATGATTCCTGTGATCCGGTGCAGCCTGTGACGGCTGATATTCAGAATGAGACAGATGTACATATGCCTGAGGTGGATGCCTCGACGAAGATCCGTGTGCTGCTGCTGCAGGACGATGCATGCGTGGGAAAGCATGTATATGCATCGGCCAATGCACCCTATACAGTGACATTTCATGGGCAGACCAGACAGAAAAAGAAGCACAAGGTGACCGGTACAGGCCAGCTGCATCTGCAGATTGGAGAGTCAGCAGTGATCTCGTCGGAGGATGGGCAGGTCTATCTGGCGAACAAGGATGGTTCACGCCGGACACTCGGGTATCACGGGGATCTGAGGATCACGCGCTATGCGGAGGGGTACGCGGTTGTAAATATCGTACCGATCGAGGACTATCTGTGCAGCGTGGTGCAGAGTGAGATGCCGGCTTATTTTGAGGAGGAGGCGCTCAAGGCGCAGGTTGTCTGTGCCAGAACCTATATTGTGATGCAGTTGATGCAGGATAATTATCCGCAGTATGGGGCGGACGTGGATGATTCTGTCCGGTATCAGGCATATAACCGGACTGCGCCGGATGCGCGCGTGGTGGATGCTGTGCAGGCGGTATATGGGCAGATACTGGCAAAAGATGATCTGCCTGCGGAGACCTACTTTTTTTCCACTTCGGCAGGAATGACGAGTGGAAGGGAACTGTGGGGAATGCCACAGCTCGACTATCTGCAGCCGGTTCGGGGCAATGCGGATCAGACGGCAGTGGATCTGTCAGATGAGGAGGCATTCCGCGCTTATATTGGAGAACAGATTGAGTCGGATTATGATTATGGGAGCAGTTATTACAGGTGGAAAGCTGTGTTGAAACCGGATGAGGAAGGGCTGCGGATAGAGGTTCTGGAACGGAATTCTTCGGGCGCAGTGACGCGGCTGCGGATCAGCACGGATCAGGGTGAGCAGGAGCTTGCCAATGAGCATGAGATCCGCGCACAGCTCGGCAGATGGATGTGCGATCTGCGTGATAAGGATGGAGTGGAACTTCCGGTCAGTGAATTGCTGCCAAGCGTCTATTTCTATGTGCAGCCGATCGAGGATGGGATCGTTTTGTTCGGCGGAGGCCTGGGTCACGGCATCGGTATGAGCCAGTATGGCGCAAACGGCTGTGCACAGGACGGAATGACGATGGAGCAGATACTGCAGACCTATTATCCGGGTACACAGTTGTACCAGTTATATACATAAAACGAATCCATATAAAAGAAGGCAATAGCAATATAGAAGAAGTCAGATAGAAGATAGCAGACAGAAAATCAAATAAGAAAAATCAGATAGGAAAAATTAGATAAAACGAGAGGATGTTACATGAAGATAATCAGGGAAGTACAGGAATTTATGGAGGCATGCATGGAGGATGATGTGACTGCGTATGCAGCACAGTCAGCCTATTTTACGTTGTTATCACTGATCCCGTTTATGCTTTTTTTCGGCGCGATGCTCAAATACACACCGGTTTCACTGGATTTCCTGACGAAAGGTGTGACATTATTTTTGCCGGATTATATTGCAGCTTTTCTGGTCAGCATTATCCAGGAGACCTATGAGACATCGGTCGGGCTGATATCGATCTCAGCGATCGTTGCGATCTGGTCTGCGGGGAAAGGCATTCAGTACCTGACAGATGGACTGAACCGGATGTACGACTTACAGGAGACGCGCAACTGGCTGGTGCTTCGTTTCTGGGCAGTGATCTATACCTTTGTTATGATCTTTTCGATTGTATTGATGCTGGTGCTGTTCGTGTTCGGCAGGACATTGCAGCGCTGGCTGCTGCAGTATGTGCCGGCACTTGCGACTCTCACGAGTGTATTGCTCCGGCTCAAGAGCCTGATCGGTATCGGCGGGCTGACCTTTATCTTTGCATTGTTTTACTGGGCATTCCCGAACCGGAGGGGCGCAGGCGGTTCGCGTATCACTTATGTACGCCAGCTTCCCGGCGCATTTATCTGTGCGGTCGCATGGTATATATTTTCGTTTGGTGTATCTATCTATGTCGATTATTTTCATGGATTTTCCAGTTATGGCAGCCTGACGACCATTGTGCTTATTATGTTCTGGCTGTATATCTGTATGTATATTCTCATGGTGGGGGCAGAAGTCAATCACCTGTATGGGGAGCGGATATTTATGTATCTGGGACGCAGACGCAAGCGTGCAAAAAAATAACCGTCTTATGTCGAATAATGGCATCTGCGGATGCTTGCTATTGGTTGGATGTCTTGGTATAATATCAAAATAATGCTCGCAGCAGGCAGCAAACAACAGGTAGGAAGACGGTATGAAAAAGCAATGGATGACAGGTGCAATCTGCATATTGATCGGGGTACTGTTTCTCAGTGCGTGTGCGGCCATCCCCGGTGATCATCAGCAGATATTACCTCAGTTATGTATCGGCATTACGGATTATCCGCCATATAGTTACAAAGACATCGATGGTGTATACGCAGGGATCGATGTCGAACTGGCCAGGGAAGCATGCAGGAGGCTGGGCTATGAGCCGGTTTTCCGGTGGATTGCGATCTCCGCGCGGGATCAGAGCCTGGCGGATGGGGAGGTTGACTGCCTGTGGACCTGCCTGACGATGGAGGAGCGGCAGGAGC
Organism: bacterium; assembly: GCA_050874485.1. Lineage (GTDB taxonomy): Bacteria > Bacillota > Clostridia > Lachnospirales > Lachnospiraceae > W0P33-017. Next base: position 3,548 of record JBNMKT010000196.1, read on the forward strand.
AATACCAGTGGGCCGGGCCGTATCTGTATACGAGGCGTGTAGTTGCCGTGGCATCTGATAGTATGATCCGGGAATTGTCAGATCTCGAACAGAAAACGGTTGCAGTACAGGCTGGTTCGACATCCGAGATGATCCTGCTTGACCCAAAGAACCATATGAATCTGCCCAGGCTGAAGCGGATCAATGCGTACAATGACATCGGAACCGTGTTCACAGCCTTGCGCAAGGGATATGTGGATGCAGTTGCAGGCCATGAGGGATCACTGAATTCCTATATGAATGAGTATCCGGGCAAGTTCCGGTATCTGGATATGAGTCTGAACCGCGCAGGTCTGGGTGTAGCGTTCAGGAAGAATGCGGATGCGGCACTGGTACAGAGCCTGACGGATGTATTAAATGGGATGACACAGGATGGTACGACAGCAGAGATTCTGTCTGCGCATGGACTGGATGCAC
>JBNMKT010000197.1:0-3974 GCA_050874485.1 bacterium
ACTGAAAGCCGCCGGCTATGTGTGCGAAGGACACATCGAGCCAAGGCTGGAGAAACAGCGAGACACCGCCGGGCAATTGGAGCAGCCTGATCGGGATACTATTGCAACCGTCGCCGGACAACACACCTTAAAATAGTTTCGCAAACGCTTAATGGTAAGCTTTTGTATGCGAGGATTGCACGCGAACATGTATTCTGATATAATACTCATATGGGTGTTGTCATACACGGTAGGCAGCCTTGTTTATAAGATCTGCAATAAAAAATAACCGCCCAGCGTCCAAACTAGCGGTTATTCTTGTAATTTGCTGTTAGGGGCTAACCGTCTATCGGCAACGCCCATCTATATGTTAATAATATCATACTTGCGGGCAAAGTCAAGTGTAAGCTCCGTTTAATTCATGATTAACAGAAAGGGAACAGCAGTCATGCCGGTAGACATGAAAGAATACATTTCCAATACAGCCAGAAATCTTGTATTGGAAAAGAAAATAAAGAAACTCACGGTGAAGGATATCGTAGAAGCGTGCCAGATCACCAGACAGACGTTTTATTATCATTTTGAGGGAATCCCCGATCTGATTGAGTGGAGTGTGCGCCAGAATATGGAGCGTGTTTTGGAGGAGTGCCGGAAACAAAAGGGTCTTGAGGAAGCGTTGAAATACTTTTTCGTGTTTGCGATCAATGCGATACCTGAAGTGAAGCGGGGGATAGCTTCCAATTACGGCAGCGAATTTGAACGGGTGCTGTCTCAGGCTGCGTATGAACTGTTCGAACATGCGGTGCAGGAAGAAAAACTATATCAGAATTACAGTTATCAGGAGATGAAGTTGATTCTGCGCTATCATAGCAGGGCGATCATGGGGCTGCTGCAGGACTGGACGGCGGAGGATACTGAGAACCTGGATCAGATCGTACATGAAGTGTATCTGATTATGATGGGTGAGATCGCACCGAGGTGACCGGAGCGGGAATTGTTTTACACTTTTAAAGTTTTGTCTATACATTGCGGCAATTCTGACTATCGACTTTTTGATGTGACAAATCTAAACTGAAAATCATCCGGAGTGGTGGCATGACAGACCGGAGTCGAGAACAAAAGAACATGCAGAAAGGAACCTACGATGAAAGAAGTAAAAAACCCAAAAAGACCTCTGATCTACTATTATGGTATCGTGCTTTTGGTGCTGGTCATTTTCAATCTGGTCGTTTCACCGATTCTGATGCAGCATCAGGTCAAAGAGACTGATTACGGTACGTTTCTGGATATGATCGAAGAAAAAAATATCGGTCAGGTACAGGTCGAGGACAATCAGATTGTATTTACGGACAAGGATAATGAGAATATTTATAAGACAGGTCTTATGAATGATCCGCAGCTGACTGACCGGTTATATAAGTGTGGTGCAACGTTTGCAAAAGATATTGACCAGCAGACCTCTCCGCTTCTCAGTTTTCTGGTGACTGGGCTACTGCCGCTTGTGATCTTTATCATTCTCGGCAACTATATGTCGAAAAAGCTGATGGAGCAGGTCGGCGGAAAAAATGCCATGTCGTTTGGCATGGGAAAGAGTAATGCGAAAGTCTATGTACAGTCTACTGAAGGAATTCATTTCTCGGATGTGGCAGGAGAAGACGAGGCAAAGGAAAATCTGGCAGAGATCGTCGATTATCTGCATAATCCGGACAAGTATACGGATGTGGGAGCTTCTATGCCAAAAGGTGTTCTGCTCGTAGGACCTCCCGGTACCGGTAAAACGATGCTGGCAAAGGCAGTGGCAGGAGAGGCAAACGTGCCGTTTTTCTCCATGTCCGGCTCGGAATTCGTAGAGATGTTTGTCGGTATGGGTGCATCAAAAGTACGTGATCTGTTCAAACAGGCCAAAGAAAAAGCGCCGTGTATTGTATTTATCGATGAGATTGATGCGATCGGAAAAAAGCGTGATGGGCAGATGGGCGGAAACGATGAGCGCGAGCAGACCTTAAACCAGCTTCTCACAGAGATGGATGGTTTCGAAGGAAATAACGGAGTCATTATTTTAGCAGCGACCAACCGCCCGGAATCGCTCGATCCGGCGTTGACCCGTCCGGGACGATTTGACCGCCGGGTACCGGTTGAGCTGCCTGATCTGCAGGGACGTGAGGCGATCTTAAAGGTTCACGCCAGAAAGATCAAGGTATCCGATGATGTGAATTTCCATACGATCGCGCGTATGGCATCCGGCGCGTCTGGTGCGGAACTGGCGAATATTATCAATGAAGCGGCACTGCGGACCGTCCGCAGCAACCGGAGCGTCGTCACAGAAGCAGATCTGGAAGAAAGTATCGAAGTCGTCATCGCCGGTTATCAGAAGAAAAATGCCGTACTTTCCGACAAGGAAAAGAGAGTCGTATCTTATCACGAGATCGGACATGCGCTCGTGGCGGCATTGCAGAGTCATTCTGCGCCGGTACAGAAGATCACGATCATCCCGCGTACTTCCGGTGCACTGGGCTATACGATGCAGGTGGAGCAGGGCGATAAGTATCTCATGACCAAAGAGGAACTCGAGAACAAGATCGCTACCTTTACCGGCGGCCGTGCGGCAGAGGAGATCGTATTCGGTGAGATCACGACCGGTGCGTCGAACGATATCGAGCAGGCGACCAAGATTGCCCGCGCGATGATTACGCGTTACGGTATGTCAGAGGAATTTGACATGGTGGCGATGGAGACAGTCAATAATCAGTATCTGGGCGGTGACACGTCGCTTTCATGTTCTGCGGATACGCAGCGGGAGATCGATGAAAAGGTTGTCGAACTGGTGAGACGGGAACACGAAAAGGCGAAAAATATCCTGATGGAAAACCGACAAAAGCTGGATGAGCTGTCCATGTTCCTCTATGAAAAGGAGACGATCACCGGCGAAGAATTCATGGAGATCTTAAACAAAAAGGAGGAAAAGGAGGTAGAAGACAAATGAGAAGGCATTCACGTTATGGATGGCTGGAACTGATCGAAGGTATTCTGCTGATCCTTTTAGGTATTTATACGGTATCGCATCCGGGCAGTATGGTTCGCGGGGTCACGATTGCGTATGGTATCTTCGCGGTAGTTACCGGTATTTCAGATATTGTATTTTATGCCAAGACCGAGCGGTATATGGGATTTGGACCAACGATTGCGCTCGTGTCCGGAATACTCAGTGTACTGACGGGACTCATGCTGTTGATGTATCTCAATGCCGGAGAACTGATCTTCGTATTACTGTTGCCGATCTGGTTCATCGCACATTGCGTGTCCAGACTGACACATCTTCCACTGGCTCGGCTGGCAGGAAAGTTTTATTATTATTTTACGATGATTGTGAACATAATAGGAATCATTCTCGGATGCCTGATGATCGTCTGGCCGTCGATTGCACTGTTTTCGGCAGGATTCATTATCGGTTTTTATCTGATTATGCTCGGTGTGGATAGCATCGTGATGGCATGCAGTGATATGGATGCGGGATGGAGATAGCATGTATGAGAGAGATCACAACAGGCAAAACGACAATCAGCGAGCCGATTATCAATGAGACGAAAATCGATGAAACAATTATAGATCAGACGGTAACACAAGACGGTAGTTTATTGATTCCCATTACAGACTTCAATGATCCGAGGCTCGATATTTTCGTGCGGCTGCCGGAAGTGCAGCTGCTTCGTTACCGCGAGCCGGAGCTGGGGCTTTTTCTGGCAGAGAGTCCGAAGGTGATCGAGCGGGCGCTTGACGGCGGGTATGAACCGGTCTCCTTTTTAATAGAAGAAACGGCTTTGCATGAGGCAGAGCGGGAACTGATCGCACGCTGCCCGGGTGTGCCGGTGTATGTGGCACCAGCAGCCGTACTTGCACAGATGCGTGGCTTTCAGATGACGCGCGGGATGCTCTGTGCGATGAACCGCAGGGCATTGCCGTCAGTGGAGGCTGTGTGTGAGGGTGCGAGCCGCGTG
>JBNMKT010000198.1:0-3820 GCA_050874485.1 bacterium
AAAGTGAAAGATCTTACAGTTCTCCAACAATCCACTGTCCAGCTCCGTCTTATCTAACTGCGTATCTGCACCCGGTTTTCTGGCAAATGAAAACTCCCGCTCTCCATTTTCGTTGATTGCCACAAATGCCAGTGTTGTAAAATAGCGTTCATCCATAATCAGCGCATCGGTAGCGATATGCTCCGCTTCGAGTGTCTGCTTTAAAAATGCGCCATGCATATCTGCACCTACTTTTCCGATAAAAGAGGTGCGATACCCCATATGACTCGCCACGGTGAGCAGATTCGCTGGTGCACCACCCGGATTCTGTTCAAACAGCCGCCTGCCATCCGCGCTGTGTCCTGCTTCTGTAAAATCGATCAATAACTCTCCCAATGCAACCACGTCTACTGTCTTTTCCATTCTCGCTCTCCCCCTTAATCTCTATCCATCAACTGCTCAATCTCTCCTCTCGAATCGAGAAACAGCTTCGTCAACTCTGGATCAAAGTCTGTCCCTGATCCTTTTTCAATAATCTCAAAGCACTGATCTACCGGCATCGCCTCGCGATAGCAGCGCTTCTGTGATACAGCGTCAAATACATCCGCGATCGCCATGACACGTGCATGCAGGGGAATCTGTTCCCCGGCAAGTCCATCCGGATAGCCCTTTCCATTATACTTTTCATGGTGAAACCTCGCCACTTCATACGCAATTTTCTGAAATTCCGGATTATCGATATCCTTAAACGTATTTAATATGATCTCTCCACCCCGCGCAGCATGCTCCTTCATGATCGCATATTCCTCATCCGTCAGTTTTCCCGGCTTTTGCAGGATGCGGTCCGGTGTAGCGATCTTGCCAACATCGTGCAGAGGTGCCGCATTGCTGACATTGACCAGATAATCCTTATTTACAATATCCTCATAACGCTTATCGTGCCGCATCTTGTGCAGCATCAGGTTTACATAAGCCCGCGTTCGGCGGATGTGCCCACCAGTATTATCGTCTCTGTTTTCCACCATCGTCGCAAAGCCCTCGACCATGCTGTCATTATATACCGTAAGCCGTCTGATCGAAGGGTTCTCAAAATCAACATAGATTCCCACCAGTAAGATGGTCGCACAGATAGATGTGAGCAGCACCTCCGGATAGATGATCTGCAGCACCAGAATCGTACCTACTATAATAATGATCGAGGATGTTCCCAGCTTTTTTTCTTTTGGTAAAAATCGATGTCTGGCGATCAGCAGATACAGAATGATTCCATAGTAGAAAAATAATGTTCCAAAACACACATATGCAGAGAATCCCATCGAATAGTTCGTCGTTTGTCCATGCAAATATTTTAATTGTCCGATCCCCACGACGATCAGAACCAGAGACACTGCACCCGGAACGAGCAACAGCCAGTTTTTCTTCCGGTTCTGTTTGCTGAGACCAATCGTCTGATCATACATATACAGTGCCGTAATGATGATGACCAGATCCATAAAAACAAAAAACAGCAGATGTGCCATCCGATTGACGATGTCAGGCACCGTATCGAGATGATTGACCGTCCATGCTGTCAAGCCGTCAAAAAAGACAGCCCATGGTGTGACAATCATCAATGCATCATATAATTTGTTACAAGGTATATCTTTTTTATTCGTCGCTGTTATGTAAGTCACAATCAAATATAAAATGATAATCAGACATCCAACCTGTAATTTTATATATTGCATAGCACGTTCCCCCTTTTCATAAGTTCTCTATCTGTTATGGTACAATAATGGTTATTAATTATCAAGGCGTATTGAAAGATACTCATTTCGTGGTATAATAGGCTTATAATAGTTAGCGATTACTAACTATCAAGCCAATGATAAGGAGCTGCTGTCCATGAAGAGAGCCTATGCCGCATCCATGTATGCCAAACATTATGAGAAATATTGCCGGGAGCAGTTCCCGGACGAAGCGGAGCAGATCTTTGCCCGCGCGGAGATACATTATGTGGAATTTATGAAAGATATGCCCGATCTGGGTGAAAACATGATGGCGAAAAACATGCTCGACTGGTTTACGATTCTCGCTTTTTACGAAGCAAGCGACCACAGACTGGATGGTGAGACTTTGCTGGTCATCAAGCATCGCGCGGTCAACCGGCTGCGTTTTTTAGGAAAATTAATCGATGGAAATAAAAGCCAGTGGATCTACCGGCTATTTGAAAAGACTTACCTGAAATTCAATCAAATGCAGCACGAACATCAGGCAAAAGGTGAATGGCTCGATAGCTGGAAGGTAGAGATCAACCCCGATCACCGCACGGAGGGCTTCTGTTTTCATCTCGTTGGCTGTCCGATCGCCAGACATGCCAAGGCACACGGCTACGAGGAGCTGCTGCCCTACCTGTGCAAAACAGATCATTTTCTCACAGAGATCTTTCACGCAAAGCTTATCCGGACACAGACAGAAGCACTCGGCGGTGACTGCTGCGACTACTGGTATGTCGGAGATCAAAGTCCTGCGCTGGAAGCATATAAGGATCTGCCGGAGATCTGAGGAGATCTTTCTTACCCAAACCAAAAATCCGATGCTCTCCATCATGGAGAACACCGGGTCTTTGATTATCTTGTTTATCTCATTATAGTAGTCGGCCGCTTCTTATCTTCCGAAAAATCTCCGGAAAAACATCACTACCTGAATCCATGTGCCGACTTTTACGGATGTATCCGTCATCGCCTTCTGCTGTGTGGTATCGACTAACAGGTAGCGTGAGAGGTGCTTCGTCTTGAACACAAAGCATCCGCTCTCGGCATCATAACTGCCTTTTTTCGTCTCTATCGTACCGTTATCACGGATGAACCATACTGCCAGGTTAGAGGTATCTTCGCCCTCTTTCGGTGTATAAGGTATAGAGATCGTCAGCGCGCCGCCGCCAAAGCGGGACTGCTGTTTTGCTCCTACATACAGGTCGACATCTACGACGGCTGCCACCTGTGCCAGCGAGCCGACTGCCTGCCGCTGTGCATCTGTCAGGGTTGCCTGTTGTATAGAGACTGTCACTTCTTTGCCAGATGCGATCGTTTTCAGTGCTTTCTGGTCAAGTGCAACTGCACCATCCGGCAGACTGACGGTCAAGCCGGTGCGTTTTGCCTCATTTGTTTTCGATACAATCTCTACCGGCAATGTCACAGTGTCTACCCCTTCCAGCCCGGAAACATCTATCGTGACAGTTTTCGCACCGTCTGCGATGACCTGGTCGATCTGCTTGTTATCTACAGCTACTGTAGCCGTCGTGCCTTCAACGGTCGCATCGATATGCACATCTCCATGATCAGAAGATACCGGAACTGTGATTGTCTGCGCATTGTCTCCAGCAGCGTCATCTTTGGTCGTGCTGCCACCACCCGTACTGCCGCCACCTGTCGACACCGGATAGAGTACGATCGTACCGGTGGCTTCGTTATAATTATTCATGTCAGTTGGTGTAAATACCCACTTATAAGCGGCATTTGCCTTGACTTCTGTACGATCGTCCAACTGATTGCCATCTGCATCGACCCATTTGACCGTACCAGCAGGCCAGTTCGGATTGACTGCGAGTGCCGCAGCAGTGACCGTCTTACCAGCTGTCGTAATCTGTGTATAAACGGGTGCACCCGAGGGTGTTGCCTTGTTCACAGGAATTTCTGTCGTACCGTTCACCGTCTGATACATGGTGCCATCATTCGGTGTAAATGTCCATTTTGCAGCGTATGCAGCAGTCGCATCCGGTTTCGCATCCGGAGTATCCCATGCAAATGTTCCTGCCACAGTCTGATTGTCATATTTCATCGAACCGGAGAGCTTAATATTG
>JBNMKT010000199.1:0-3778 GCA_050874485.1 bacterium
GAGTGCTAATAACAGCAAAAGGTCAGAGGTAAGTAAGTCATGGAGCAGTTAGATGAGAGAAAAACAAAAATACTAAAAGCGATCATACAGACTTATTTGGAGACAGGCGAACCGGTCGGTTCACGGACGATCTCAAAATACACGGATCTGAACCTGAGTTCAGCGACGATCCGTAATGAGATGTCTGATCTGGAGGAGCTGGGTTATATCGTTCAGCCACATACCTCCGCAGGCCGTATCCCTTCTGATCAGGGCTATCGTTTCTATGTAGATCACCTCATGGAGGAAAAAGACCGTGAAGTATCCGAGATGAAGAATTTCGTCATCGAGCGGACAGAGAAGATGGAACAGGTGCTCAAAAATGTGGTAAAGCTGCTGGCAAACAATACCAACTATGCCACGATGATCACCGCACCGCAGTATCAGCATGGCAAGCTCAAATTCATCCAGCTCTCACAGGTGGATGAAGAGCAGCTGTTAGCAGTCATTGTTCTCGAGGGCAACATTGTAAAGAACAAGATCATCCGCACGGAACTGGACGGGTTGGATAACGAACAGATCTTAAAGCTGAATCTGCTGCTCAATACGAGCCTGAGCGGACTGGCACTCAGTCAGATTAATCTGGCGACGATCGCCAAGCTCAAAGAACAGGCAGGCATCCACAGCGAGATTGTGAGCAAGGTATTGGATGCGATCGCAGAATCGGTATCCGAGGATGAGGATCTCGAGATCTACACGAGTGGTGCGACAAACATTTTCAAATATCCGGAGTTAGCGGATTCCGGTCAGGCACGCGAACTGATCTCGGCATTTGAGGAGAAGCAGCAGCTGGCAGGACTGGTCAGCGATTCACTCAATGATGAGGAAGATACCGGCATTCAGGTTTACATCGGCAGCGAATCACCGGTGCAGACGATGAAAGATTGCAGTGTTGTCACAGCGACTTATGAGCTGGGCGAGGGCATGAAAGGTACGATCGGTATTATTGGTCCAAAGCGTATGGATTATGAAAATGTGGTAGATAATCTAAAGACATTGAAAAACCAGCTGGACGGTATTTTTAAGAAACCGCCCGGACAAACATAAAGGAAGGTGGCTGCAAATGGCAGAAGAAAAGACAACGGTAAATCAGGATCTGGATCCGCAGCAGGATCAGGCAGAAGAACAGAACCAGACCGTAGAAAATACGCAGACAAATACAACGGCGGATACAGCATCCGATACGACAACCGATTCCGATACGGAGGCAGCCGCATCCGGGGCTGACGCTGCAGAGGATACCGCAGAAGAGACTGCAGAGGAATCAGCAGGCGAACAGAAAAAAGGCAAGTTTAAGAAAAAAGAAAAGAAGAAGGATAAACGCGACGAGCGTATCGAGGAGCTGACTGATCAGGTAAAGCGTCAGATGGCAGAGTTTGAGAACTTCCGCAGGCGTACCGATAAGGAAAAGACCCAGATGTATGAGGTCGGAGCCAAGAGCATCATCGAGAAGATTCTTCCCGTTGTAGATAATTTTGAGCGCGGACTGGCAGCTGTTCCGGAGGAACAGAAATCAGATGCATTTGTGGAAGGTATGGATAAGATCTACAAGCAGATGATGACCGTATTTGACGAGCTGGATGTCAAGCCGATAGAGGCTGTCGGCAAGGAGTTCGATCCGGAGTTCCACAACGCAGTGATGCAGGTAGAGAGTGATGAATACGAGTCCGGAGTTGTAGCGCAGGAGCTGCAGAAGGGCTATATGTATCGTGACAGCGTCGTGCGGCATAGCATGGTAGCTGTCGTACAGTAAACATTGGTAATACAACATTTTATATATTTCTATTTTAAGAATGAAGCTAGGAGGAAAACATTATGAGTAAGATTATTGGTATTGACTTAGGAACAACAAATAGTTGTGTAGCTGTTATGGAAGGTGGAAAGCCCACCGTTATCGCAAACCAGGAAGGTGCAAGAACCACACCGTCTATCGTGGCATTTACAAAGACCGGTGAGCGTCTGGTCGGCGAGCCTGCAAAACGTCAGGCAGTTACAAATGCAGAAAAGACCATCTCTTCTATTAAGAGACACATGGGAACCGATTACAAGAAAGCAATCGATGACAAGAGTTACAGCCCGCAGCAGATCTCCGCTATGATCCTGCAGAAGCTGAAAGCAGATGCAGAGAGCTATCTGGGTGAGTCAGTCACAGAGGCAGTCATCACTGTTCCCGCATATTTCAACGATGCACAGCGTCAGGCTACCAAGGATGCAGGTAAGATCGCAGGACTGGATGTAAAGCGTATTATCAACGAGCCGACTGCAGCAGCACTGGCTTATGGTCTGGACAATGAGAAAGAGCAGAAGATCATGGTATACGATTTAGGTGGTGGTACATTTGATGTATCTATCATTGAGATCGGTGACGGTGTCATCGAAGTATTATCTACCAACGGTGATACACATCTGGGTGGTGATGATTTCGATAACCGTGTGACCCAGTGGATGATCGACGAGTTCAAGAAGGCAGAGGGTGTAGACCTTTCAAACGATAAGATGGCTTTACAGCGTCTGAAAGAGGCTGCTGAGAAGGCAAAGAAGGAGTTGTCTTCTGCTACAACTACCAATATTAACCTTCCGTTCATCACTGCTACCGCAGAGGGACCGAAGCACTTTGATATGAACTTAACCAGAGCAAAATTTGATGAACTGACACATGATCTCGTAGAGAAGACTGCCATCCCCGTACAGAACGCAATGAAGGATGCTGGTCTGACCAATGCAGATCTTGGCCAGGTATTATTAGTCGGTGGATCTACACGTATCCCGGCTGTACAGGATAAAGTAAAACAGTTGACTGGCAAGGAGCCCAGCAAGAGCCTGAACCCTGATGAGTGTGTAGCAATCGGTGCATCTATCCAGGGTGGTAAATTAGCCGGAGATGCAGGCGCAGGTGAGATCTTACTGCTGGATGTTACTCCGTTGTCACTGTCTATCGAGACAATGGGTGGTGTCGCTACCAGACTGATCGAGCGTAACACAACGATCCCTACCAAGAAGAGCCAGATCTTCTCTACCGCAGCAGATAACCAGACTGCCGTAGATATCAACGTCGTACAGGGCGAGCGTCAGTTCGCGAGAGATAACAAGTCACTCGGACAGTTCCGTCTGGATGGTATCCCTCCGGCACGTCGTGGTGTTCCTCAGATCGAGGTTACCTTCGATATCGATGCAAACGGTATTGTAAACGTATCCGCAAAGGATCTTGGAACCGGCAAGGAGCAGCATATCACAATCACAGCAGGATCTAACATGTCTGATGATGAGATCGATAAGGCAGTCAAGGAAGCTGCTGAGTATGAGGCACAGGATAAGAAGCGTAAAGAGGCAATCGATACCAGAAATGATGCAGATGCATTTGTATTCCAGACACAGCAGGCTCTGGATCAGGTAGGCGATAAGCTCGATGCAGCAGACAAGTCCGCTGTAGAGGCTGATCTGAACGCATTAAAGGCACTCGTTGATGCCAATCCCGAGGCTGAGAACATGACTGAGTCTACCGTAGAGGAGATGAAGGCAGCCAAGGAGAAGCTGATGGAGAGCGCTCAGAAGGTATTTGCAAAGATGTATGAAGGAGCACAGGCAGCAGGTGCAGGCCCTGACATGGGAGCAGGCGCAGGTCCTGATATGGGATCAGCAGCAGGTGCGGGTTCCGCAGATGATGATGTCGTAGATGCAGACTTCAAGGAAGTATAAAAATGGCAGACAAGAGAGATTATTACGAGGTTCTCGGCGTTGA
>JBNMKT010000200.1:0-3754 GCA_050874485.1 bacterium
CAGATGATTCACGTCAAAATTCTCATAAGTAGAAGTCAGACATGCCTCGTCAATATCCGTGCCAACCACACTGCCAGCGCCGAGCTTCAATGCCACAATCGATAAAATACCGCTGCCACAGCCGACATCGAGTACGCGGTCACCGTCCTTCATATATTTGCGCAGCTGACGGATACACAACTGCGTCGTCTCATGCTTGCCTGTGCCAAATGAGATACCCGGATCGATCTCGATCATGACCTTTCCCTCGTCCTCGGGCTTTAACTCCTCCCAGGTAGGCTTGATCAGAATATCGTCCAGATAGAACGAACTGAAGAATTTCTTCCAGTTGTTGATCCAGTCGATGTCTTCCGTCTGACCGGCTGTGATCGTAGCTGCTCCGACATCTGCATACTGCTTCTGCTCCTCCAGTGCCAGCATGACACGCTTTAGCAGCTCCTCACGCTCGTGTTCCGTCGTCTCGTCTGCATCCAGATAAAACGTCACACGGCTGGTACCGTCATCCTCGCCCAGCTCCGGCGGAAAGTCGATAAACATCTCTCCGATCTCGTCCTTAGTGAGCGGTACATTATTTTCAATCATCGCACCCTCGATGCCCAGCTCGTCCAGCATCGCGACAATCAGATCCTCCGCAGCTGTCGTCGTCAGGATCGTATAGCTATTCCATTTCATAGGTTGTCTCCTTATATTTTTCTCTCTTACCGGTTTCGTCCGAGTTCACGCGACTTCTCAGCACCCACATGTACCGCATCGATCACTGCTGCACGCATGCCGCCTTTTTCCAGCGCATAGCAGCCCTCGATCGTCGTACCTGCCGGCGAAGTCACCATATCCTTTAATACACCCGGATGCGTGCCGTTCTCCAGATACATCCGCGCAGTTCCCATGACCGTCTGTGCTGCGAGCTGATATGCAGTCGCCCGGGGCAGTCCCTCACGCACACCGCCATCAGCCATCGCTTCAATAAACATCGCTACATACGCAGGCCCGCTGCCGCTCACACCACACACCGCATCAATCAGATGTTCAGGCACCCATTCCACGATACCAAGCGGTGCAAACAGTGCCTCTGCCGTTTTCTTTTCCTCATCCGTCAGATCACAATCGCTGCACAATGCAAACGCACCGGACAATACCATCGCAGGTGTATTCGGCATCGTGCGCAGCACACGCGGCTTTGCATCAATCATTCCCCGGATCTGATCCGCGGACAGCCCCGCCGCGATAGAGATCACGCATTTTCCATCCAGTGTCTGCCCGGTAGAGGCGAGCGTCTGCGCCATATATTGCGGCTTTACAGCTAATATGACAATATCTGCCGCCTGACACACCGCTTCATTATCAATCATGACATGCACACCGAACGCGCGCATCTCCTCCTGTTTTTCCTCACTCACATCATATACACAGATCTGTTCCTGATCCACGGCACCGCTTGCTACGATTCCACGCAAAATTGCGCCTCCCATATTGCCACAGCCGATGAATCCGATTCTTTGTTCTATTTTTTCACTCATTTCGCGCCTCCCGAATATTCTGCCAATAAGTCCAGTTCTTTCCCAGTTCATCTATACATGATGACAGTTCTTCCTACACTATCCGATAATTCGCGCATTTTGTCAAGGGCATAAAAAAACCAGTCATATGTCACACACCTCTCACATGACTGGCAATTGATTCTTTATTAACATGCAGCAAACAGGCTGCGCAGCCTGTCATACTCCCGGTTGATCTCCTGCAGTGTCTCCGTATCACCGCACATGTTATCCGGATGATAGATCTTAATCAGATCCTTATAGCGCTTTTTGAGCGCGATCTCACTCTGGACACCGATGAAAAACATCTCGCCCTTTACAACTGATGCCTCCTGTCTGACCGTCGGTTCCTGCCTCTGCTGAAAACGTCTCACATGATCATAGAACGCCCGCTGACGTTCTAAATACTGCTTTTCATTGGCAAGCTTTTGCAATTCATCCTCCAGAACCTGCTGCTTCATGCGAAGGACATATTCCTCCTGCGCACGGAATCTTGCATCTGCTTCCTTTTCCCTCCGGAAATCCCTGCGCTCACGCTCTAAGCGATCCTGCTGTAATTGCAGACGGCGCTTATCATCCTCCAGCGCGCGCTGGTCATGCTCCATCTGTATCGTCTTTTTGAAAAACCACTGCCGGAATTCCATCAGTTCATCCGGTGTCTCGGGTACTGCGGTGTGTATCGACATATGCAAACACTCCTTTGTGAGTCCTGTCCATCCTTCGTCTTAATTCAGTATACCTTGTTTTAAAATAAAAAATCAAGATGTTGCGAATAATTTTACTAAAAAATTTTAATTCCACAACATCTTGATAATTTTTTTCATATGATTTGTTTGTATAATAGATGTATTTTTCGCAGATGTGATTTATTTTTTACGTCCAAATCCCTTTTTCTTAGGCTTTACATCGCCATCTGCAGCACCGTTCTGGTTTGCCAATGAATTGCCGGTCTGTGCATCAAACTGACGCAGCAGATCCTTTGCCGTACTGTTGAGTCCGGTCGGCACCTGTACAACCAGTGTGACATACTGGTCACCACGCACATTGGAATTACGCAGTGAAGGTACTCCTTTTCCTCTCAGACGGATACGTGTGTCGGTCTGTGTACCGGGTTTTACCTCGTAGATCACATCGCCGTCTACGGTACCGATACGCACCTCGCCGCCGAGCGCTGCCTGCGCATATGAGATCGGCGCGGTCGAATACAGATCCATATCCCGTCTCTGCAGGAACGGATGCGCACTTACGATCACCTCTACCAGCAGATCTCCTCTCGGACCACCATTGACTCCGGGCTCACCCTTTTCACGGATACGCACACTCTGTCCATTATCGATACCGGCAGGGATGCTGACCTCGATCTTCTTGCGGTTATTCAGATAACCGGTACCACGGCATCCGGGACATTTCTCCTTGACGATCTTACCGGTTCCGTTACAATCCGGACAGGTCGTGATATTCTGTACCATGCCAAACAGCGACTGCTGCGTCATGCGCACCTGACCACGTCCACCACATTTTTTACATGTTTCAGGGCTCGTTCCGGGCTTTGCACCTGTACCATGGCAATCCGGGCACTCATCCTTCAATACCATATCGATCTCTTTTTTACAGCCAAATACGGCTTCCTCAAAGGTAATACGCACCTGTGTACGGACATTCGCACCCTTCATCGGGCCATTGCTCGCACCACGTCTGCCGCCTCCGAAGCCGCCGCCAAACAGATCTCCGAAAATATCTCCAAAGCTGCCGAAGATGTCTCCCATATCATTAAAATCAAAACCACCGCCTCCGGCACTGCCGTCAAAGGCTGCATGCCCAAACTGGTCATACTGGCGTCTCTTCTCGGGATCACTCAATACAGCATACGCCTCCGAAGCTTCCTTGAACTTTGCCTCAGCTTCTTTATCACCCGGATTTGTATCCGGGTGATATTTTTTGGCAAGTGTACGATATGCTTTTTTCAGTGCTGCGTCATCAGCGTTTTTATCAACGCCGAGAACCTCGTAATAATCTCTCTTGTCTGCCATTTTTATACTTCCTTGAAGTCTGCGTCTACGACATCATCATCTGCGGAACCTGCTCCTGCTGCGGATCCCATATCAGGACCTGCGCCTGCTCCCATGTCAGGGCCTGCACCGGCTGCCTGTGCTCCTTCATACATCTTTGCAAATACCTTCTGAGCGCTCTCCATCAGCTTCTCTTTGGCTGCCTTCATC
>JBNMKT010000201.1:0-3743 GCA_050874485.1 bacterium
CTTTTTGGTCACTCCGAGTGTCTCACCAAAACGGACTTTTCCAAATCCCCGGATAGATAATACATCGCCTTGTTTACAATAATATGTATTATGTAAACTTTCAGCCCCGTTGACAAAGATTTTACCTTCCTGGATCAGCCGCAATGCAGCAGATCTTGATATTTTGCAGATCGCAGCGATCACGGCATCCAATCGGTTAGAAGTGACGATCGCTTCCTTCTCCTGAAAGTGCGGGACATAATTGATCCTGTAATCATCTTGAATCTCTAATGTCACCACCGTATGCCGGATGGATGTGAGCATGTCCAGAATATACGTTGTGATCCCCTCTTCTGCAAAGAAAAACATATCGGTACGCTCTGGCGTGTCATTGACAATCAGATCCCCGATCTTGCTTCGCTCAATACCGAGACTCATGAGAGCGCCTAAAACGTCCCTGTGTGAGAGTTTCTCCGCAAATTTGGGATAGGCTGGACGAATACGCACACATTTCATTGGATAGTCCCATTCATAAAAGAGAGCATCAGGGATAAATGCTACCATCTGACGCTCTGCATATTCGTATCCGCCAGACATCTCATAATCAGATGCCAGCTTGTCTCTATTCTGTTGCAGAATCGACTGTTCATTCAAGGATAAAAAATCGCTGAATGTCACGATCCCCTTTCGCTGCGCCTGCTTGGAAAGATCTGCAAAGCGCTTGCTGATATATAATGCTTCCTCATTCATAGTATTAAATACCTGAAATATCAAAACTATCCATGATTGACTGGAAGTCTCCGGATATGTCTACACTCTCCGGTGTAATGATAAAGATATAATTAGAGATCTTCTGTAAATTGCCGTTGATTGCATAGCAGGAGCCAGATGTGAAATCGATAATGCGCTGTGCAATATCTACATCAAGACCCTCTACATTCAAGACAACCGTTCGGTTGGCAAGCAGTGTCTCTGTAATCTCACGGGATTCGTCAAACGTTGTAGGTTTGATCACACATACCTCCATACCACCGGATGTCTGTGCGCGTCTGGACGAACTGCGCATGGGTGTGATCTTGTTCTGTGTTTTTTCTTTTGGACGGCGTTCGCTGACCGGTTCGGGTTCAGACATATCTACGCTGCTTTTAGCGATTGTGCGAGCAGATGCCTTGGGTTTTTCTTCTACTTCATCTTCGTATCCGTCATCATAAAAATCATCATCGTCATCCGGTCCGAGACGCATCATATTTAAAAATCCATCAAATACTCCCATGATCTATATACTCCTATCTGATCTGTTATTTGTTTCCGTAATTTCTTGCACCAAAAATACCGGTTCCGACACGAACCATGGTTGCTCCCTCTTCTATTGCGACCTCGTAATCACCAGTCATGCCCATAGACAGGATATCCATATCTACATTATCAATGTTTTTGTTTTTTATGTCAACAGATAATTGCTTGATTTGCTGAAAATACGGACGGTTTTCTTCTGCATCGGTCACATACGGAGCGATGGTCATCAGTCCCTTGATCTTGAGATTCGGCAATGCTGCGATCTCCTCTACGAGCTGCATGGCATCATCTGCCGCAATACCGAATTTACTTTCCTCGGCTGCAATATTGACTTCAACCAGAATCGGCATGCAGATATTCTTTTTCTGTGCCTGTACACTGATCTCCTGTGCCAGACGATAAGAATCTACTGAATGGATCAGTGCCACCTTATCGATCACCTGTCTGACCTTGTTACGCTGCAGATGACCAATCATGTGCCACTGGATATCTCCCGGCAGTTGATCATATTTTTCGCAGATTTCCTGTACTTTATTTTCTCCAAATGTCCTTATTCCTTCATCGTATACTTCACGCAGCATCTCCACCGGTTTGGTTTTGCTGACTGCGATCAATGTAACTTCCGAACGGTCTCTGCCTGCTCTCTGGCATGCCTTTTCAATGTTGTTTTCCACTTGCTGTAACTGATCTTTTAACATGTTATCTTTCCTTTCTATTCCATTAATTCCATTAATTCCGTTTATTCCATTGATTCCGCCTATTTTATCTGCTCTGGTTATCTCATTATATCCAAGATATCGTTCAGCTTTATCTTATTGGTTTATGATTTCGTTTTCTGTGATGATCGATCCGTCTAATGCGATATGGTCATAAAGCGACAAGCCATAGTCCGTGCCGCGTTCGACAATCGTATAATCGTCATTCTGATACAGAATATTGATAATACGGAATACGGCATAGCCTTTATTAATGTTGTATACTCCCTTTAGTTCTTCCGTATCACTCAAAACAAAGCTATCACCACCGGATGGACTGAGTATTCGGGTGCCCTTTTCCAAGCCATCTTCATGGATATCATAGGTGTCATCTGTAGATGCATAGATATCTGTCGCAACAAACTTCTGCACTTTTTCTCCAGAATCATCTGTTGTCTCAGTCAAAACGCCAAGTGAATTGGAATTGCCACCTTTGGTGAAATACTCCTGCGGTACAATAAAAAATGACTTTGTCACAATTGACTGATTCGGAATCTTCAGTCCGCTCTGCCTGTTTAATAGCAGCTCCACATCAATAAAACGTTCAGAGGCGTATCGTATCATCGAGTTTGTAAACGATAAAATCAGGTAATCATTGCCGTCACGGTTTTGGATCTCATAATTGGCCCACGCGGTTGTCTCATCGGATTTGAAACGTACCTTTATGACAGAGTCATCCGCCAGCAATGATTTTAATTCATCGTTAATTGCAAAGACAATCTGCCAGTTCTCTGATGTGATCAGTTTGAACAACGGATCGCCTGCTTCAATATGAGTCGCCGCCTTACGGTTATCTTTTTTATAGCCGGATGCATCCAGCATACCGACTGTAAAATTAGAGGATGTAACACCCTCGTAGCCATCACAATAATAAGACACAATGCCTGGTTCGGCGGCCGTCACCCGATGAAAGGTCTGATCAGCCTCTGCATTGGCTGCATACTCAGACATGGAATCAAGCGCACTCAGATTCGTAGCTTCCATCAATTCGGCCTGCAGATCATTTTTAAATGTATAAGTATTATAAAATGTCATATCCGAGTAAGAATTACTGTAGTCCTTCATCTGCTCGACCAGCGTCTGATATGCGGCTGTGTCAAGCGAATTATCATTGCCACCTGCCTGGGCGATCTGGTTTGAGACATTACCGTTTTCATCTACCGAACAGATCAAAGATCCCTTTTTTGCACGGGAGTTATCCTTGAGATAATAATTGACATAGCCGCCTTCTGCAGCATATATCAACTGCTCCTCACGCAGAGCGAGACCGGTATAGGTTGTCTGGATGCGTATACTGCCCTCGTCCACTTCATAATAAGATACATGCTTGGCAGTCAGGTAGGAGTACACATTAAATAGCAGGTATATAAAAATAAGCGCAAAAAAAACAACGCCGATATTAATATTCAATGTTTTTGGATATTTAATAATTTTACTGTTTTTTTTCATAGTTCCCGTTTGTTTGCATAGTATTCGAAAAAACAGGAATACTATCTGAAAAAAGGAGGTATTTATTATGAATTCAAAGTTCTGGGATTACTGCCTGCTCACATTAGTGATCATCGGTGCAGTCAACTGGGGGCTGATTGGATTTTTCCAGTTTGATCTCGTTGCTTTTTTATTTGGAAATATGTCCTGGCTGTCCCGCATTATCTATGCATTGGTAGGTATTGCCGGTTTGTATCTGATCAGCGCTTACGGACGTATCCGTTC
>JBNMKT010000202.1:0-3634 GCA_050874485.1 bacterium
ACCGTTTTAACGATCTGGATCTCGGTACGATCGGCGGACTGCCGCGTATCATGGATATGGGTCAGTGTAATGATGCCTATAGTGCAATCCGGGTGGCACTCGCGCTCGCAGATGCATTTGACTGTGGCGTGAATGAGCTGCCATTGTCGATGGTGCTGTCATGGTATGAGCAGAAGGCAGTATGTATTTTACTCACACTGCTGCATCTGGGTATCCAGAATATCCTGCTCGGGCCGACATTGCCGGCGTTTATCTCACCGAATGTATTAAACTTCCTCGTAGAGCACTACCATATCGCTCCGATCGATACACCGGAAAACGATCTCAAAAAACTGCTAGGCTAGTCTGCCTGTTTTAATGCGGCGTGCATCAGATCCAGATAGTGCGCCGCATTTTTGCGGTTTGCCTGGATTTCTTCATCTGTCATCTGACGAAGGATTCTGGCAGGATTGCCGACGACGATGGAATTATCCGGGATGTTCATCTTGCCTGTGACGAGCGCGCCTGCACCGATGATGCAGTTTCTACCGACGACAGAGCCGTTGAGCAGGATGCTACCCATGCCAACGACGGTATTATCTCCTACGGTACAGCCATGAACGACTGCATTGTGGCCGATCGATACGCCACGGCCGATGTGAATCGAGTGGCCAGTGTCCGTGTGAAGCGTACAGTTATCCTGTACATTGGAGCCATCTCCGATGAAGATGCTGCCTGTATCACCACGCACAACGGCGTTATACCAGATATTTACATCTTTTCCAAGTGTCACATCGCCGACGACGTGTGCACCGGGAGCCAGATAAGTAGTTTTATTCATACACATATGATCATTCCTCCGTGTGAATTTGATTGTTGTGGTCTCTCTTGAGCATGATTTTATTCCTGTCAGCCGGCGAAATCAATAATATTTATTCAAAAACGTGCAGAAAAAAAGCGGATTTGGCATATTCTATTGTATTTTCCACGGCGAGTGATACAATGAGTATGAAACCGTATATAGGGTAGCTGATGCGAATGACGCTATTCGTCAAAGAAAAGGAGTTTAGAATGACAAAAGAAAAACATCAAAAACGTGCAGAGAAACCAAAGCCAGAACGGAAGCAGGCAAAGGTGAAGACAGGCGCAGGAAAATGGTCGGTGGACGGGTTTCGTAACCAGAATCTGGCATACAAAATTTCTGTTGCAGTTGCTTTAATACTTGCAGTGTTTTTGACAATACTGGTAGTGATCAGTGCTTCGTTGGCAGCCAGATCATTAAAACAGACCGTCAACGGAGAATTTGAGGGAATCGCAGGGCAGAATGGCCTGTCGGTACAGAGCGTTATCTCATCAGCAGAAAATACAGCACAGCTCATTCAGGAATACATGGAGAAACAGTATGAAGAATTTGAGCAGAACGGTTATTCGGGCGAGACAGAAAAGAGTCAGGTCTACGATGTAGAGTTGCAGTCTATGAATAAAAAGATCGAGGAATTTCTCGTCAATGTAGCGACAGCGACGGCTGAGAATAATGAAGGTATCGCCGGTGTCGGTGTATTCTTCGAGCCGGAGGCATTTGATCCGGCGATCAAGGACTATACGATCTATGTCAGCGAGTCAGATGCACAGAGTGGCAACGTACAGAGTTATGGCGAGTATGAATCATATAGTGCAAACGATTATTACAAGAAGGCATTGGAGTCCAAACAGGACTGCTTTACCGATCCGTATGAAGATCAGGGTATCCACATGTTCAGTGCATCATTTCCCATTGTACATAATGATGCGGTACAGGGTGTCATCCTCGTAGATATTAATATTGATGCACTTGGAGATTCACTGCGTACCTCGGACTCTAAATATCCCAGTATGTATGTGGATATCTTAAATCAGGATGGCATGATGATCTATGACAGTGAATCACTCGACTATGTAGGACAGAGTCTGAAGGATCTGATCTCTGAGAAAGATTATGCCAAGATCCAGGCAGGAATCGACAGCGGAGAGAGCTTCCATGTCAGCACCAAGAAGGATAATGGAACAAGTATTGTCCGTTATTATTCACCGATTCAGGCAGCGAGCCAGACCTGGTGGGCAGCCAGTGCATTGACCAAGGCTGATCTGAACCGCAGTACCGTGATTCTGGTATTGCTGATGCTTGTTGTGTCTGTTCTGGCACTGGTAGTTATCATTCTGATCACGAGCCGTCTGGTACGCAGATATATCAATCCGATCCATGGTGTGATGGATGTCGCAGAGGAACTGGCACAGGGTAATTTCAATGTATCGATTGAAGCAGAGTATAATGACGAGTTGGGTCAGCTTGCGCATACCTTCTCAGATATGGCATCACGTCTACGTGCGATCATTTCTGATTTCTCACGCGGATTGAAGGAGATGGCAAACGGTAACTTTAATATCGCACCGGAAGTAGAGAATGTCGGTGACTTTAAGGAGATGGAGACCGCATTAGTTAAGGTGATCCAGGATCTGTCCTCCACATTGAACGAGATTAATGAGGCGTCCGAATCCGTAGCGACCAACTCCGGACAGATTGCGGAGGGTGCACAGTCCCTGACAGAGGGTGCGACCGATCAGGCCAGCTCTGTGGATGAACTGCAGGCAACGATTGGAAACGTATCTGAGCAGGTAGAAAAGAATGCGACAAATGCAAACGCTGCAAATGAACTGGCAAAGGTAGTCGGAGAGGCAATCATGCAGAGCAATTCCCAGATGCAGCAGGTTGTCGATGCGATGGAGACCATCAATCAGAGCTCACAGCAGATCAGTTCGATTATCAATACTATTGATGATATCGCATCACAGACGAATCTGTTAGCGCTCAATGCATCGATCGAAGCTGCGCGGGCAGGAGATGCCGGAAAAGGCTTCGCAGTCGTTGCGACACAGGTTGGAACACTGGCAACACAGAGTGCAGAGGCTGCCAAGAATTCCAGTCAGTATATTATCGAGGCAATGCATGCTGTGGATGAAGGAAAGATGATTGTAGATAAGGCAGCACAGAATCTGATGCAGTCCGTGGACAAGACAAACGAGCTGGTTGCCAATATCGCTGAGATCACAGCCGCTTCCGATCAGCAGTCAGATGCATTGGCACAGATTTCAGAGGCTGCGACCCAGATCGCTGCTGTCATTGAGGAAAATACCGCGATGTCAGAGGAGAGTTCAGCCAGCAGTGAGGAACTGGCAGCACAGGCTGATAAGTTAAAAGAATTGACCGGTGCTTTCCAGCTGCTGCAGTAGTAAAAACAAAAAAATAGCAATAAGCTATATATATGCCGCAGGTTCCGTTCACAGAATGGTATCTGCGGCATATTTTATAGAAAAATCAAATTTGGAGTACTTCGATGGATTTTAACCAGAGAGACTATTTTTTCCAGATGCAGCAACTGCGACAGATGCCGTATTCGTGGATGTATCCGTATCAGGATCTATATATGAGCGAGATGGAGACGGAACGGGATCTGCAGTATCTTCAGCAGATGTATCCGGCGGATGCCAAGCGCATGCAGCGTAAAGTGGAGGAAGCCTGTGACCGGTTGGATTATGAGGGCAGTATGATGTACGACGAGTATCCGGATCGCGTATCCATGCTGCTGATGTGTGACCGGATCGCAGAGGAACTGCGCAG
>JBNMKT010000203.1:0-3589 GCA_050874485.1 bacterium
CGTTCCCAACTCAACAGGAGCTGCTAAGGCAATCGGCTTAGTTATCCCTGAGTTAAACGGAAAGCTGATCGGATCTGCTCAGCGTGTTCCTACCCCTACAGGATCTACCACAATCCTTACAGCAGTTGTTAAGAAGGCTGGTGTTACCAAAGAGGATATCAACGCAGCTATGAAGGCAGCAGCTAACGAGCCATTCGGTTACAACGAGGATGAGATCGTATCTTCAGATACCGTTGGAATGAGATATGGTTCATTATTCGATGCAACTCAGACCATGGTTAACCAGGCATCTAATGACCAGTACGAGGTACAGGTTGTTTCTTGGTATGACAACGAGAACTCTTATACTTCTCAGATGGTTCGTACAATTAAGTACTTCTCAGAGTTAGCATAAGAGCGGCACAGACTCGCATGCGGGTCTCGTAATTACAACGACTCACGAAGGGTCCGGTCGGTTTGGACCGGACCCTTTTTTATAAATTTATTTTGGAGGTTTAATCATGGGATTAAATAAGAAATCCGTTGATGACATCAACGTAGCAGGAAAGCGCGTCCTTGTAAGATGTGACTTTAACGTACCTTTAAAGGATGGCAAGATCACAGATGACAACCGTATCAAGGGTGCTATGCCTACCATCGAGAAATTAATCAAAGATGGTGGAAAGGTAATTCTTTGCTCACATCTTGGAAAAGTAAAGAATGGCCCGAACGAGGGTGAGTCACTTGCTCCGGTAGCAGCAGCTCTCGAGGAGAGACTTGGCAAAAAGGTTACATTTGTAAATGATGATCATGTAACAGGTGAGGCAGCTACAGCAGCAGTCGCAGCTATGCAGGATGGAGATGTTGTACTTCTTCAGAATACCCGTTTCCGTGGAAAAGAGGAGACAAAGCCGACAGAAGCAGGCACAGCATTCGCAAAAGAGTTAGCTGATCTGTGTGATGTATATGTATGTGATGCTTTCGGATCTGCTCATAGAGCACATGCCTCTGTTGCAGGTGTTACAGAGTTCGTTCGTGCAAAGGGTGGAGACTGTGCAGTCGGATACCTGATGCAGAAGGAAATCGAGTTCCTTGGAAACGCAGTAGAGAATCCGGTTCGTCCGTTCGTAGCAATCCTTGGTGGAGCAAAGGTAGCTGACAAGCTCAACGTCATCAACAACCTCATCGAGAAGTGCGATACACTGATCATCGGTGGCGGTATGGCATATACCTTCTTAAAGGCAAAGGGATATGAGATCGGATTATCACTGGTAGATGATGAGAAGATCGACTACTGCAAGGATATGATGGATAAGGCAGAGAAGGCTGGCAAGAAGCTGTTACTGCCGATCGATACAACAGTAGCAGCAGGTTTCCCGAACCCGATCGATGCACCGATTGATGTGACTGTCGTAGATGCTGATAAGATCCCTTCTGATATGGAAGGACTGGATATCGGACCGAAGACTGCAGCACTGTATGCAGATGCAGTGAAGTCTGCTAAGACTGTTGTATGGAACGGACCGATGGGTGTATTTGAGAACCCGACACTTGCAAAGGGAACTATTGCGGTCGCACAGGCACTCGCTGATACCGATGCTACCACAATCATCGGTGGCGGAGATTCTGCAGCAGCAGTCAACCAGTTAGGTTTTGCTGATAAGATGAGCCACATTTCTACTGGTGGTGGAGCTTCTCTGGAGTTCTTAGAGGGTAAGTCACTTCCTGGTGTAGCAGCAGCTGACGATAAGTAGAGCACTTGGCGAATCCGAGCAGAAATGCGACGGATGAGGTTAGTGCGAACTTAGTTCGAAGGAACTTGGCGAGGTATTTTCGAGCCTAGTGAATCGAACTTCCTTGTGTGACTAGTCGAGTCGGAAAGTAGAGCAAATATAAAATAGACATGGAGGAACATGAGATGGCAAGACGTAAAATCGTAGCCGGAAACTGGAAGATGAATATGACTCCCAGTGAGGCAGTAAAATTATGTGCAGATCTGAAGGATCTGGTAAAATCTGACAGCGTAGATGTTGTATATTGCGTACCCGCAATCGATATCGTACCTGTTGTAGAGGCAGTAAAAGGAACCAACGTAGCAGTAGGTGCCGAGAATATGTATTTTGAGGAGAAGGGTGCATACACCGGAGAGATCTCAGCAGCAATGTTAGTAGATGCCGGAGTAAAGTATGTCATCATCGGACACTCAGAGCGTCGTGATTACTTCAAGGAGGATGACGTATTACTGAACAAGAAAGTAAAGAAGGCGTTTGAGGCAGGTTTGACACCGATTCTGTGCTGCGGAGAGACTTTAGAGCAGAGAGAGATGGGTGTGACCATGGATTGGATCCGTCTGCAGATCAAGTCTGATCTCGCTGGAATCACAGCAGATCAGGTAAAGAGCATGGTTATCGCATACGAGCCGATCTGGGCAATCGGAACCGGCAAGACTGCTACTACAGAGCAGGCACAGGAAGTATGTAAGGGTATCCGTGATTGTGTTGCAGAGATGTATGATGCAGCTACCGCAGATGCAGTACGCATCCAGTATGGCGGATCTGTAAATGCAGGAAATGCAGCAGAGCTGTTTGCTCAGCCTGACATCGATGGTGGTCTGGTTGGTGGAGCAAGCTTAAAGGCAGACTTCGGTAAGATCGTCAATTACTAAGAATTATAAACTATTAGAAATTGTGCTTTAGACAAGTGCATAGCCAATGATTTTTAGAGGAGATGTGATGAAGGAGCTTCATCCATCTCCTTTTTACCCCTAAGGAGATTCTATGGGTCAAACAAAAGAGATACTACTGATTGTAGACGATTCCAAATTTCAAAGGGCAATATTAAAGGAACTCTTACAGCCGACGTTCGATCTGATTGAAGCTGCATCCGGAGAGGAGTGTCTGGATCTGATCGAGCACAGCGGAGACAAGATTACCATGGTATTGCTGGATCTGGTCATGCCGGGAATCGATGGTTTTGAAGTATTGCGCCGCAGACAGCAGATGCCTGTGTTTCAGAATATACCGGTGATTGTACTCACCACGAGCAATTCGGATGCCTTTCAGACAGAGGCATTTGAACTGGGCGCGGATGAGTTTATTATCAAACCGGTGGATGACCGGGTTGCGCTGACACGTATCAATAATATTTTAGATGCCAGACGAAAAGTACAATCTTTGCTGCAGAAGCAGCAGAAATTGCAGACAATGTCAGAAATCGATGCGATGACGCGGTTACTTAACAAATCCACGACCGAACAGCTTGTGACAAAGACCCTGCTGTCAGAACCGGATCGTCGCCATGCCATGCTGATGATCGATATTGACAACTTCAAGGCAGTAAATGACCAGCTCGGACACAAAGTAGGTGATCATGTAATCACAGTCGTTGCCGGGGTGATATCTTCACAATTCGGCGATACCGATTATGTCGGGCGCATGGGTGGAGATGAATTTGTCGTATTTATACGCAATGCAGAGACAGAAGATGCTGTGAGACAGAAAGCATATGATCTGGTGCGTGCAATCTGGCTTAAAAAGAATCTGACGATTCCGGAAAATGTCAGTCTGAGCATCGGACTGGTCTTTACAGATGGCAGTGAGCAGAACTATCC
>JBNMKT010000204.1:0-3588 GCA_050874485.1 bacterium
GATGCAGAGCGTTTTGGAGTCGTGAATACCGGTAATCCGATGCACGCGGATATTCTGCTCATCACGGGTGGAATCAATTCGCAGAATGCGTCTGTGGTAGAGCAGATCTACAGCCAGATGCCAAACCCCAAGGTTGTGTGTGCGGTAGGAACGTGTGCATGTACCGGAGGCGTGTTTAAGGAGTGTTATAATATCAAAGGCGGCGCGGATACCGTCATTCCGGTAGATATCTATGTGCCTGGATGTGCGGCGAGACCGCAGTCGATCATAGACGGTATTATACAGGCAGTCGCATTGTTCCAGAAGAAGCATGAGGAGATGAAACCGGAACAGAAGGCTGACAAATAGAGAGGAGGAGTCACAGTGGCAGATACAGGATGCGAACTGATCCCGGTGACGACCGGTGAGTTTTTAATGAAAGTCATGGAGATGAAAGCGGCAGATTACCGTCTGATGCAGGCACATGCCGTGAGCATTGAGCATGGTTATGAACTGAGTTATACATTCGGCAAAGACTACGAGTGGACTTCTCTACGGCTGGTGATCGATGAGAATGAGGAGATCCCGAGTATTACGCACATTTATGATGCGGCTTTTCTGTATGAGAATGAGATGGAAGAGTTGTTTGGCGTGAAGATTAAGATGATTTCGGTCGATTATCATGACAAGTTGTACCGCATTGACGATACGACACCGATGAAAACACTGTAGGAGGTTCGATCAATTATGGCTAGTAAAAAAAGTGTGGTTCCGTTCGGGCCACAGCACCCCGTATTACCGGAGCCGATTCATCTGGATCTCGTACTGGATGATGAGCGCGTTGTAGAAGCTGTTCCTTCCATCGGATTTGTACATCGTGGACTGGAATCGCTTGTAAAAAAGAAAGATTTTAAGGAAATGCAGTACGTGGTAGAGCGTACCTGCGGCATCTGCAGCTTCATGCACGGCATGACTTACTGTGAGACGATTGAGCACATGATGGATGTGGAAGTGCCTGCGCGTGGACGTTATCTGCGCACCATCTGGTGCGAGATGAGCCGCCTGCATTCACATATGTTATGGCTGGGACTGTTGGCGGACGGTTTTGGATTCGAGAGTCTGTTTTATCAGTGCTGGCGTATGAGGGAGCAGATCCTGGATATGTTTGAGCAGTCAACAGGCGGGCGCGTGATCTTTTCTGTCAATGCACCCGGTGGTGTACTCAAAGATATGCCGTCTGATATGCTGCATGCGTTCGTGGAGAAATTAAATGGATTTGAGAAGGAACTGCATAAGATTGCGGATATTTTCCTGAATGACTATTCCGTTCTGACACGTTTAAAGGGTGTCGGTATATTGACACCGCAGGAGGCACATGACCTCGGTGCATGCGGACCGATGCTGCGTGCGAGTGGTATTGCAAGAGATACGAGAAAACTGGGATATGCTGCTTATGGCGATCTTGATTTTGATATTATTACGAGTGATGACTGTGATTCATTTGCGCGCTGTGAGGTGCGTATCAAAGAGATGTATCAGTCGATCGCGCTCATCCGTCAGGCTGTAGATAAGATCCCGGAGGGAGATATCGCAGTTCCGGTCAAGGGGAATCCGGATGGTGAGTATTTTATGCGCGTAGAACAACCGAGAGGAGAGGCAATCTATTATGCAAAAGGAAACGGAACGAAATTTCTCGAGAGGATTCGTATCCGCACACCTACGTTTGCCAATATCCCGGCACTGTTAAAGACGTTGAAGGGCTGTCAGTTTTCTGATGTGCCGCTTTTGATTCTGACGATTGATCCCTGTATCAGCTGTACAGAACGATAGGAGGAAATGAGAAATGTCTAAATTTATGCCCTTTGCGGGAACGATGCTGAAAAATCTCTTTTCCAGGCCGGTCACGACTTCGTATCCGGCCGAGCCTGCGGTATATCCTGAGCGCAGCCGCGGACATGTGGATATCGATATCGAACAGTGTATTCTATGCGGGCTGTGCAGCCGCAACTGTCCACCGCGTGCGATCAAAGTAGACCGTGCGGGTGGTACATGGACGATCAACCGGTTTGATTGTGTACAGTGTGGCTATTGTACACAGGTGTGTCCGAAAAAATGTCTGACGATCACGCCCGGCTATCAGACACCGGGCGGCGAAAAGAAAGAGGCTGTATATCAGAAGCAGCAGGAAGAAAAGAAGCAGGTATAAAAGATGTGTGTGGCTTTACCCGGAAAAGTAATAGAGATCTATGAGAAAGATGCGCTCGTGGATTTCAGTGGGAATCGTGTGCGTGCGATTTCCGGACTTGTGCCGATTGCGGTAGGAGATTATGTGCTTGTCCATGCGGGATGTATCTTACAGAAGCTGTCTACCGGTGAGGCACAGGATCTGATACAGTTGTTTGAGGAAATAGAACAATCATGATAGATTTGAACAATGGCTTTGATCGTCAGTTGGAAAAGATCAAAGCATGGCTGGCAGCGTATGATGGGCCGGACATCTCCATTATGGAGGTGTGCGGCAGCCATACTGCTGCTATTTCTAAATATGGGATCAGCGGGCTGTTATCACCCAGACTGCATCTGATCAGCGGACCGGGCTGTCCGGTCTGCGTGACACCGACCGCCTATATCGACCGGTTGATCGAACTATCGCTCGAACCGGATACGACGGTTGTGACGTTCGGCGATCTGATCCGTGTGCCCGGTCGTGTGTGCAGTCTCGCAGATGCAAAGAGTGAAGGTGCGCAGGTGGAGATGGTGTATTCACCGATGGATATTCTCCGTCTGGCGAAGGAACAGCCGCGGCGCAGACTGGTATTTGCTGCAGTCGGATTCGAGACGACAACCCCCGTATATGCGATGCTGCTCGAGCAACTGGAGGCACAGAACATAGAAAACGTGCAGCTGCTCACCGCCCTGAAGACGATGCCGGCTGTCATAGCCTGGCTGTGTGAGAACGGAAGCAGTATTGACGGTTTTCTGGCTCCCGGACACGTGGCTGCCGTGACCGGTTCGCAGTTGTTTGAACCGTTAGCAGGCAAGTATGGTGTGCCGTTTGGAGTGGCTGGATTTGAGGCAAAGGAGCTGTTGGCTGCTGTCTATGGCACGTTTCAGGCGGCGGTACGCTGTCGGGAGAATGGTCAGAAAGCGGATGTGAAAAATTATTATCCGACAGTTGTCAGCCATAGGGGCAATCAGCTGGCACAGCGGGCCGTAGCGCATTATTTCGAGCCGGCGGATGCTGCCTGGCGCGGGATGGGAGTGATCCCGGACTCTGGACGCCTGCTGCGCCCGGAATATGCAAAATATGATGCCGGCAGTGCATCTTTGCGAGAAGATCATAAAAAGAACCAGGCGTGCCGCTGTGACCGGGTACTGATGGGACAGTGTCTGCCGGGGGACTGCCCGCTGTTTGGACAGATCTGTACACCGCAGAATCCACAGGGTGCGTGCATGGTATCCGAGGAAGGCAGCTGTCATCAGTATCTGATGTATCACAGGACAAGGTAACCGGAGAGGAGATAGCAATATGAAGATAACAATGGCTCATGGAAGCGGTGGGCGTGCCACGAGTGATCTGATCAGTGAGGTGTTTGCACGTGCATTTGA
>JBNMKT010000205.1:0-3546 GCA_050874485.1 bacterium
ATCCAAAACTGCTCCATCATAATTGTCCGCCTGCAGATAATCCCACGCATCGATACCATTGTCGACCACATCGACCGAATAATGATTATGCTCCAGAATCACCTTGAGTGCACCGGATAGTTCTTTTTCGTCCTCTGCCAGTAAAAGTCTCATATATTATTTACACTTCACTTTCTTGATTGCTGAATAGCTGCCATATACTTTTTCGCCATCTACATTCTCGTAGGCACGTACCTTGACCTGATACGTCTTGCCACTCTTTAGACCGCTCAATGTCTTGCTCAGCGTATCTTCAGAAGTCACGGTCGTATATTTCCAGCTACCGCCTTTCACACGATAAGCGATCTGGTAACCGTCAGCCGCACTGTCCTTTTTCCATGTCACTTTGATCTTATGCTTGCCGACTGCCTTTACATTCTTTATGGTCTCTTTTCCTACCTGAGAGTTATCAGAGGATGAAGAAGACGATGAGGATGTATTGGAAGAAGCAGTCTTGCTCACGCTGTAGTCAGACCATTTGGTTGTAGTGGATGCACCACTCAGATCGACAGTCGTAGAATAGCTCTTTACTGTGACTGTCACACTGCTCGTACCTTTGACATATACGGTTCCGTCGGTTCCTTTGATTGTGACGGTATTTCCGCTTGCATCTACGATTGTACCTGCATTATAGAGGTTCGTCAATGTGCTGTCTGCGGTCACTACCCACTTGGAATCTTTATCAATATACAGATTGCAGTAGCCATCGCCGCCGTTACCGGCATTGCTCTCATCATCTGTGACTGCACCGGTGAGTGTGCTGCCGTCGGTCATATAAAAGTCGAGTTTACTGATGCTGTCCCAGATCACATCACCCTGCATCTTCTGGGAGATCGCGGTAAACGTACTGTCTGCGCCGTTGGCTCCCGCAGTACCCCAGCCTCTCTGGTTGCTGTTTCCGGTACATTTCAGGAAGAAATCATTATCACTCGCATAGGTGATATCCACATTCTTTAAAATAAATGTAGACTCTGTATTCGTCGTATAGAACATACCGCCGTTTTTCGCGGTCAGGCTGCCGCCCTGCATCTCAAATGTGCTGTTTCCGACCTGTGAATCTCCAGACATGCTCTGGTAGAGAATGACATTCCAGTCACAGTCGTTCTGGCTGTTGGTCGGAATATTTCCGGTCAGGTCACTGTTAAACAGACGGATCGAATTCAATCCCTCGATACAGATCGCTTCAGAACCATTTGCTGTCAGTGTCGCATCCTTGACTGCGATATCCGCGGTACTGTAGATCGCCGGGGAACCCGTGCCGTTTGAAGTATAAGTTCCGCCATCTACAACCATCGTGCCACCGCCGCGGTCACTCCGGATCGCTGCGGATGATTCACCGTTTGTCGTCGCGGTCACATCCCACGCATAGAGCTTGCCACCGCCTGCGACATGCAGACCACCGGAAGTATCCTGCTTCGTCGTGATCTTCGTATTCTCTACATAGGAGACACCATTTCCATAAGAAAATACACCTGCGCCGCCTTTCGCATCCGTCGTGATCGTCGAATCCTTGACTGTCGTTGTGCCTTCTGTCGTGAGTACAGCTGCACCTACACCGTAAAAGCTGGAATTGTCACCGCCCGTACTGTCTGAGGATGTCCGCTTGATCGTACTGTCACTGATTGTAACATTCGCGTTATTCTGGACAAGCACTGCATTCTCGTCTGTACCTGTCGAAGTAAGTGTCTTCCCACTGATCGTCTGGTCACTCGTATAGGTATTAGCTGCACTGTACTCTGTGACTGCGCCGCCAGCACCATCCGGCGGATTACCGGGCTGCTGTGAGCCGTTCTGTCCGGGTGCGCCGCTGCCGCCAGGAGCCGTGCTGCCCGGTGTCTGCGGTGTGCTGCCATCCGGCGGTGTGGGCGGTGTACTGCCATCCGGGAGTGCCGGAGGTGTCTGGTTCGTCGACGTATCAGTCGTCGCCGCCTGCGCCTGCGTTTTGCTGGTTTTGATCACTGCACTTCCTGCCACTGCCGATACTGCAACACCTGCAGCCAGTGCGATCGCCAATATCTTTTGTTTTCCTCTCAATTTTCGAATCATCATAGTCTGTACCTGCCTTTCTGAACGTTTTTATTTGTTTATTGCTTGCTGTTGTTCTTTGTTCTAAAAGCAGAATACTATGTGAACCTTAAATGAACCTTAATTTACCATTTTAAATTTAAAAATCATATAAAAATCAGCGTTCTTCAATATTATCTAATATTCTGTGATATCCCTCGAGTGTAATCATACCATCCGAATCCTCGACTCTCCTGCCGCTGCACCGGACCATCACCTCGCCATATTCCGGATGATTCCACGGATATTCCAGCTGAACGACTGTATCCGCCTCCATCATCCGCCCGACATTTTTCTGAACATAATCCAGATAGTCCTCGCGGATTCTGTTATACCAGAAGTCATAACATTCCTGCGGCGTGTATTTACGGTCGACTGCCAGCACGCGCTCCATCGTCTCATCCGCATGCATCTCATGATAACCATCCGCTTCATTGATCCGGATGATCCACAGTCCCAGACTATTTGCCCGCAGAATATCCTTTGCATTGAAATATATCACATGCATTTTGTCCTTATACTGATAGATCTTTCTGACAAAATCCTTTTGCTTCTTATATGCATCTGTCCGTGAATCGATAAACGAGCGCTCAAATTCCTCCGTCTGACAGGGTTTTGCAAACAGATAGCCCTGAATCAAATTCGGTGACAACCCCTCCAGAACCGTCAGCTCACGCACATCCTCGACACCTTCACAACAGATACGGATCGAATTACTCTTGGCAAATTCGATCATGTTGCTGATCAGCCGGTAATTATAGGTTGCTTCCTCGACACCCCGCACAAACAGTTTGTCGATCTTGATCTCGCTGACATCCATTTCCTTTAGATAGCTCATGCTCGCATAACCGGTGCCGAAATCATCGATCGACAGCTCAATGCCCGCATCCCGCCAGCACTGAAAGATCTTACTGAAATTCTGGATACCCTGCAGCTGCGTAGATTCTGTCAGCTCGATCGTGAGTGCACTGCCGGGCATGCCGGTTCTTGCCAGTATATCGAGTACATTTTCCGCAATATGCTCCTGCTTGAGCTGCACCGCAGAAAAATTGACACTGATATGAAAATCCTTCACCGTCTCGCGCCACCGGCTACACTGACGCAGTGCCGTCTCGAGCACCCACATGCCAACCTGGTTAATCAGCTTTGACTGCTCCAACAGCGGAATGAACTCATCCGGGTACACCTCACCCTGCGTTTTCGAATGATACCGCAGCAGCGCCTCTGCACCGAACAGACAGTAATTGCCAGTTTTAATCTGCGGCTGATAGCATAGATAGAAGCCCTCACAGCCATTTTCCACACTCTGATGCATTTCTTCCAGGAATCGCAGCGTCTTGATACGCTGTTCGAGATCCTCCTGTGAGAAAAACATGATTGTACGCATGCCGCTGCTCTTTGCCCGCTCAAACGTCATCTCTGCACATGCATACAGATTCGTGG
>JBNMKT010000206.1:0-3543 GCA_050874485.1 bacterium
AGACATACCGGCTCTTATCTGCAGGGACATCCGGATATGAAGCATATCCCCGGTGTGGATATGTCATCCGGTTCACTGGGACAGGGCTTATCAGCAGCATGTGGAATGGCATTAGGCGCAAAGCAGTCAGGCAAGGATTTCCGTGTATATGCACTGTGTGGTGATGGTGAGATCCAGGAAGGACAGATCTGGGAGGCAGCTATGTTTGCCGGATTCCGTAAGCTGGACAACCTGTGTGTGATTGTAGACAATAATAACCTTCAGATCGATGGACCGATCGATGAGGTATGTTCACCTTATCCGATCGACAAGAAATTTGAAGCATTTAATTTCCATGTAATCAATATTGATGGCAATGATTTTGACCAGATCAAGGCTGCTTTCGATGAGGCAAAGGCTACCAAGGGTATGCCTACAGCGATCATTGCACATACCGTAAAGGGTAAGGGCGTTTCCTTTATGGAGAACAATGTCGGATGGCACGGAAAAGCTCCCAATGATGAGGAGTTTGCAGTTGCAATGGAGGATCTTAGAAAGGCAGGTGAAGCATTGTGTCAGAAGTAAAGAAAATCGCAACAAGAGAAAGCTACGGCAATGCTTTAGTTGAGCTCGGAAAAGAGCATGAGAATCTGCTCGTACTCGATGCTGACCTGGCAGCAGCTACAAAGACCGGTGTATTCAAAAAGGAATTCCCCGATCGTCATATTGACTGTGGTATCGCAGAGGCTAACATGACTGGTATCGCAGCCGGATTATCTACCTGCGGATTCGTTCCGTTTGTGAGCACATTTGCAATGTTCGCAGCAGGACGTTCCTTTGAACAGGTGCGTAACTCGATTGGTTACCCGCATCTGAATGTAAAGATCGGTGCAACACATGCCGGTATCTCTGTCGGTGAGGACGGTGCTTCCCACCAGTGTAATGAGGATATCGCCCTGATGCGTGCGATCCCCGGAATGGTAGTCATCAATCCGAGTGATGATGTAGAGGCAAAGGCAGCCGTAAAGGCAGCTTATGAATACGAAGGACCTGTATATTTACGTTTCGGTCGTCTGGCAGTACCTGTCATCAACGACAACGCAGATTACAAGTTTGAGATCGGCAAGGGTGTACAGTTGCGCGATGGCAAGGATTGCACGATTATCGCGACCGGACTGTGCGTGAGCGAGTCACTGGCAGCTGCAGACAAGCTGGCAGCGGACGGCATCGATGCACAGGTCATCAACATCCATACGATCAAGCCGCTCGACGAGGAACTCGTCATTGCAGCAGCGCAAAAGACCGGACGCATCTTCACGGTAGAGGAGCATTCGATCATCGGTGGACTCGGCGCAGCAGTCAGCGAGTGCCTGAGCGAGAAGTGCCCGACTAAGGTCACACGTATCGGTATGAATGATGTATTTGGCGAGTCAGGTCCCGCAAAGGAACTGCTTCACAAGTACAAACTGGATGCAGACGGCATCTATGAGCGCATCACAGCAGAAATGAAATAAAACGACTGACTGTCCAGAAACATGATGCTTTGCAGATGTCTCTGGGCAGTCATTTTTTTAGAAAAGGAGAACCAAAATGTTAGAACAGTTAAAAAAAGAAGTTTATGAAGCAAATATGGAGCTTCCCCGCAGAGGTCTCATCACCTATACATGGGGAAATGTCAGCGGCAGAGATGCCGAGACCGGCTATTTTGTCATCAAGCCGAGTGGCGTCGATTATGACGCACTGACCCCCGATGATATGGTCGTTATGGATCTCAACGGAAACAAGATCGAAGGAAAATATAAGCCTTCTTCTGATACAGCGACCCATATCGAGCTGTATAAAAAATACCCTGAGATCGGCGGTATCGTACATACACATTCACCGGAAGCAGTCGCATGGGCACAGGCAGGCAGAGATATTCCTCTGTACGGCACGACCCACGCAGATTATTTCCTCGGACCGATCCCCTGCGCCAGAAATCTGACAACTGAGGAGATCAATGAGGCATATGAGAAGAATACCGGTGTCGTCATCATCGAGACATTTGAGACACGCGGCATCAATCCGGTCTATACACCGGCAGTCTTATGCCAGAACCATGGACCGTTCACCTGGGGCAAGGATGCAGCAGAGGCAGTACACAACGCAGTCGTACTCGAGGAAGTTGCAAAGATGGCACGTAACACCGAGCTCATTAACCCGAAGGTAAAACCGGCTCCGGATAACATTAAGGATAAGCATTTCTATCGTAAGCATGGCGAGAACGCCTACTACGGACAGTAGTCCGTAGTCAAAAAGCTATTATGGACAGTAAAAAGATATGCTTGCGGGAGCTGCAATTTCATATTTTAGGAGGAGACATTTATGGTAACAGAATTCGGTAAAACAAA
This sequence comes from bacterium, assembly GCA_050874485.1. Taxonomy (GTDB): domain Bacteria; phylum Bacillota; class Clostridia; order Lachnospirales; family Lachnospiraceae; genus W0P33-017. The sequence goes on from JBNMKT010000206.1 coordinate 2,370, forward strand.
AGACGGACATTCTGTTGAAAAGTATACATTGAAAAATGCAAACGGAATGGAAGTCGATTTGATCACACTCGGCGCGACACTGCAGGCGATCCGTGTGCCGGATAAAGACGGCAACGTGCGCGACGTGCTGCTCGGCTACGACACACCGGCACAGTACGAGAATGTGAATGGTTATCTCGGCGCAGTGATCGGACGAAACGGCAACCGTATCGCGAATGCAAAGCTGTCAATCGATGGAACCGAGTATGCACTTGAGGTCAATGACAATGATAATAACCTGCACAGTGGCAGCCACGGTTTTCACGCAGTGCTCTGGGCAGCGGCGGAGGCTGATGATGCACATGTTGTGCTGAAGTATCACAGCCCGGATGGAGATCAGGGATTTCCGGGAAATATGGATGTGACAGTGACCTATACATTAAACGATGCCGGAGAACTTGGTATCCATTATCAGGCTACAACAGATAAAAAGACAGTCGCTAACTTTACAAACCATGCATACTTCAATCTGAATGGACAGGAATCTGGCAGTGTAGAGGATCAGGAACTGGAGATACTGGCATCTTATTATACGCCGGTCGTTGACAACCAGGCGATCCCGACCGGAGAGATCGCGTCCGTATCAGGTACACCGATGGATTTCCGTCAGATGACGAAGATCGGTGCGCGGATTGAGGATGATTTTGACCAGCTCAAATATACCGGTGGCTATGACCACAACTACGTGCTCGACAAGGCAGATGGCAGTCTGCAGCTGGCAGCACGCGCCCAGGCGGCAGAGTCAGGTATCCACATGGATGTCTATACGACTTGTGTCGGCGTACAGTTCTATGCGGGCAATTTTGTCGGCGGTCAGAAGGGCAAAGGCGGCGTGGACTATGTGAACAGACAGGGCTTTTGTCTGGAGACACAGTACTTCCCGAATTCTGTGAACGAGAAGAACTTCAAGCAGCCGTTCCTCTCACCGGGTGAGGTATACGAGTCTACGACAAAATATTGTTTTTCTGTCTAGGACTGGATATCGGATTACGTGATTAATCACGTAATAAGAGCAGATAGATACACCATTATCCATGTAAAATGTTTGTGTTTTACGTGCTTAATGGTGTACTTGTAATTATTTAGCACAGCCCGAAGCATTTACTGCTGAGGGCGTAAGAAAGTGATTCAGAAG
>JBNMKT010000207.1:0-3542 GCA_050874485.1 bacterium
ATCTTATCATTTCATTTTGGGTAATCCTATCGTAATTTTTTTTGATTGTGGGTGTTTTCTTTCGGTCTTTGAAAATTTCCCGATACGATATGACTGGTGACAGCTATCTTTCAATGTGCTAAAATATGTACAGACTATGAACATCAGATACGGAGGATAACCATGCGTATTCTAATAGCAGATGACGAAGAACTGACAAGAAAGGGAATCATATCCAGTATAGACTGGGAGCGGCTTGGCATCACCCAGATTGACAGTGCCGATGACGGTATCAATGCACTGTCCCATGCCCAGAAAAATGCTCCGGATATTCTGCTCACGGATGTGCGTATGCCCCGTATGGATGGAATCGAGCTGTCAAAACGCCTGCGCGAGCTGGTGAGCGACTGCCCGATTATCTTTATGAGCGGTTATTCCGACAAGGAATATCTCAAGGCCGCCATCAACTTAAAAGCAGTCAGCTATGTAGAAAAACCGTTTACACCGGATGATATTACCCAGGCTCTGACCGAGGCAGTATCTCTCGTGCAAAAGCAGCAGCTCCAGCGCGAATCCAACCAGTTCTTTGAGCAGGAGACGAGCTCCAAGCTGGCACTCATGCTGACACAGCCCGGTGCTAACCTGCATGAGCAGGCTGCACTCGTATTCCAGCCGAACCAGTATTTTACTACATTGATCCTCAACACCGGAGAGCAGATGCTGCATATGTCTGACTCAAACCGTTCTGCCCTGTTTGTGCAGATCCGCAAACAGCTGGACAGCTACCATATGTCCGAACTGCATACGATGAAACATACCGCCTATGTGATCCTGCATCTCTACGGTTCGAAAAAGCAACCGCCCCAGACGCTGGTACGCATCTGCCAGTATATCCGTGATCTGCTGCGCAGCTATCAGATCAGCCGTTTTCATCTCGTGCTGGGCGACACCGTAAAAGGCTACGAAAATGTATACGTCTCATACAACAGCGCTGTACTACTGCTTCAAAGTGCGTTTTTCACGCCCTATGAGACGATTCTTCATCCTTATGAAGAAGGACATACCATCGCTGTTACCTACATGAATGAATTCCCCTCACGTTTCCGGGATACCTTATCTGCACGTGATAGGAAATCAGCCGATGCCCTGTGTGATGAATTAGCAGACAGGCTCCAGAATAACCGCGGCCTGCTGCCAAATCAGGTGAGAGATCTGTATTACAAACTGCTGATGGTAATCTCCAATCTGCAGTATGATGCCAAGGTCAGTGCCGGTTCCGAAGGCACCGTCTCCAGTCCGCTCGAACAGCTCAGCCGCTGCATGAATTACAGTGAAGTACACGACTTACTGTGCCAGGCTGTCAGCAATTACTTTACGCTGCTCGAAACTGCGGTAACTGAGAACTCTACCCTGTTTCTGATCAAAGACTACATCAGCAAAAACTACAGCGACAGCAATCTCTCGATCAAGGATATCAGCGACCATGTGCATCTGTCTTCTTCTTATTTATGTACGGTGTTCAAGACAGAGACCGGTCAGACGCTCAATCAGTATCTGACGAATTTCCGCATGGAGAAAGCCAAACAGCTATTGGCCGACCCACGCAACAAGATCAGCGAGATCGCTGCCCGCGTCGGATACGGCGACCAGAATTATTTCGGAAAGACCTTCAAAAAGGTGGTCGGTCTGTCACCTTCGGAATATCGTGAAAAGGAGTCCTTATGACCTTACTAAAAAAGATCAAGCACATATACGAATACCAGATTTCCCTGCGTGTAAAGTTTCTCATCACCCACCTGATACTTACGATCATCCCGGCGATGCTCATCACATACTTTGCTTACAATCAGATGGTCAATGTCACGACAAACACGACGCTCCACTCCCTGAATACACTAGCTGACCAGACACGCACCAATATCGGCACGACAGTCAATCAGCTCGAACTCATGGCAGAAAATATCTGCGGCAATGATTTTTTTTCTTCCTATGTAAGAAATATCGAGCCGTCCAGCTACGAATACCTGGTCAATTTCCCCGTATCGGTCCACAATTTTGAGAATGTGATCGCCAACTGTCTCGACAATTCACTCGTAGCCAATGTGCGTATCTATCTCGATGACGAACATTACCGTGTGCTCCGGGAACAGACAGACAATACCGTCTTTGACACGTTAGGTCCCGCCCGTGGCACTTACTGGCATGGTATCTTCAGCAGTACCGACGATAATCTCCTGCTGTGTCCGCCACGCTACCTCTCTCCGACAGAATCCGCAACGCTCGGATCACACGCGGTCATCCGCCGGATCAGCAGTGGTGATATGGAATGCTATATCGCGGTCTATTTTAACCAATCCTCGATTCAGCCGATTCTGCTGCAGGATCTGCCATATAATAACAGTGTGATCTATATCACCAATTCACGTAACGAGATCGTAGCTTCGACCAATACCGCCCTGTCCGGCGCATATTATATTCCTTATGATGAGATCACCGAGCGGATTCCTTCCGCTTCCAGACAGGAGCGCCTGCAATTCGCAGGTCAGAATGTCTACTGTGGCTGTAAAGTCATCCCCGATACAGACTGGATCATGGTATCGGCAGTACCCGAATCCAATCTGACCTCCGAGGGTAATCAGCTTGTCATGAATTTCATGCTGCTCTATGCATTTGTTCTGATCGTCTGCGTCATGATCAGTACGCGGCTGAGCAGCTCGGTCACCGGCCGTATCTCAAAAGTCGCCGAAAACATGCAGCGTGTGCGCAGCAGTGCACTGCCTGTACCGATGGAAAAGCCGGACGGCTCGGATGAGATCTGTTCGCTGATCGACTCCTATAACTATATGTCCAATGAGATCAACCGCCTGATCGAACAGCAGCAACAGACTGCTACGGAACTGCGCCACTCCGAATTTCGTGCTCTGCAGGCGCAGATCAACCCACATTTTCTGTACAATACCCTGGATATGATCAACTGGATGGCGCGCTCCGGCGAGACCGCGCAGGTATCGGAAGCAGTCAATCTGCTCTCCCGTTTCTACCGGATCACGCTCAGCCGCGGCAGCTCGATCATCACTGTACGTGAGGAGCTCGAACATGTCACACTCTATGTCCAGCTCCAGAATATGCGATTTAACGACAAAATCCATTTCTTTGTGGATGTGCCAGACGAGATGCTCGACTACATGATTCCCAAGCTGGTATTTCAGCCAATCGTGGAGAATTCTATCCTGCACGGAATACTCGAAAAACCGGTCAAAGAGGGAAATATCGTCATCATGGGCTGGATGGAAGCAGAGACACTCGTGTTCGTGATCTCCGATGACGGCGTAGGCATCGCACCTGAGAAACTGTCCACGATTCTGACCGGAAACGGCAGCAGCAAACATGGCAGCAATATTGCGATTTCAAACACACACAGAAGAATCCAGCTATGCTACGGCAGCCAGTATGGACTGAGCTATCGCAGCACACCCGGAAATGAAACCGAGGTAGAGATCCGTATACCCGCCAGCAGCGAGTCCACAGATCCTACCCCGCATATGATTCATCATGAATAAAAA
>JBNMKT010000208.1:0-3536 GCA_050874485.1 bacterium
ACGCTACCCTGTTCATTCAGTGCACGCAGTACGGTCGTTCTGGACACCCCGCATTTTTCGGCGATTTCATTAACTGTAATTGGCATTTTCGCTTTCTCCGTATTCATTCAGATTACTGTGAGTATAACATATATCCGCCCTGCCCGCAACGAACCTGCTGCACGCCGGAGTACAAATTTTCCCTCCTACTCTGCGAGGTCGGCCAAAACCATACAAAAGGACATCGGACTGAGGCAGATACGCACATGCCCGCCCTCAATCACTGCATTTGCAGCCTCTCGCGGGATCACTGCCTGATGGTCGACGCTGTTATCCATTTTCTTATCTTCTGCCGTCAGTTCTATCGATGTCCGGATCTGCGCGAGTGCAAAATCCTGTAAAGCGACCTCTGTGTCCAGCTGCTCATCCTCGCTTTTATTGACCGCAAATATAGCAATGTAATGCTCCTCCTGATTCCATACAGTCAGCACGTCCAGATACGGCACGTCCGTAAAACCCTCGCAATCATAATGATCACATTGGCACACCTCCTGCAGCACCACGCCTCTCGCATAATTGGATAAATAATAAAACGGATAGTAAATAGTCTGCAGCCACATCTGTCCATTCTTCTGTGTCATGATGCATGCACTGATGTTTGTCAGCAGTGACTGGCAGGCGATCCTGATCACATCTGCATTCCGTAACATCGTCATCTGCATGCCCGCAAATAGCAGCGCATCCTCTAACGTATAGATCTGTTCGCTGATCGCCGGTGCGATCTGCCACGGCTGCCGGTCGATCTGCGCATTGACGCTGTTGCCAGGCACTGCCCAGACACCCCACTCATCGACGCTGAATTTCATGTCTTTTTTTGATCTTTTTTTTTTCTTTACGACCTGTGCGACCGCGCGCAGCGTGCGGATATATTCTTCAAAATCCTGCGTCTGCGCGAGAAATGCCTGTGTCCCACGCTCCTGTCCACCATAATACTGATGCAGCGCCAGATAGTCTACGATCTCATACGTCTGCTCTAACACTTCCATATCCCACTGCGGAAAAGTAGCCATGCTCGAGAGCGAACTGCCGCATACAATCAGTTCGATCTCTGGATCGATCAGCTTCATCGCCTTTCCGGTCTCAGCTGCCAGACGTCCATACTCCTGCGCCGTTTTATGTCCGATCTGCCACTCACCGTCCATCTCATTGCCCAGACACCACAGCCGGATGCCATACGGCTCCTGCACGCCGTGGCTTTTCCGCAGATCGCTGTACGCCGTGCCTCCCGGGAAATTACAATACTCCAGATACTGCACAGCCTCTTCCATCCCGCGGCTGCCCAGATTGACCGTAAAGATCGGCTCTACCCCTGCTTTTTTCGCCCAATGGACAAATTCATCCGTGCCGAACTCGTTCGTCTCGACCGAGCGCCATGCAAGGTCGAGTTTGTGCGGCCTGTGCTCCCGCGGACCGACACCGTCCTCCCAGTGATAAGCAGAGACGAAATTGCCTCCCGGATAGCGCACCGTGGTGACTCCCATCTGTTTCACAGCATCCATCACATCGGTGCGGTAGCCTTCCTCATCCGACAACGCATGTCCCGGCTCATAGATGCCTGTATAGATCACGCGTCCCATATGCTCAAGAAACGAACCAAACATACGCTCATCTACCCTGCCTACCACAAATTTTCTGTCACAATATACTTTGCCTTTTAACATATCTATCTCCTTAGCCCTTCAGTCCGGCACCAGCCATGCCTTCCACGAAATATTTCTGACCGATCATATACAGAACGAACATTGGCAGCAATGATATGAGTGCACCTGCAAATGCCGCACCATACTCGATCGTATTCTGCCCGATAAATAATGCCAGTCCATTTGCAAGGGTGCGCATCTGTGTCCGGCTCGTGATGATCATCGGCCACAGCAGATCGTTCCAGGAGCCGTTGATACTGAGTATAATCAGCGTGATCGCAGCCGGTTTGACCTGCGGCATCATGATCCGCCAGAAGATGCCAAACTCCGAGAGTCCGTCAATTCTGGCAGCCTCCGCCAGTTCTTTCGGTATACCAGCAAATGCCGCACGCATCATAAAGATTGACCCGGCGACTGCCACACGCGGTATGATCAGTCCCCAGTAGGTGTCATACATTCCCATTTTAAACACCACGAGAAACAGCGGCACCATGATAACCTGAAACGGCACCATCATCGTCGCGAGCGTCAACAGGAACAGCCCTGTTTTCCCCTTAAATTCATAAAATGCATACGCATAACCCGCCATGCTGTTTACGATTACAGCGAGCAGTGTCGTACCTCCGGCATAGATGACCGAATTGAGAATATATCTTGAAATATGGATACGGTTCTGTACTGCCACAAAATTCTGCAGCGTCAGTGATGCCGGAAAAAATGTCGGCGGCCACGATATGATCTCTTTTTCTGGTTTAAATGCACTAAATACCATCCAAATGACCGGCAGTAATACTAAGATTGCCAGAAAAACCAAAAACAGGAATATTGGAAGATATGCGATCTTGCTTTTTACCTGAACATCTCTTTTATTCATCCTAATCCTCCTCATTCATCTTGCGATACATCAATACGGTGATTGCCATGATGATCACGAACAAAATAACAGACATTGCCGATGCATATCCCATACTGGAGCTGGACGAAAATGCTCTCGAATAAATATAGGTCACGGTTGACTCTGTCGTATAATTCGGTCCACCGTTCGTCGTAATATATATAATGTCAAAGATCTGCAACGCGCCCGCAAACCGCGTCATCAGTATATACCAGAACGTCGGACGTATCGATGGCACGGTAATATGGAAAAACTGCCGGATCTTGCCCGCTCCATCCATCTCGGCAGCCTCATACAAAGAACTCGGTACCTGTTGGATCGCAGTCACGTAAATGATCGCTGAGATTCCAAAACTTCTCCAGATGGAGATAAAACTGACTACAAAAATGGTCAGCCCCGGTGTATTCAAAAAGTTGATCTTGCCAAGTCCCATGGACTGAAGAATCGCTGTGATGAATCCGATATTTGAATGCAGGATCATCTTCCACATAATACCGATCGCCGTCGCAGAACAGATGACAGGCAGAAAATAGATGGCGCGGAACAATTTGTTACGCATATTGTTCTTGGTAATAAATGCTGCTACTACGATCGCTCCAAATACCTGAATCGGCACTTCGATTCCAGTGAAAATGGCGGTTACTTTCAGACTGTTTAGAAACCGGGTGTCATGAAATGCTTCCACAAAATTCTGCAATCCTACAAATTTTGCTGTATTCATCGTGATTGGAACATCAAACAGGCTCAGCCCGAATGCAACTAACAGCGGAATCACGCTGAACAATACCAGCAATATAATCGATGGAGCCAAAAAAAGATACGCACTTCTTTTTGGCTTATTCCAATATTTTATGATCTCCTTCATCTTATTTCTCCAAACTATATCTATACATAAAATACAAAGGAGGCAGCCATGCTGCCCCCCTCTGCATTCATACCTGTTATTTAAAGGCTGCCTCTGC
>JBNMKT010000209.1:0-3515 GCA_050874485.1 bacterium
GGCAGCTGTCATCAGTATCTGATGTATCACAGGACAAGGTAACCGGAGAGGAGATAGCAATATGAAGATAACAATGGCTCATGGAAGCGGTGGGCGTGCCACGAGTGATCTGATCAGTGAGGTGTTTGCACGTGCATTTGATAATCCTGTGTTGAATGCGATGGAGGATGCTGCGGTTGTTCCTGCAACGGCGCGGATTGCGGTCACAACAGATAGCTTTGTCGTAGAACCGTTAGAGTTTCCGGGTGGAGATATCGGGCGCCTGTCCGTATGTGGAACGGTCAATGACCTGCTCATGCGAGGGGCATCTCCGAAGTATCTGACATGTGGTTTTGTGCTGCAGGAGGGGCTGGAGACAGAACGCCTGCAGCGTATCGTGGATTCTCTGGCGCAGACGGCACGTGAAGCAGGTGTGCAGGTCGTGGCAGGGGATACGAAAGTAGTCGAAGGAAATGGCGGGCTGATCATCAATACGGCTGGTGTCGGATTTGTGCCGGAGGATTGCGCGGTCAGTGCCACAAATTGCAGACCGGGAGATGCGATTTTAGTATCCGGCAATCTCGGAGATCATCATGCGGCGATTCTATCAAAGCGGCTCGGGATCGACAATTCGATCAGGAGTGACTGTGCGCCGCTCACACAGATAGTGCGTGCGTTGCTCGATGAAAAGATCCAGCTGCATTGTCTGAGGGATGTGACGCGCGGTGGGCTTGCAACGGTCTTAAAAGAACTGGCTGAGAGTTCACATGTTACGATGGAGCTGGATGAACAGGCGATCCCGGTCGATCCGCAGGTGCGCGATTTCTGCGGGCTCATGGGACTGGATCCGCTCTATATGGGAAATGAAGGAAAGCTGGTGGCGGTTGTAGCTGCAGCGGATGCGGCGCGTGCGCGTTCCATTATGGCAGACTGCACTTACGGCGCAGATGCCGCGGTCATCGGAACAGTCACACAGGAAGATCCGGGAATGGCGTATATACGCACACAGATCGGCGGCTTGCGGGTGCTGGATGTGCTCTACGGCGAGGGGCTGCCCCGCATCTGCTGATGGGGTGATACAATGATAAACGGCTGTCAGCCGGGAAATACAGAGGAAGTTATATGTCATACAGATTCAGTGAGTCACAGCGTATTGCGATCACACAGGGCGATGGTGCAACACTGGTGCTGGCGGGACCGGGATCCGGGAAAACATCGGTGATCACCGGGAGAATTCAGTATCTCATCGAACAAAAATCGGTTCCGCCGGAGCGGATACTTGTCATTACATTTACAAAGGCAGCCGCCGGAGAGATGCGGCTGAGGTTTCAGGCTATGCAGGAGGGGCGAAAACTCCCGGTACAGTTTGGAACATTCCATGCGATCTTTTTTTCTATTCTCAAGTACGCTTATCATTATCGGGCGGATCAGATCATAACCCCTGAGTGGAAATATGCATTCCTGCGGGAAATACTGGCAGGTTATCATCTGAGTGAGGATGAGCAGCAGGAGCTGATGGAAAATCTGCTGGGAGAGATCAGTGCAGTCAAAAATGAGCAGTTGGATCTGGCACATTATTATGCCAAATGCTGTGGCAGTGCCCAGTTTCGCGAGATCTATGCAGCCTATGACAGAAAGCTGCGCGAAAACCGTCTGATCGATTTTGACGATATGCTGACACTCACGTATGAACTGCTCTCACAGCGTGAGGATCATCTGCGTGCCTGGCAGCAAAAGTTCCAATATATTCTGGTGGATGAGGTGCAGGATATGAACCGGCTGCAATACGAGGTACTGCGTATGCTTGCTGCACCACAGAATGAATTGTTTTTCGTCGGTGATGATGATCAGTCGATCTATCAGTTCCGGGGAGCCAGACCAGAACTGATGCGCAGCTTTACCAGAGATTATGCAGATGCAAAACAGTTATATTTAAAGGAAAATTACCGTTGTGGCTCAGAGATCGTACAGGCCGCCGGCCGTCTGATCTCACATAATCACAATCGGTTTGAAAAACAGATTACGGCTGCGGGTGGACAAAAGGGTCAGGTGACTGTCACGGAATATCCGTCGACACTGCGTGAGAACCGTGCGATCATTGCTGCGATCCGTGCGCGGATGGCCGGGGGCGTCGGACTGTCTGATATGGCAGTGTTATTCCGGACAAACCGGCAGTCCGGGTATCTTTTGGAGATGCTGATGCAGGAGGGAATACCATTTTATGCAAAGGAACGTGTACCGCTCGTCTATGATCACTGGATTGCCAAGGATATGTTGTGTTATCTGCGGCTGGCGGGAGGAGAACGCTCCAGGGGATTGTTTTTGCAGATCATGAACCGCCCGGTGAGGTATCTCAGCAGGGATGTGCTCGATGAAGCACAGATTGATCTGGATAGCTGGGAGGCAGTATACGAGGAACAGCCGTGGATTGCAAGGCGGATTGCGCAGCTCGCAGAAGATCTGCAGGTGATGTCACATATGGGGCCATTCGCTGCGATGAATTATGTGCGTAAAGGGGTCGGTTATGAGGAATATGTCATTGATTATGCGCAGACGCATGGACAGGATGCACAGGAGCTGGTCGCGGTGCTCGATGAACTGCAGCAGTCAGCCGTCGGCTTCGGATCGCTGGCAGAGTGGCAGGAGCATGTGAGAGAGTACCGCATCCGTATGCAGGAGGAACAGAAAAACAGACAATCCAGGGATGAGACACGCAAAGATGGCGTGCAGATACTGACACTGCACGGAGCGAAGGGATTGGAGTTTGACACGGTGTTTATCCCGCAGCTTGTCGAGGGACAATTACCTTATAAGAAAGCCGTGCTGGATGCCGACATTGAGGAAGAACGGCGCTTGTTTTATGTCGGAATGACGCGGGCAAAGAACTGTCTGATGATATCGCATAGTAAGAGTCTGTACAATAAAGATGCCACAGCCTCAAGATTCTTGGATGAGCTTGAGACTGCGGCATGTGAAACATCCGGTGACTGAGCGGGTATTTGGAATCAGGGGAGCTCGTTGAACTCCTGCTCATCCAGATACTCGTCAAAGCGCTCGGATACCTTTTCAAATTCTTCTTCGGTTTCGATATTTTCGAGGGAAGGAGTACCGTCTTCGTCCTCGTAATAACGGTAGATGTATACTTCGCCTTCTTCCATCGGTTCATCGTTCTCATCGACGGGAACGAGTACAATATAGTCCTGCCCATCCACTTCCAGAATGGTCAGAATCGCGCACTCGGCAGATGTACCATCATCCAGGTCGAGAGTGACACGGTAATCGTCCGGATTGTCCTCTAGATCGTTTTCAAAGATTTCATTTTCGCTCATATGGCTTCCTCCTGTGACTGAATTCATGATGCTAACACCGTCATTATAGGTGATAGTATCGTGCGATGTCAAGGTCTGGGTGATGGCAGGGGGATAAACATAAAAAACGGTATGCAAACAGGATGTGAAATGATATAATAAATAATCAGTATAGACAGATCAGATAAAAGGCGGAATAGTTATGACAGAACAGATCACAGAAGGAAC
>JBNMKT010000210.1:0-3512 GCA_050874485.1 bacterium
ATACCGGAGTGCTTGGTATGGCAAACGAGCTGGTGAAGGTAGAGCCTGTCTATACCGGGATCATGGCATATCTGCTCGGTCGGGTTGTTGTCGTGGACACGATCGACCATGCACTCGCATTGGCAAAGGAATTCCGCTATTCGTTACATATTGTTACGCTGGAGGGTGAATATCTAAGCCCTGGCGGATCACTGGCTGGTGGTGCATTTAAGAATAACAGCAATCTGCTCGGCAGAAACCGTGAGATCCAGGAGTTGGACAAAACGATTCAGTCGCTCAAAGAAGAGATCGTGGCAAAAAAGAGCCGGATCGAAGATATTCAGACCGCACGCGAATTGCTGAAAGAAGATCTCGAAGCTGCACGTGAAAAGCTGCAGCAAGGTTATCTGGCTGCGAATACCGCGAAGCTGAACTACAACCGTGCCAAAGAACAGAAGGAACAGAGCGAGAAGGTATTTACAGGACTTCAGTTAGAGACAAAGCAGTTAGAAGAACAGCAGTCCCAGATCGAACTGGATAAAGAGCATATCGCAGGCGAACTGTCCGATGTGGACAAGCGTCAGAAGGAGATCGAGGAAGAGAGTGAGCGTCTGCAGACGATTCTGGATGAACAGATCTATCTGGAGGAGAGCGCGACGAAGGAATTCTCTGCGATACAGATCGATGAGTCCAATTTCCGGCAGAAAAATGAGTTTGTGCAGGAGAATCTGGATCGTGTCAGAGGAGAACTCGCGAAGTTAGCCGATGAGACAAACCAATTACAGGAGGGACTGACGCAGTCGCAGGAAGATGTCGTGCAAAAGACGGCACAGATCGAACAGATCCGCCAGACCATCCTCGCAGGGGATGACAGTCACGCCCGATTCGAACAGCAACTAAGAGAAGCAACAGAGCGCAAGGAACAGCTCTCAGAGGACAACAAGAGCTTTTATCAGAAAAACGATGAACTCGCCTCGCAGATCAGTGAGCTCGAAAAAGAGATTTTCCGTCTGAATAACAGCCAGGAAAAACTCACCGAGGCCAAAGAATATCAGACCTCTTATATGTGGAATGAATATGAACTGACTTATCACAATGCGCTTGCGCTCCGTACCGATGAGACATATACGCTGCAGGAACTCAAAAAACGCATTGCGGGTGTCAAGGAGGAGATCCGCAGACTCGGGGATGTCAATGTCAATGCGATCGAGGACTACAAAGAACTGAACGAGCGATATACGTTTTTAAAGACCCAGCACGATGATTTAATCGAGGCGGAGCAGACGCTCATGAAGATCATCGAGGATCTGGATACCGGTATGCGCAAGCAGTTTGCAGAGAAATTTGCGGATATTCAGAGAGAATTCGACAAGGCATTCAAGGATCTGTTTGGCGGCGGCAAGGGCACACTCGAGCTGCTCGAGGATGAGGAGCATGACCTGCTCGAATGCGGTATCCGTATTATTGCGCAGCCACCCGGAAAGAAGCTGCAGAACATGATGCAGCTCTCCGGTGGAGAAAAGTCGCTGACAGCGATCGCGCTGCTGTTTGCAATCCAGAATCTGAAGCCGTCACCGTTTTGTCTGCTGGACGAGATCGAGGCGGCACTGGATGATTCCAATGTAGACCGTTTTGCAAAGTATCTGCATAAGCTGACGAAAAACACGCAGTTTATTATTATCACACACAGACGAGGCACGATGAATGCTGCGGATCGTCTGTACGGTATCACCATGCAGGAAAAGGGCGTATCGACACTTGTATCGGTCAATCTGATCGAAGCAGACCTCGATGAATAGGAGACAGATCATGGAACAGGAACAGACAACACAGAAGAAAAAGGGATTTTTCGGCAGACTCGTAGAGGGTCTGACCAAGACGAGAGATAATATTGTAAAAGGTATCGATAACGTATTTAGTGGATTCTCAAATATTGATGATGATTTTTATGAGGAGATCGAAGAGATCTTAGTCATGGGAGATATCGGTATCCATGCAACAGAGGAGATCATCGATCATCTGAAGCAACAGGTGAAGGAGCAGCATATCAAAGATCCTGCGGACTGCAAGGAATTGTTGATTGAGAGCATTAAACGCCAGATGGATGTCGGTGAGACGGCGTACCGTTTTGAGCATGAGACATCAGTCGTCATGGTCATCGGCGTCAACGGTGTCGGCAAGACGACTTCGATCGGTAAACTCGCAGGCAAGCTCAAAGCACAGGGCAAAAAGGTCATCATAGCAGCAGCGGATACGTTCCGTGCGGCGGCAGGCAGCCAGCTCGAGGAGTGGGCAAACCGCGCCGGTGTCGAGATGATCGGCGGACAGGAAGGTGCAGATCCGGCTGCGATTGTCTACGATGCGATCGCTGCGGCAAAGGCGCGTCATGCGGATGTATTGCTGTGCGATACGGCAGGGCGTCTGCATAATAAGAAAAACCTGATGGAAGAGCTGCGCAAGATGAACCATATCATTGACCGGGAATACCCGGATGCATTCCGGGAGACACTCGTTGTGCTCGATGGTACGACTGGACAGAATGCACTTGCACAGGCAAAGCAGTTTTCGGAAGTCGCGGATATCACAGGTATTATTTTGACGAAGATGGACGGCACTGCCAAAGGTGGTATCGCAGTAGCGATCCAGTCCGAATTGGGAATACCGGTGAAATATATCGGTGTAGGAGAGTCGATTGACGACCTGCAGAAATTTGATTCAAATGATTTTGTGAATGCGCTCTTTGACAGAGCGCCGGAAAGGGATGAAGAACATGCTGACATTGGATAAATTTGAAGAAGCAAGTGAGAAAGTAAAAGAGGTCACACTCGAGACCAAACTGGTCTACAGTGATTATCTGAGTGAGCAGACCGGAAACAAGGTGTATTTAAAGCCGGAAAACATGCAGTTTACAGGTGCATATAAGGTGCGTGGTGCGTATTACAAGATCAGCACGCTCTCCGATGAGGAGCGCGCCAGAGGTCTGATCACCGCATCTGCCGGAAACCATGCACAGGGAGTCGCATATGCGGCAAAATGCTACGGCTGTAAGGCGACGATCGTCATGCCGACGACGACACCGCTCATCAAGGTAAACCGTACAAAAGGCTATGGCGCAGAGGTTGTATTGCATGGTGATGTCTACGACGAGGCATGTGCGCATGCATTAGAGCTGGCAAAGGAGCATGGCTATACATTTATCCATCCGTTCGATGATCTGGCGGTGGCGACCGGACAGGGTACGATCGCAATGGAGATCTTCAAGGAACTGCCGCTCGTAGAATACATCCTCGTACCGATCGGTGGAGGCGGACTCGCGACCGGCGTATCGACGTTAGCGAAGCTGCTCAATCCGAAGATCAAAGTCATCGGTGTGGAACCGGCGGGCGCCAACTGTATGCAGGTATCTTTCCGCGAGGGTAAAGTAACAACGCTGCCGAGCGTCAATACGATCGCAGACGGTACTGCGGTAAAGACTCCGGGTGAGCATATATTCCCTTATATTAAAAAGAATCTCGACGACATCATCACAGTGG
>JBNMKT010000211.1:0-3499 GCA_050874485.1 bacterium
GACGGTGTATAGTGGAACGAGTATTGGCTTCACCGTCAGTCTCGGCAAGAAGGAAGAACTCTATATGCTGCGTGCGAATATCAAGCTGCCGAATGATGATACGGTCGTTTCAGCAAATATCACACTGCAGGATGCAGATGGCAATGAGCTCGATTCATGGGCAAACGTATCAGCGGCATCCTTCCCGTTCCATATCGAAGTCACCAATATCAAGAGTTCCAGTGGAAAACTCGTGATCGAATGGGTGATGGAGGATGAAGAAGGCAATGTAACGACGAGTACGCAGAATGTGGCGGCTACGTTCGAGAAACAAAACTAGAGATCACATGATAAAGGAATCTTTGCACATGCAGGGAAAGATACTAAAAGGGATTTCCGGATTTTATTATGTTCACATAATAGAATCCGGAATCTATGAATGTAAGGCAAAAGGGGCATTCAGACAGCAGGGAATCAAACCGCTGGTCGGAGATCTGGTAGAGATCGATATCATTGATGAGGCAGAGAAAAAGGGAAATATTGTGCGCATACTGCCCAGACGCAATGCGCTCATTCGTCCGGCAGTCGCCAATGTAGATATGGCATTGATCGTATTTGCAGCAGCGACACCAGATCCGAATTTTAATCTGCTCGACCGGTTTCTGGTACTGATGGCGCGTCAGAACGTACCGGTATGCATCTGTTTTAACAAATCAGATCTCGTATCGGAGGAAGTCAGGCAGACGTATGCGTCAGCTTATGAGGCATGCGGTTATCCGGTAGAATTTATCAGTGTGAAACAGAATCAGGGGATCGACCGGCTGATGGAGCAGCTGCGCGGCAAGACAACGACGATCGCAGGTCCGTCCGGGGCGGGCAAATCTTCTCTGATCAATCGACTCCAGCCACAGGTACAGATGGAGACGGGCGCTGTCTCCAGAAAGATCGGCAGGGGAAAACAGACGACCAGACATACCCAGCTCATTCACATTGAGGGCAGCTCCTACATCATGGATACGCCGGGCTTTTCATCGTTGTATCTGCCGCCTATGGACAAAGAAGAACTGCAGCAGTATTATACAGAATTTACAGAGTTTGAGCCGTATTGCAGATTTCAGGGATGCAGTCATATCAGCGAGCCGGACTGCGGGGTCAAGCAGGCACTGGCGCAGGGGCAGATCTCAAAACTGCGGTATGAGAATTATGTACAGCTGTACGGCGAACTGAAGGAACAGGAAAAAAACAGGTATTAAGGATATCATAATGGATAATCAAACAATATTAATCGTGAGTGGTGGCAGTATAGAGGATGCGTTTGTCTGTGGGTTGATCGCAGGCAGTCATTATGGAATGGTGATCGCCTGTGACAGCGGAATGGAATTTTTCCGTCGGAATGGGCTGTATCCGGATCTGATTGTCGGTGATTTTGATTCTGCAAAGGAAGCATCCGTCCGGTATTTTAAGGAACAGCCGGAGGTTCTGGTCGAACAGTTCCCGACAGAAAAGGATTGGACAGACACAGAACTGGCAGTGCGCAAGGCACTGGAGCTGAAACCGGTGCACATCGATCTTGTGGGGGCAACCGGCAGCCGGCTGGATCATGTACTGGGTAATCTGCAGCTGCTTCATATGGGGCTGCAGCATGGAACGGAGATCTTTTTGCTGGATGCGCATAACCGTGTACGGCTGATCGATCATTCGCTTGTGATAGGGCGTGAAGAACAGTATGGTGACTGGATTTCATTGATCCCGTACAACTGTACCGTTCATGGACTGACGCTGCGGGGGATGAAGTACCCACTCACGGATGCATCGCTGGCACCGGGCGTGACGCTTGGAATCAGCAACGAGATCACGGAACCGCAGGCGCAGATTCGTTTCTCAGAGGGCATGCTGTTTGTGATTGAGTCCAGAGATTAATACAAGGGATACATGGGGATATACCGGAGGGTGCGTTGTGGTGCATCATCGGTTCGTTTACAGGAGATAGTATAAAATGGCAGACTGGGTGTTGGTAGTAGATGATGATCCTTCGAATCTTCGGATGGCAAGTCATATTTTGAGTGGGCAGCAGATGCGTGTCAGTTGTCTCAAATCCGGTAATGATGCACTGAAATTTCTGCAGGAGAACAGACCGGATCTGATTCTTCTGGATATACATATGCCGGGCATGGATGGTTATGAGACGCTGCATGCGGTGCAGGGTGATCCGCACACGGCAGGCATTCCGGTAATATTTTTGACGGCAGATGATGACAGTGGTGCCGAGGCACGCGGCTTACAGGCCGGAGCGATGGATTTTATTAAAAAACCGTTTGTTCCGGAAGTATTATTGCTGCGCGTCAGACATACGATCGATCTGATCCGGCTGCAGACAGACCTTTCGACAGAGGTGGAGCGCAAGACGCAGCAGGTGCTCCAGCAGCACGAGAAGCTGGAAAAGATATCCATGCAGATTGTACAGACGTTGTCAGGGGCGATCGATGCAAAGGATACCTATACCAATGGCCATTCGACCCGTGTGGCGGAGTATTCACGGGAAATCGCGCGCAGGGCAGGCTATTCAGAGAAGAAGCAGGATGATATTTATATGATGGGCCTGCTGCATGATGTCGGCAAGATCGGCATTCCGGAGGCGATTATCAATAAGCCCGCGAGACTTTCCGATGAGGAGTATGCGGAGATCAAGACGCATCCACTGGTTGGTGCGCGCATCTTACAAAATATATCGGAGTTTCCGCAATTGGCAGTCGGGGCCAGGTGGCATCACGAACGCATTGACGGCAAAGGCTATCCGGACGGACTCATGGGAGAGGATATCCCGCAGGAGGCGTGGATGATTGCAGTCGCAGATGCCTATGATGCGATGAGCTCGCGCAGAAGTTACCGTGATGTGCTGCCACAGCAGCATATTTATGAAGAACTGGAAAGAGGAAAGGGAACACAGTTTGATCCGATGTTCACGGATATTATGCTGCAGATGATTTCCGAGGATACAGACTATCATATGCGGGAGGAGTAGGTATGCCAATGAGTGATCGGGAGAGACAGGGGGCAGCACATCTGATGCTGCTTTTGATAGTAACGGTTATGGGAGTGGTATTGGCGGTGGAGTCTGTGCTGCTCGGATGGAATATGGAAGCCGTAGTGCTCCTGTGGATCGGGGCGGTGGCCAGCTGGATAATATATGTTACGGAACAATTGCCGGAGTCCTTCCGGCTGTGGCTGTATGTAATATTGTCTATGCTGGCATTTTTCTTTTATGGAGTACATGAGACGAGTGTATATGATCTGGCTCCGGTCATGATCATGTATATGGTTGCGTGTATCGCCACGGAAAAGATCAGCATCATCCGTTTCTGCCTTGTTACATATCTGCTGACGATGGGCTATGATATGTTGTTTGTCATCGGAAAATCACTGACGATGGATGCACTTACAGTGAGCAGAACGATGCTGCATATATTTGTAGTGTGTCTGGCTGCCTATCTCATCCGGACGAATCTGCGCTGGAGAGCGA
>JBNMKT010000212.1:0-3455 GCA_050874485.1 bacterium
CTATATATAACTATAATCCGCGATTGCACAGGCGATGAAGCCGGGTGTGACGCGTGAAGCAAAATAGGAGGTCTTACGATGGTAGCTATTTTGGGGAGCTTTTTACAATATGTAATTGTCATGATTATACTGGCGGCAGTCGGTGTGGGCGGTGTATTTGCAGGAAAAAAACTGCGTGAGCGCAAAGATGCACAGACGGCTGCACAGGCTGCGGAGGATAAGCAGTAGTGTAATTGTCCGGATCCGGGACAATTATAAATATATACGTGTGAACTGGAGGAAACACTGTGAAGAAGAAGTATGGCGTAAATGAATTACGCAAAATGTATCTGGAATTTTTTGAGAGCAAGGGACATCTGGCGATGAATAGCTTCTCCCTCGTTCCGCATAACGACGACAGCCTGTTGCTGATCAATGCAGGTATGGCACCGTTAAAGCCTTATTTTACCGGACAGGAGATCCCGCCCCGCAGACGTGTGACGACCTGTCAGAAATGTGTGCGTACCGGTGATATCGAGAACGTAGGAAAGACAGCCAGACATCTGACCTTTTTCGAGATGCTGGGTAACTTTTCATTTGGAGATTATTTCAAGCATGAGGCGATCGCATGGTCATGGGAGTTTCTGACCAAGGTGCTGGAGCTGGAGGAGGATCGCCTGTATCCTTCGATCTATGGAGAGGATGAGGAGGCATTTGATATCTGGACAAAAGAGATCGGTGTTGCCCCTGAGCGTATCACACGTTTTTATCGTGATCCCGAGACCGGAGAATGTGACAACTTCTGGGAGCATGGCGCAGGACCCTGCGGACCGTGTTCGGAGATCTATTATGACCGCGGTGAGAAATACGGCTGTGGCAGCCCCGACTGTAAGGTAGGCTGTGACTGTGACCGTTTCATGGAAGTATGGAACAACGTATTCACACAGTTTAACGGCGATGGTCATGGCGGCTATGAAGAACTGGAAAATAAAAATATCGATACCGGAATGGGACTCGAGCGTCTGGCAGTCGTGATGCAGGACGTAGATTCCGTGTTTGACATCGATACGATGAAGGCAATCCGTGATCATATCTGTCAGATGTGTGGCAAGACGTATCAGCAGGATGCACTCGATGATGTCAGCATCCGTCTGATCACTGACCATATCCGTTCGACGACATTCCTGATCTCTGACGGTGTCATGCCGACGAATGAAGGACGCGGCTATGTACTCCGCCGTCTGATCCGCCGCGCAGCCAGACACGGCAGAATGCTCGGCATTCAGGGAACATTTATGGCAGATCTCGCTGCGACCGTGATCCGCGAGAGTAAGGACGGATATCCGGAGCTCGAGGAGAAGAAGGACTTTATCTTCAAGGTGCTCACACAGGAAGAGGAGCAGTTTAACAAGACGATCGATCAGGGCTTAAAGATCCTCGCAGATATGGAAAAGGATATGCAGGCAGCAGGAGAGAAGACACTCTCTGGCGAAAATGCATTCAAGCTGTATGACACCTATGGATTCCCGGTAGATCTGACTGCTGAGATCCTTGAAGAAAAGGGCTATACGCTTGATCAGGACGGCTTTGATGCATGCATGAAGGAGCAGAAGGAGAAGGCCCGCGCAGCCCGCAAGGAGACAAACTACATGGGTGCGGATGCGACGGTCTATGACGAGATCGATCCCGCGATCACATCAACATTTGTAGGCTATGACCATACGAGCGCAAAGTCTAAGATTACCGTACTCACGACCGAGACAGAACTCGCAGAGGCACTCTCAGAGGGTGTAAAGGGTACTGTGATAGTGGATGAGACACCTTTTTATGCGACGATGGGTGGACAGATCGGTGATACCGGTGTGATCACGACCGCAGAAGGCGAATTTACCGTAAGCGATACGATGAAGTTAAAGGGTGGCAAGATCGGACATGTCGGAACCTGCACCAAGGGTATGATCAAGGTTGGCGACGAAGCGACACTTTCGATCGATACCGCACGCAGAGCGCAGATCTGCAAAAACCACTCTGCAACCCACTTATTACAGAAGGCATTGCGTGAAGTACTCGGTACACACGTAGAGCAGAAGGGATCTAATCAGGATGCGGAGCGTACCAGATTTGACTTCTCTCATTTCTCTGCGATGACACCTGAGGAACTGCAGAAAGTAGAAGATATTGTCAATGCCAAGATCAATGAGGCACTGCCGGTTGTGACAGAGGTCATGAGTGTGGATGAAGCGAAAAAGTCCGGCGCGATGGCACTGTTTGGTGAGAAATATGGTGAGAGTGTCCGCGTGGTATCCATGGGAGATTTCTCAAAGGAATTATGCGGTGGTACACACGTAGCAAATACCGCCGATATCAAGGCATTCAAGATCATTTCCGAGTCCGGTGTGGCAGCAGGTGTGCGCCGTATCGAGGCGATCACGGCAGATCATGTATTTGCATATTATGATACGATCGAAAAGCAGTTAGAAGAAGCTGCGAAGCTGTTAAAGACGAATCCCGCAGGTGTCATTGAGAAGATCACACATCTGCAGGCAGAGATCAAGGAACTGAATGCAGAGATCGAATCTATGAAGTCAAAGGCTGCAAAGGATGCACTCGGTGATGTCATGGATCAGGTGCAGGATGTCAAGGGTGTGAAGTTCCTGGCTACCAAGCTGGAAGGCGTGGATATGAACGGTCTGCGTGATCTGGGCGACCAGCTCAAAAACAAGCTCGGAGAGGGCGTGATCCTGCTGGCATCCGTAGCAGACGGAAAGGTCAACCTCGTAGCGATGGCTACCGACGAGGCACAGAAGGCAGGCGCGCATGCCGGCAATCTGATCAAGAGCATCGCTTCGATCGTAGGTGGCGGCGGCGGTGGACGCCCGAATATGGCACAGGCAGGCGGCAAGAATCCGGCTGGTGTCGATGATGCGTTAGCAGAAGCAGTCAACGCGCTGAGTGGACAGATTAAATAAAAAACAGGGTGAAATTTTTCAAGAAACAATCTTGACGAATTGAAAATATCTGGTATAATTATTTGCAGTGCAATTAGGATATAACCTTACAGTTGATATGCACAATTTACAACTGGAGGGAGGTTAGGTGTAAGAATGTCTAGTGTTACAGTTAAAGAAAACGAGACTTTAGATAGCGCTTTACGCAGATTTAAGAGAAACTGCGCAAAGGCAGGTATTCAGCAGGAGATTCGTAAGAGAGAGCATTATGAGAAGCCCTCTGTAAAGCGCAAGAAAAAATCTGAAGCAGCTAGAAAGCGTAAATATAACTAATTCGAATTGGTTATAAGCGACAAAACCCCGGAGCAAAAGTTCCGGGGTTTTTTGTTGTATGGCGTTTTTTGAAAAACCCCCTGCTATGCAGGGGGACAACAGCTGCTTTAGCTTACAGTAAAAAACCTCCAGTGCTATAATTACTTCGGTTCGCCAACCAAGTAAAGCAAAGGAGGTAGTCCAAGTGGACGTTAA
>JBNMKT010000213.1:0-3437 GCA_050874485.1 bacterium
ATTACTATCTGACAGAGCAGAATCATTTTGTGTTGACGGATTCGATCGTGGATACCACGCCGGTCATCATATTTACACTCGGCATGCTGCTGTATCGTCTGTCTGTCAGCCGGAAACAGGTGGTAGCGGCTCTCGAAGAGGCGAAACATGCGAATTCGGCGAATACTGCCAAGACTGTTTTCCTGAATAATATGTCTCATGATATCCGCACACCGATGAATGCGATCATTGGATTCACGGATATTGCCCTGAAAAATGAGCCGGCACCTGAGATCAAAGGCTGCCTGGAAAAAGTCAAGCAAAGTTCTGATTATCTGTTGTCCCTGATCAATAATGTGTTGGATATCAGCCGCATAGAGAGTGGCAATATCGAGTACGATCCGCAACCGGTAGATATCACCGCTGTGACAGATTCGGTGCTGGATATAGCGAATGGCTTTACCATCAATCGTGATCTGAAGATTCTCGTGCAGCGCGAAGCGCCGGAGACACACTATGTTCTGGCGGATGAAGTGCGTCTGCGGGAGATCCTGATTAATATTATCAGTAATGCTGTGAAGTTCACCCATGACGGTGGCAGCATTACGTTTGAGACATATCGTAAACCCGGGACCGATCCAAGGCATATGTTTTTCTGTTTCCGGATCTCCGATACCGGGGTCGGTATGAGTGAAGCATTTACTGCACATATTTTTGATGAGTTTTCTCAGGAGAATTCCGGTGCACGGACACAGTATCAGGGAACCGGACTGGGAATGACCATCACCAAGCGGTATGTGGATCTGATGGGTGGTTCGATCGCTGTGGAGAGTGTGAAAGGAGAGGGTACGATCTTCACGGTGGAGTTTCCGCTTGAGCTGGCCGGGGCGATTGTGAGAGAAACACAGCCGCAGGCACGCATACCTAGAGATCTGACGGATCTGAACGTGCTCATGGCAGAAGATAATGACCTGAATGCAGAGATCGCGATGATGCTGCTGGAGGATAAGGGGATGAATGTCACGAGGGCTGTCGATGGCTGTGAGGTGGTGGAGCTGTTTGAGAAGCATCCGGCGGGGACGTTTGATGTGATCTTAATGGATATTATGATGCCGCAGATGAATGGTTATGAGGCGACCCGGGCGATCCGGCAGTCAACAGACCGCCCGGATGGACGGACGATTCCGATCATTGCGATGACAGCCAATGCCTTTGCGGAGGATGTCCAGGATGCCATGGATGCCGGGATGAATGCACATCTGGCCAAGCCGATCGTGATCGATACGGCGGTAAAGGCGATACTGGAAAACCTCGAACCAGCATCATAATTGCAGGCGATGGGCAGAGAATGCCCTTGAATATATGAAACCATTCGCGTATACTGTATGATATGGGAGCAGATATATGATTGGATTCCATATGAAGTACAGTACAAGAAAATAGAATAAAACAGTTGTAAAAAGTTGCAAAAAGGGTTACAGAAGAGAAAATCATAGGGCTGGCTCCTATAGAAATGAGGATTATTACATGATGTTGGAAAGCGGGTATCAGGAACCACTGTTTGTGCATGAGGCGCAGACTGTTACAGAGCAATTGCAAAAGAGCATACAGGCCCTATTGCGTGAAAACTATGGTGTGGGAATCATTGGTGGTTATTATGAAGACGGGCTGCCCATCTGCCTGATCAGTGAGCTGGCGGTGAGAATGCTGGGATATGAATCTGCTGCCGGCTTTGAGACTGCGACGGGTGGTTCGATGTCTGCACTGCTGTATGAGAATAAGTTCTCAAGTGAACAGTTTTGTGCGCTTTCCGGATCGGAGGAAACACATCTGCGTGCAAGGACAGGGTCTTTGTGGGTACGGATTGTCAAGAAGGAGATCGAAGAGTACGGATCTAAAATGTGGCTGGTATCCATCTGCGATATGGATGCGCTCTATCAGAAGGAACTGCTGGTCGATCAGATCATGTTTGAAAAGCGCCGGCAGGAGATCGTGCAGCAGGAGCAGCTGCGAAAGGCGAATTTCCTCCTGGAACAGCAGAAGAGTGAGCTGCAGGAGGCATATACACAGGCGCAGCATGCCAATTCGGCAAAATCTGATTTCCTGGCGCGTATGAGTCATGATATCCGTACACCGATCAACAGCATCATCGGTCTGCTGGAGATCGCAGAGCATTTTTCCAGTGATACGGAAAAGCTGCGGGATATCCGGACAAAGTGCCAGACGGTGGCATGGTATCTGCTTTCACTGGTGGATGATGTGCTGGATATGAGCAAACTCGAGAGCGGAGAAGTACACCTGGTAGAAGGGTCCTTCCGACTGGATCAGCTGCTGGAAGAGTGCTATGAGATCATTGCACCGCAGGCAGAGGAAAAGTGTATCAGTTTTGTTGTTGATAACCGATTGAAAAAAGAGGACTGTACGTTGATCAGCAGTTCCACACATCTGCGTCAGATTCTGATGAATCTGCTATCGAATGCGGTCAAATACAACCGCCCTTCCGGTTCGATCACAGCGCTTGCGGAGACGGAAAGCGCCGATGAAAAAACGGTTACGGTACGCTTTACAGTCAAAGATACCGGTATGGGTATCAGTGAGGAATTCCAAAAGGAGATGTTCGAGCCATTCACCCGTGAGATGTCTCAGGAATCCACAGCATCCGGTACAGGTCTTGGACTTCCGATCGTCAAGCGGTTGACAGATATGCTGGGTGGCAGCATCTCTGTGGAGAGTGAAGTGGGTGTCGGAACGACCTTTACGGTGATCCTGCCGTTCCAGCGGGATGAGGTAGATGAGGAGCACCAGGAGGATAACCAGACGACGCACAGAGAAAGCCTGCATGGCATGAATGTGCTGCTGGTTGAGGATAACGCACTGAATCTGGAGATCACCGAATATCTGTTGCATCATGAGGGATGCAATGTGAGAACGGCGGTCAATGGAGAGGAGGCTGTCCGGATCTTTGAACAGAGCAAGCCTTTTTATTTTGACACGATTTTAATGGATGTCATGATGCCTGTGATGGATGGCAATACGGCTACAAGAAAGATCCGTGCACTGGATCGTCCGGATGCGCAGAAAGTACAGATCGTGGCTATGACCGCGAATGCTTTCGCCGAGGACATTGCCAAGTGCAGGGAGGCCGGAATGAATGCCCATCTGCCGAAGCCGTTTAAGGCAGAGCAGCTGGTGGCATCTATCGTTTCTTACCAAAGAACCGAGGCGTAGATAGCAAGACAATGAAACAAGTACAAAAGCAATCAAAATTCACGAAAAAATTATACGATGCATCTAAAATAGACTGGGATCATCTGACATTCAGTACGAGAGAGCTGTGGATGCTCATGATCCCTGTCATGGTTGAACAATTATTGAATTCTCTGATGGGAATGGCAGATACGATGATGGTCAGTCATGTGGGCAGTGCTGCGATGTCGGCAGTGTCGCTCGTGGACTCC
>JBNMKT010000214.1:0-3404 GCA_050874485.1 bacterium
ATCTGCCCGGTCGTGATCAGGCTCGCACTCACCAGCTCTGAAGAGATCTGTGCCCGCTCGGCGCGATCCATTTTTTCATCCAGCTTTTTCAAATACTGTGCTTCCTGATTGCACGCTTTGATGTCTGCAACAGTCTCCAGACACTCCTGAATGCCATCTGCCAGCGCCAGTTTTGCCGCCATATGCTTCTGCCCCTGCCGCTCCTGTAATCTTCGTGATAGCAGGACGATCGCAAACGCAGCCGGAGCTACCCACAGCAGCGCCAGTCCCAGCCGCCAGTCGTAGATGAGCAATGCAATACACACCAGTGCCGTCGACAGGAGTGATCCCCAAAACTGCGGCACGGTATGTGAAAATGCGTGTTCAAATCCGGAACAGTCACCCATGATCGTGCTCGTCAGATCCGAGAGATCCCGCTCCTTAAAAAAGCGAAGTGGTAATGTACGCAGCTTCTCTGCCAGTGTGATCCTGCGGCGCTCACTCTCTTCATAAGTGCCCATATAAGTGACCGTATATTGCAGATAGTGCATGATAAATATGACTGCTATGATCACAATACCGACAATCACATACATCCATAACTGTCCCTCACTGCTTCCTTCGCCAAGCAACGGTGCGAGAAACGCATCCAGCACACAGGCGAGCAGCGCTACCGGAAGCATGAGGCTGATATAAGCCAGCACGGAATAGAGAATACCTTTGCACAGATCCTTCGCACCCTGTTCACTTAACGCATATTTTTTCTGTAGACGCTTCATCATCACTCTGCCTCCTTTCCGACTTTCCACTGAATCGAAGTCTGATAATCATTCCACATGGACGCATAAATACCGTTTGCTGCGAGCAGCTTTTCATGCGTTCCGCGCTCGGCGATCGTACCCTGATCGAATACCAGAATCAGATCCGCATTCTGGATCGTAGACAGCCGGTGAGCGATCATGAGAACCGTCTTGCCCTCTGTGAGCTGTTCAAATGCAAGCTGTATCTGATGCTCATTTTCTGCGTCTGCAAAGGCTGTCGCCTCGTCTAATATGACGATCGGTGCATCCTTTAATACCGCTCTCGCGAGTGCTACACGCTGATTCTCACCGCCGGATAAATACGTGCCGCCGTTTCCTACGACAGTATCGATGCCCTGCGGCAGCCGGTCTATGATCTCCCCACACTGGGCAGCTTTTACGGCTGCGAGCACTTCTTCCCGCGTGGCTTGCGGTCTCGCAGCACGGATATTTTCAAGTAAGGTATCCTTAAACAGTCGCGTATTCTGGAACACGAAAGCGATCTGATCCATGAGTGTCTGCTTGTCAATCTGCCGCACGTCGACACCGCCTACACGCACACTGCCAGAGGTCACATCATAGAATCTGGGGATCAGCTTGGCGGCAGTCGATTTACCGCTGCCGGAAGCCCCCACCAGCGCGACCGTCTTGCCCGCCGGCAGTTCAAATGATATATGCGCGAGCGCTTTTTCCCCGGTTCCCGGATAGCAGAAGGTCACGTCCTCAAATACAACGGATGCATCCTGCGGTTTTTTCGGATTTACCGGTTCTGGCAATGGTTGCTCTTTCAATACTTCCTCGATACGGTTTACCGCACTTTTTGCAGCCATCAGCTGCTCACCGGCAAACATGACACGGTTCATCATCGTCGTACAGATCGGTGTAAACAGACTATAAAACAGGAAATCCAACAACACATCCTCATACGCTGCCTGTCCGCTCATCCCCCCGCCAGAATCAGACCTGCGACTGGAATCAGCAAAATAAACGTACTGTTCAATGCGACCTGAAATCCGGTCAACGGAATCCGGCACTTCAACGCATAGCCGGACGCATATTTTTCATATTCTTCAATCGCCGCATGAAAATTCTTGAATGAATAGACGGTCTGCTGAAACACCTTTACGACCGGAATTCCGCGGATATATTCGACCGCCTCCTTGTTCATCGTCTCCAGCGCACGCATATATCCTTCCATAAAATGCGCATTATCTCCGCCCATCATCTGTTTCAAAAAGAACACACTGATCGCGAGCGGGACGAGACAGCACAGCCCCAGCCGCCAGTCAAACACAAAAATAAGTACGATCACAGCGACCGGCATCACAACAGCGCCGGTCAGATCCGGGAGCTGGTGCGCCAGAAAGTTCTCTGTCAGCCCCGCATTATCATCAATCACCTTGCGCAGACGTCCGCTCGCATTCTGGCTAAAATAACCGAGCGGCAGTGTTACGATATGATGCATTGCTGCCTTTTTCATATTTGTCGCCGTGCGAAATGCTGCCAGATGAGCACAGCACAGTGCGATAAAATACAATAAAATACTAAGCACAGAAAAACCGACTGCATACCATGCATAAGTCGTGCTGCGGGAAGCTAATGTCATATCTCCCGCCACCATCGCACGCAGCATATCACGCACGACAAACCAGATACATACAAACGGTATCATCGACAGCACAGTACTAAGCCCGGCGAGGATCATGCCTGCGATCGTGAGCCAGTGCCGGTTCCCTGCATATTGAAACATCCTGGATATTTCGGAATCCTTTTTCATACGAAAATGTCCCCCTCTTTTACCTGTTATCGTGTATCACGACAGCCTTTATTCAGACAGATTCTCGTTACAGAACAACTCGATACAATTCTCTACCATCGTCTGATCATAGCCGGTCGAGATACCAGAACCCAGCCAGTACGCATAATCACCTGCATCATACTGTCCGAGCGCATCCAGATCACTGCCGTAGCGCAGCTCAATATGATAGGTCGTCGCAGAGGTATCCGGTGCGATACAAAAATAAGTAAACTCACCCGAATCGACATCATCACTCTCATACTCATACAGTCCGCGTACTTCTTCCATGCCTACATAGTGGTAAGTGTGTGAAAATAGCTCATTTCCGTCTGCGTCATATCCCTTGATCGCAGAAGCGTCACCATCAAATTCCAATGTGTATACATCCTGTGTAAACGCACAGTCATAGGCTCCGCCGCCATCTGCATATGCTTTGACAGCCTCCTCCCCATAGACCTCGCCTGTGACCATAGATGCCAGCTTGTCATATGCTGCCTGTGCATTTTCTGCTCCGACCAGTTTCTCACAGTCATCCAGCCAGATCTGTGTATACTGATCATCGAGAATGACCGGCCACAGCTCCTGATAGGTGCCTGTCAGATCCTTTAGCAACTGAGCGGCTGCCGCTTCATTTTCTGTCTCATTTTCATCTGTTGTCTCTGTCTGAGCATCTGCATCGTCTACCCCGGCATTGTCCGCATCAGTATCCTCTGCGTTTGTTTCGGGATTCTCTGCTCCGGTATCTGTTGCATCAGTATCTGTAGCCTCGGTATCAGCAGTTTGATCTGCCACAGGCTGCGTATCCGTCGCTGTACTTCCACACGCGG
>JBNMKT010000215.1:0-3384 GCA_050874485.1 bacterium
ATCGCGGGGTCTTTGCTCGCAGCACTGGTACTGTATAAAGGCAGTTTTATTACGCAATGGTGTTCTGTGATGCAGACAGCACTGGCAGATAATGTGTGGATCATCATTATCTGCGGATTGTTCGGCAGCCTGATTGCACTGTTGCAGGAGGCAAAAGGCAGTTTCGGATTTTCCAAGCTGGTCGAAAAGCTGTGCAATACCGAACGCAAGACATTGCTCACGACATTTGTACTCGGTATTCTGATCTTTGTTGATGACTATTTAAATGTATTATCTATCGGTGTATGTATGAAAGGAGTTTTTGATAAGAAGAAGATTCCCCGTGAGACATTGGCATATATGCTCGATTCAACGGCAGCCCCGGTCTGCGTGCTGCTTCCGTTTTCTACCTGGGCAGTGTTCTATGCCAGCCTGTTTTTTGAGCAGGATTTTATTACAAGCGCAGGATATACATCAGGAATCGATGCTTACATACATGCGATCCCGTTCTGCTTCTATCCGATCATTACCTTAATCATCGTGCTGTTGTTTGCACTTGGCATCATGCCGAAAGTCGGAGCGATGAAAAAAGCTTATCAGCGTGTTGCTGAGACTGGAAAAGTATATTCCGATGCCAGCAGAAAGTATAACCATGATGAGCATGAAGGCTATGAGGAGGAGGGAAATATCTGGGACTTCATCATTCCAATGGGTGTGCTCGTAGGCGTAGCAGTCGCTACCAGTGATGTGCTGGTCGCTGTGGTACTGGCGATCCTGGCATGTTTTATCCTCTATGTACCGAGAAAAGTCGTTACATTTGGAGATTTCTTTAATATCGTGGCAAAAGGATATGCGGATATGACACCGGTAGCGATCCTGCTCGTTGTAGCGTTCGGTGTGCAGACACTGACTGCTGATATGGGACTGGCAGATTATATCATCCAGACAATGACACCGCTGTTAAGTGGAGCTACATTCCCGATGATCACATTTATTCTTGTAGCGGCACTTGGCTTTACAACCGGTTCTTTCTGGGGTATGTGTGCAGTCGTTACCCCGATCGTATTTCCGCTGGCAGCAGCAGTCGGTGCGAGCCCGGTACTCGTCATGAGTGCAGTCGTATCCGGTGGTGCATTCGGAAGCCATGCATGCTTTTACGGTGATGCGACCGTACTCGCTTCGACAGGAGCATGTATCGACAACATGGAGCATACGGTGACGCAGCTGCCATATGTGCTGATCGCGAGTGTGCTCACGATTATCGCTTATCTGGTGTGTGGATTTATCATGTAAGGAGGTCGCAGCTGACAGGAACTACTGCAATCCTAGCTTATAGCCCTGCGCTACAGATGAACTGCGGTCTCTATCATTAAAGGGGGATTAGAGCATGAGTTTTTTGATTAGAAGCAAAAATGTGTTTACCGGGCTGACAGATCATCCGCAGCCCGCATCCATATTGGTGGATGGCGCACAGATCAAAGCCGTTTTGCCATGGGATTACGATAAAGATACTTATGCAGGCGTAGAGTGCGCAGATTACGGTGAGCAGATGATCATGCCCTCGTTTATCGATGCGCACACGCATATGTTTTCAGGGGCGATCGATGCCAGTGATTATGTGTGTGATACGCTGGGCGAATGTACTTCGCAGGAGGAATGTGCGCAGATGATCGCAGCGTATGCCACAGAGCATCCGAATCAGAGACGCATCCGCGGTGTCGGATGGTTTGTCGGTGCATGGAATGATGCACCACTGCCGGATTGCCGTAGTCTGGATGCGTTGATCCCGGATCGGCCGGTGTATCTGCTGTGCGCGGATTCACACAGCATGTGGCTGAATACAAAGGCAATGGAAGAAGTCGGATTTGCAGCAGATTTTGATGTGGAAAATGGCGAGGTCTGCAGATTCTCCGATGGGTCATTATCTGGTCTGTTTATCGAACCGGCAGCTTATGAGCCGGCAATGCAAAAATATATGGAGTTTTCTGCAACGGAGATGGCGGGCATTCACCGTGGATTCCAAAAGGAGCTGGCTTCGTATGGCATCGCAGGTGTCAGTGAGATGTTCGCGGATGATTATACCGATGATACGCGGACTCGTTACAGACAGCTGACGGCACTGGAGAAAACAAATGAGCTGTGTGCACATACGTTTATTTATACGAAGCTGTTCGATTACACAGATTTTGCACCGTATTTTGAACTGAAAAAAGAGATCGATACGCAGCATGTCCATATCAACGGCGTCAAGGGTTTCATCGATGGTGTGACGGAGACCTATACGGGGCTGTTGTTGGCACCGTATACGGATCGGCCGGATACCTGCGGCGAAGGTCTGCCGCTTCATCCGGTGGAGCGTATGCAGGAGGAGATCACGGCTGCGAACAAGGCGGGTATTCAGGTGCGTCTGCACTGTATCGCAGATGGATCTGTGCGTATGGCGCTGGATCTGTATGAGCAGGCGCAGAGGAAGAGCGGCTGGGATACGGACAGCCATAAGAATACGATCGAGCATATTGAAAATATCCATCCGGACGATATCGACCGGTTTGCAGAACTTGGCGTGATTCCTTCGATGCAGCCGTATCATGTGACGTTATCAAATGGAGGTAAGGTATGGCGGCTCGGCGTGGAACGTTGCAAGCTGGAGTTTCCGATTCGCACGATCTATGACCATGGCGGACAGATCGCACTGGGAACTGATTATCCGGTAGTGACGATCAATCCGTTCTATACGATCTATGCAGCGTTGACGCGGTGTGATGATCATGGCCATCCGACCGGATGTAATGCAGCGACTGAGAAGCTGCCGTTATCTGTGATTCTCAAGGCATATACAGATGGAGCTGCGAACGTATATCAGGCACAGGATCAGATGGGTACACTTGAACCCGGCAAGCTGGCCAATATCATTGTATTGTCACAGAATTTATTTGAGATACCCGCAGAACAGATTCGGGAAACGAAAGTGGATGTGAATTATTTTGAGGGAAGAGAGATCTACCACAGTTAGAAAGCAGGTGATTATTATGTTTCGAGAGATGAGACTGACCAAACAGCAGCTATCGCCGGAGGAGACCGAGGCGATCCTGCGCATGGAAGGCACCGGAACACTCGCACTCGCGGGAGATGATGGATATCCGTATTCGGTTCCAGTCAATTATATATATCTGGATGGATGCATTTATTTTCACGGTGCGCTGCAGGGGCATAAATGTGACGCGATCGCCAGAGAGCCGAAGGCTTCCATGAGTGTGATTGCGGCCGATACGCTCATACCGGAAAAATATACGACGGATTATCGCAGCGTGATTGTGTTTGGTGAGATCTATCCGGTGACTGATGATGAGAAGAAGCGAGATGTCATTCATCGGATTGGCATGCATTTTTGCAGTGCTTATGCAG
>JBNMKT010000216.1:0-3381 GCA_050874485.1 bacterium
CGGCAATTCTACTCCTTTTATTATTTCCTATTAAAAAGTAATTCTGTAAAAATCGAAAACAAAGTACATTATAAGACAGCTTTCGTCAAAAAACAACACTTTAAATCTAAAGTTTTTATAAAGTGTATGTAGACATTGACAAATGAGAACGGAGTTTTTATACTGAGACGTATATCAGCGTTGGGCGCTGTCAGACGATGTGCCCGCGGCCAAAGGAGAATCACATGAATTACTTAAATAAACTGGAGCGCAAATTCGGACGCTATGCGATCCCGGATCTGAGCAAATGGCTGATCGTAGGTTATGCGATTGGATATGTATTTTATTACCTCGAGCGTTTCTTCCAGATCCCGATTCTGGAGCTTCTGATGTTAGACCCGGCACTTGTGATGCGCGGACAGGTGTGGCGTCTGTTTACCTGGGTTGTGATGCCGCCGTCCTATTCGAATATTTTGTTTTATGCGATCATGATGCTGCTCTATTATCAGCTCGGTACGGCACTCGAGCGCACGTGGGGCACGTTTCGGTACAATGCGTATATTTTCGGTGGTATTTTATTCACGGCAGTCGGTGTGATGGCCGGATTTTTCATTTTGCGTCTGGCTGGCATGCCGGAGGCATACATGATGGGTTATGCGGTCAGCACATACTACATCAATCTGTCGATCTTTTTAGCTTTTGCGGTATGTTATCCGGAGATGCAGCTCATGCTGTATTTTATTATTCCGGTCAAGATCAAGTGGCTCGCAGTGCTCTATGCGGTCTTAGCTGCACTTAGCTTTTTCCAGACTGGTTGGGCGGGCCGTATCGTGATCCTGATGTCACTGATGAATTTTATCGTTTTCTTCTTCTCTACGAGAGACTATCACAGAGTCTCGCCGCAGGAGATGAAGCGCAAGAGAGACTTTCGTGCGCAGGCAGCGCCTCCGCCGAAGATGCGGCGCGCAGACGGCGCACTGTACAAGCATAAATGTGCCGTATGCGGACGCACGGACCTGGATGATCCGTCCCTGGAGTTCCGATTCTGTTCAAAATGTGATGGAGGACTGGAGTATTGTCAGGATCATCTGTTCACGCATCAACACGTGAAACGTTAACAGTTCAGCCATCACCGAGGGAATGTGTGAGTCATGCTTGCATGTGTGAGCACATTTCGCAGGGGATGAGGTGAGCGCCAGATCATGAGCAAAGTTAACTGCGTAGCAGTGGGAAAACGCCGACAGGCGTCTTTGCGAATGGCGCGACTGAACTGTTACATGAAAATGTGTGAAAATCAATTGACGGAATGACCTTTTTTCGGTACACTGAAAAGAGGTCATTTTACGTTGTTTAGGAGGAGTACGTGATGGAGAACGAAACAGTTTCCAAAAATTTTATCGAGCGAATCATCGAAGAGGATCTGGCAGAGGGCAGATGTGATACGGTTTGCACGCGTTTCCCGCCGGAGCCGAACGGTTATCTTCATATCGGACATGCCAAGTCGATTTTGTTAAATTACGGACTGGCAAAAAAATACGGTGGAAAATTCAACATGCGTTTTGATGATACAAACCCGACAAAAGAGAAGATTGAGTTTGTGGAATCAATCAAAAAAGATATCAAATGGCTGGGTGCAGACTGGGAGGACCGCCTGTATTTTGCGTCTAACTATTTTCCTCAGATGTATGAGGCTGCGATCAAGCTCATCAAAAAGGGCAAGGCATATGTCTCAGACCTGAGTGCCGAGCAGATCAGGGAGTATCGCGGTACACTTGAGGAGCCGGGCAAAAAGGATCCCAGTTCAGACCGTAGTGTGGAGGAGAATCTGGCACTGTTTGAGGACATGAAAAACGGTAAGTTCGAGGATGGAACCAAGGTACTGCGTGCCAAGATCGATATGGCATCACCGAATATGAATATGCGTGATCCGGTTATCTACCGCGTCGCACATATGACGCATCATAATACCGGAGATACCTGGTGCATCTATCCGATGTACGATTTTGCACACCCGATCGAGGATGCGATCGAGGGCATCACACATTCGATCTGTACATTGGAGTTTGAGGATCACAGACCGCTCTATGACTGGGTAGTCCGTGAACTGGAATATGAGAAGCCGCCCAAGCAGATCGAGTTTGCCAAGCTGTATCTGAAAAATGTCGTTACCGGAAAGCGTTATATCAAGCGTCTGGTAGAGGAGGGCATCGTGGATGGATGGGACGATCCGAGACTCGTATCGATCTCAGGACTGCGCAGACGCGGATTTACACCGGAGTCTATCCAGATGTTTGTAGATATGTGTGGTGTATCCAAGGCAAATTCCGTTGCAGATTATGCGGCGCTGGAGTATTGTATCCGCGAGGATCTGAAGGTGAAGCGTCCACGTGTGATGGCAGTCTTAGATCCGGTCAAGCTGATCATCGACAACTATCCGGAGGGAGAGACCGAGTGGCTGACAGTACCGAATAATCAGGAAAATGAGGCTCTTGGAACCCGTCAGGTACCGTTTGCGCGTGAACTGTATATCGAGCGTGAGGACTTTATGGAGGAGCCGCCGAAGAAATACTTCCGTCTGTTCCCCGGCAATGAAGTCCGCCTGATGAATGCCTATTTTGTAAAATGTACAGATTTCAAAAAGGATGCCGATGGAAAGGTGACAGAGATTCACTGTACCTATGATCCTGCGTCCAAGGGTGGCAACAGCCCGGATGGAAGAAAGGTAAAGGGTACGATCCACTGGGTCGCAGCACCTACCGCAAAAAAAGTAACTGTGCGTCTGTATGAGAATATCGTAGATGAAGAACTGGGTGTATATAATGAGGATGGCAGTCTGAATCTGAATCCCAATTCTCTGACTGTATTGGATCAGTGTTATGTAGAGCCTTCACTGGCAGATGCAAAAGCATATGAGAGCTTTCAGTTTGTGCGCAATGGATTCTTCTGTGTAGATTACAAGGATTCGAAAGAGGGCGCACCGGTATTTAACCGCATTGTGTCACTGAAGAGTTCATTTAAACTGCCCAAACAGCAATAGTTTTGGGCAACTGTGCGAGCTGCACAGTGAGAGAAAGGGGAAATAAAAAAATGGCAGAATCTGCAATCACACATACCGAGGAGGAGTTTATCTTTGACAAAAAGATGACATGCGTGGTATGTGACAAACCGTTTACAACAAAGGTATTGAAGTCAAATCGTGCAAGACGTATCGGATCAGATGCCGACCTGCGGCCGCGCTTTGAATATATCGATACATTAAAATATGGGGTCTGCTCCTGTCCGAATTGTGGATACAGTGCGACACACAGCGCATTTTCACATGTCGCAGGCAGACAGATCGCCAATATCAAGCAGCAGGTGTGCACACATTTTATGCCGGAGGACCGCACAGGATGGACATCC
>JBNMKT010000217.1:0-3335 GCA_050874485.1 bacterium
ATTCGTAAAAAACAGATTCGCTTAAATGTTGTATTGGCATTTGGGATTGGTGGCATTGTATTACATATGCTATGGCAGCTGCAGACGATTGAAAATATTTTGCTTGGAATGGGTGTAGGTGGTGTATTGCTGTTGCTTGGGCTGTTCACCAGAGGAAAGATCGGTGTCGGTGACGGTGTATTAATGGTAGTGACAGGGATCTACCTTGGGATGGAGCAGAATGTGGAATTACTGATCTGCAGTCTGTTTATCTGTGCAATCTATGCACTAGGTCTGCTCGCGCTACGCAGGAAGCGTAGAACAGATACCGTAGCGTTTATACCGTTTGTACTGGTGTCTTATGTATGTATGCTGGCGGGTGTTATATGAGAAGCCACAGGTCGTTTCGGTGGCTGCAGGCCAGTTATACGATAGAGGCAGCATTGCTTCTGCCGCTGTTTCTGACCGCGTTGACCACCGGTATCCTGCTCGCGGTCGATTGTTATGAGGATGTTGTGGAGGCTGCATCTGACTGGGAACTATTGCGCGAGATCGAGCCAACGACGCAGATCTGGCGGACAGAAGCAATCAGACAGGGAATGGAGGAATTATTTGGAGATACAGTATCAGAGAAATCTGAAGAATAGCTATATGGTCATCATCGAACCGGAGCGTCCACTGAATCCGGATGGGGAACTGGCGGAGCGGATGCTGCAGAGACAGCCGTTACCCGGTTTGCTGACATGGGTGAGTATGGAACATGAGGGGGATATGACATTCTGGTATCAGATCACTGGAATGCAGAGTCTGACAGACCGCTTACAGCAGCAGTCCGTGGATCATACATTGTTACAGGGCATGCTGGCGGTGCTATTGGGTTTACAGGAGGAACTGCCCAGATATTATCTCAAGCCGGAGCATCTGTTATTGCGTGCAGATCAGATCTTTATAGACACAACCGGTGGCCGGATCAGGTTATGCTATGCACCAATGTGGAGCAGAGAGCCGCGGGAGTCGTTGCAGGAATTACTGGAACAACTGTTACCGCATATTGATCATAATGACAAGACGGCGGTAGCGTTGGCCTACGGTCTGTATGAGAACTGTCAGCAGCCCAATGTAGATGTATGGCGGTATGTGCGGGAACAGTCAGAAACATGTCCGTCATGTGAGCGGCCGGTTAGGTCAGACAAAGAGATGTCAGAGTCCGGTGGGAAAGCAGATGCGTTCCATACGGATATGGAAGAGGTGAATCATTTACCAGAATACACAGGAGCTGCATCATTCCCGGATGATAGCAATAAATATGCATCGCATGGTACAATATTTGGGCAGCGGTTACAGCCATTATTACGGCCGGTTTTGCATCCGATATTGCAGCAATTGCCGGAAAAATATAAACACTTTAGAAAAAAAGATAAAGATCATCAGTCAGAACCAATTTATCTGTTCGAGCCGGAGGAGGAAGCAGCGGCATGTGAGAATCCGACGGTCTATCTGGGCGCTGAAGGACATACACAGGGCAGATTAAACTATGTGGGCAGTGGCATGCAGCCAAGTTTTCAGATTGAGGGTGATGCATTTCAGATCGGAGGAAAACATGGGCAGGCCGATGGACAGATCGATGCACCCGGAGTCAGCCGTAGCCATGCGCGGATCACGCATGTAGACAATGCGTACTACATCGAAGATCTGAATTCGCGAAACGGTACTTATCTGAATGGAGAGCTGCTTTTGTACCGGCAAAAACGCAGGTTACAGCCCGGAGACCACCTGCGTTTTGCTCATGAAGAATATATATTTTACTGATTGGCCGGGCATTCATCCGGAGAAACGGAAACTGTTATTTTACTGTCACGGTGACCTTGGCAGTTTTGGTGTTAGCTTTGATTGTGATAATTGCCTTTCCGGCTTTCTTTCCGGTTATGACGCCCTTGGCATTTACGGTAGCGACTTTCTTATTTGAAGATGCGTATGCCACTTTCACAGAAGGACTCGCAGTCGGAGCGAGTGTCACCTTTTTTCCGACCTTTACAGTAGCTTTTGCAGGGGCAGACAGTATCTTGTTGTTCTTGATGGTAGCGAGGCTTAAGGCTTTACCGTCCGTTTCCCCCTTTTTCGGTGCGATACGGTATTCGCCTTCAGGTTTTTGGTTGAATGTGTTGTTTACAATGACAGTTCCATCAGATTTTGTGATCTTCAGGTCATCCAGGTATACGGCCGCCTTTGCAGCAGAGATGTTGATACCCTTTACTGTTGTAAAGAATGCCAGGGCAACGGAATCTGATGTGGTGGCAGTTGCCTGCGTATCAGTTGAATCATAGTTCTTGGTCTGTGCCTTATAGGAGATGACATAGAAATCACCGGATTTTTTCACGGTTGCGTAATCGATCGGAATGTCCTGTTCCGTGGCTTGATCCCATGCAGTCAGAGAACCATCAGAGTGAAATTCTGCGACAGGCAGCTCCATACTGCCTGCCCACGGCCAGTCATCATCGGTGACTACATTGAGGCTGAGACCGCTCATGATATTGACAGCGGATTCATCTTTGATAAAAGTTGTAGGAATATAGAGCTTGTAGCTGACGGTATAGCTTTCTGAAAAGACAGACGGTTCGCCGATACCCCAGAGTGAGCATTCCGTATTGGAGGTGTCATTCCAGTCTGCGTCCCAGTTATCATTGGTATAATTGACAGGGATTTCGAGCATTTTGTTAGCGGAAGCTGCATTTGCAGGTATTGCTGATGCAGAGAGTCCGAGTGTCAGCGCGGATGCGCCAAGTAGTGCAACCATTCGATTCATACATGCTTTCATAGTTTTCTTCTCCTTTAAATGGTGTGGGTGATAGATATACCCTTGATTTTAATCTATATTTTATGATGTAAAATATGCGTATTTTGTGGAAGCGTGTTGATAATCATATGGATACATTGACAGTCAAAGAATCTCGTGTTACTGTGGAGACATGTACGAGACAGGACAAGAATATCAAATGACACAGGAACACAATCTATATAGAAAGAAATGGCTCAACATAAATATTGTTTTGATTGCAGTAAATATTGTAATCTGGCTGATTATGAGCACACAGGGAGATACGCGGGATGCGACTTATATGTTGTTGCATGGAGCAATGTATCCAGATGTAGTTTTACGCGGTGAATGGTACCGGTTATTCAGTGCAATGTTTTTACATTTCGGAGTGGAGCATCTGATCAGCAATATGTTCATGCTGTATTTCCTTGGAGATATGCTGCTGCGTGCAGTGAGCCAGTGGAAATATGCAGTGATTTACCTGCTATCCGGTGTGGGCGGCAGTGTTTTATCGTTGCTTGTTATGCTGATGACCGGAGAC
>JBNMKT010000218.1:0-3268 GCA_050874485.1 bacterium
GCAGATGCGGACTATCGCGCGCTGTTTGGTTTCCCGCAGGAGCTGGAGGAGCTGATCCTGCAGCAGCCGCTATATACGAGAAATATTCCGATGTCGCGGATTGACCTGTTTTTAAATGAACAGACTGGTGAGTTTAAGTTCTGTGAATTTAATACAGACGGAGCGAGTGCGATGAATGAGGATCGGGAGCTGAATCTGGCATTTGCACAGAGCCTGGCATATAAGGAGTTTGCAAAGACGCATACCTGCCACACGTATGAACTGTTTGATTCCTGGGTGGACGAGGCGTTGCAGATCTACCGGGAATATGTACATGATGCGCAGGCGCTGCCGCGTGTGGCGATCGTAGATTTTCTGGAAAATGCGACCATCAATGAATTCTATATTTTTAAAGATTCATTTGAGCATCAGGGCTGTGCAGTGACTGTCTGTGATATGCGTGATCTGCACTTTGACGGCGAACGCTGCTATACGGAGGAATTCGGGACGATTGACCTCGTATACCGCCGTGCGGTGACGTCTGATATTCTGTCCCATATGGACGATTCACAGGAGTTTTTACGTGCGTTTCGTGCCGGCAAACTGTGTGTACTCGGAGATTTCCGCACACAGATTGTGCATAACAAGATATTGTATAAGATCCTGCACATGGAGCAGACGATGAGCTTTTTAACTGCATCGGAGCGCGCATTTGTACGTGCGCACATTCCGTTGACGATGTCTTTGCATGAATTGTTTGACGGAAAACATGAAGCGCTGCGTGAGAAGGTGCTGAATGATAAAGATGGCTGGATCATCAAGCCGGAGGATTCTTATGGTTCCAAGGGGGTACATGCCGGAGTGGAGCTGGAGACAACGGAACAGTGGCAACAGGCGGTACTGGCGGCAAAAGACCTGCCGTATGTATTGCAGGAGTTTTGCACACCGTATCGTCTGGATAATATTGTGTTCCGACCGGACGGCTGGCGCTGGACGGATACGAGTAATCTGACCGGATTGTTCGTATATAACGGACAGTTCCACGGAATCTATTCACGCATCAGTTATGAACAGGTCATCTCGACCCAGTATAATGAGATGTCGCTGCCGACGATTGTTGTCGATTAGCAGTGGCCGGTGATGATCCACGGTGCGGGCTGCTGCTTGAATGCACGGTTGCTGCCGAGCGTGGATACAGATACCTGAATGGTCTCTGTGTCACGGATACCGTATGTCTCTAACACGGCGGGCAGTGACGCGGCAACATTAAAATCGAGGGTATAGATCACGACTCTGATATTCGGGTTGAGCTGCGTCAGGTATGCGAGTTCCTGCTCGGTGCTGGCGGATGCTACGAGGAATACGAGCGAGGGCACCGGACAACCGGACATGCTGCGCTCATCGACATGTTCGATGATGTTGACATTGTGCAGACCAAAATGTCCTACGTTGTCCTCCATTGTGGCGCGGTCGGCCTGATTGTATTCGACAGCTGTGACAGATCCTTCAACAGCGATCAGAGCTGCTTCGATTGCGATACTCTCGCCGCTGATCACGCAGATGTCATCGGTCGGTGCGACATTCATCTTGCTGAGGATGATCGCGCGGATCTCACTGCCGACATAGTGGATCGAACCGCGCTGGAACAGTTCGTTTGCCAGACCGATCTTGGCAGTGTTGCGTGCGTTCGGGTTGATGATGAGCATGGCTGCGGATGCATTGATGCCCCGGTTGATCATGTCTTTTACATAGTTGTGCAGGATCGCACCGGACGGGCTCGAACCTTCGTTGTACCATACCTCGCACTCGCCGAGACCTGCGTCCCACAGGCGGTAGAAGATATCCTCGACACCCGCATTCGTGAATACCATGGTTGTCTTGTGCGCTTCTACGGTAGGGATCACATTTTTATTCTTTTTTGTGATATCGATCATCTTCACGTGCTCGAGATCCACACTCGTGTTCTGTGAATAGTATTGCAGCCAGCTGATGATGACATCGTTGGTAAATATCTGTTTTTCTAAAATCTGCTTGTCCATACAAAACCTCCCATACATTTACTCTAGTTACCCCTATTTTACATAACTCCTATCTATCCTGCAAGAAAAAACAAAAAATGCTGCAGTTTGGAACAGACAGAATTTTATTAAATTGCAATTTGTATATTTATACGTTATAATAAATTTA
This sequence comes from bacterium, assembly GCA_050874485.1. Classification (GTDB taxonomy): domain Bacteria; phylum Bacillota; class Clostridia; order Lachnospirales; family Lachnospiraceae; genus W0P33-017. The sequence goes on from JBNMKT010000218.1 coordinate 2,167, forward strand.
ACTATGTAATGCAATAAAGTCTATTACAAAAAGGAGACAAGTTATGAAACAACACAAGAGAAAAATCATAGGGTTTCTGTCGGTGTTTGCCCTCCTGTGTGTGATCGCTCCGATGGTCACACGCGCGGCAGATGCAGGGGCAGAAGATCTGCCGACATTGTGGGCGACTCCGTGGGCACTGCTCCCGGCGGTCGTTGCGATCGCGCTGGCACTCATCACAAAGGAAGTATACAGTTCACTGTTTGTCGGCATCGTAGTCGGTGCACTGCTGTATGCGGATTTCGGTTTTGAAGGTACCGTATTGCATGTATTTAACGATGGACTGATCGCCGTATTATGCGACAGCTACAACATGGGTATCCTCATCTTCCTTGTACTGCTCGGAACGATGGTAGCGCTCATGAACAAGGCAGGCGGTTCTGCAGCATTTGGACGCTGGGCAGGCGATCATATCAAGACGCGTGTCGGCGCACAGCTGGCGACGATCCTGCTTGGAGTGCTGATCTTTATCGATGATTATTTCAACTGTCTGACGGTCGGCAGCGTGATGCGCCCCGTGACGGACAAGCACAATGTATCGCGTGCAAAGCTCGCATATCTGATCGATGCGACTGCTGCTCCGGTCTGTATTATCGCACCGATTTCTTCGTGGGCGGCTGCGGTCAGCGGATTTGTAGAGGGTGAGGATGGTCTGGCATTGTTTGTCAGCGCGATCCCTTACAATTTCTATGCGATCCTCACGATTGTGATGATGGTAGGCATGGTACTCATGAAGGTTGAGTTTGGCTCTATGGCAGTTCATGAGAAGAATGCGAAAAAAGGAGATCTCTATACGACACCGGATCGTCCGTATGCTAATATTCAGGCCGAGGAAAAGCCGGATTCCAAGGGTAAAGTGATTGATCTGGTGATTCCGATTATCTGTCTGGTCATTTGCTGTGTGATCGGAATGATCTATACCGGTGGCTTTTTCTCAGGTACAGATTTTGTCACAGCATTTTCCGGTAGTGATGCGTCCGTCGGACTGGCACTCGGCAGCTTCTTTGGACTGGTTATCACGGTGGTATTATATCTGGTGCGCAGAGTATTGAATTTCAAGGAA
>JBNMKT010000219.1:0-3248 GCA_050874485.1 bacterium
CCGGATGCATTGATATCGAGCCCCTGCTTTCCGGCCTCTTCGTACAGTTCCTGTGCAGACAGCTTTCCTTCAAATACCTTTTCAAAAAAGCTGCGCAATACATACTGTTCATACTGCTGCATCTCTGTCTGGAACTTTTTCACATAGTTTTTCTGTTCCTGCTCTGCTTCGATCTTTTCACGGATCTCCGACAGGGCCTTTTGCAGCGAACGGCGTGTGATCGGCTTGAGCAGATATTCATCTACACCTTCTGAGATCGCCTGTCTCGCATAATCAAAGTCATCGTATCCACTGATAATGATGATCTTCATATCAGGATACTCACTTTTCACAATATGACTGAGTGCCAGCCCATCCATAAACGGCATCTTGATATCCGTGATCAGCACATCCGGCACTGTCTTTCGGATGAGGGGCAAAGCCATCTCGCCGTCTCCCGCTTCTCCGACAAAACGATAGCCGTACTGCTGCCATGGAATATTATCCCGCAGTGCTTCACGTACTACACTCTCGTCTTCTACTAAAAATACTTTTAACATCTTCTTCCTCTCTCATAGCTATGAACACTTTAGTACGCCCGGTTTGGCAGATAGGCGCTCACATTATCCTGTGTAAACACGAGTTCATCTACAAAATATTCCTTTTCCACCTGCTCACCTGCTTCGAGCTTCTTGATGACACTCGCCAGCAGCTGGCCCTGCAGCGGATTACATTCCACATCACAACTGATCTTGCCATTTTTCACCAGTTCGAGTGCGTCCCTGGAGCCGTCAAAAGATATCATCACCATATCTCCATATGTTCCGGTGCTCTGTCCCGCTTCTTCAATCGCCTCGATCGCACCAAAGGTCATCTCATCGTTCTGGCTGACAACTACATCGATATCATCAAACCGGTTTAACATCTGCGCCATGACTTCCTTTCCTTTGACGACCGTAAAATCGCCGGATGTCAGGCCAACGACCTTCCAGTTCTGATGTTTTGACGCCACTTCCTCAAAGCCTTCACTTCTGCCCAGCTGCGAAGTAGAGCCCATCGTTCCGGTCAGCACAACGATATTGATATCTTCATTTTCCTTGTTATGCTTTTGTTCATAATCTTCGAGCCACTCTCCCGCCTTGCGTCCCTCTGCCGCCATATCACTTCCGATAAATGTCGTATAGAGGTCTTCTGCTCCCGCAATCTTGCGGTCTACGAGAATCACCGGTATACCCGCATCCTTTGCCTCCGTCAATACGGTCTCCCAGCCATCCTCCATCAGCGGTGAAAATACAATATAATCCACGCGCTGTGAGATGAATCCACGAATCGCTTTAATCTGGTTTTCCTGTTTTTGTCTGGCATTGCTATATTGTAAAAAGAATCCGTTTTCCTTCGACAATGCCTTCTGGATCGACTGTGTGTGTGTTGCACGCCAGACAGACTCGCTGCCCAGCTGTGAAAATCCGACCACGATCAGATCATCCTCCAGCGCATGCCCATCCTCCGGATCTTCCGGTGTCGTTTTCTGAAAACCACCACCCACAATCAGCAGCGACAAAAACAACACCATCGCTACGGCCAGCGCCATGACCAGCCGTTTTTCATTTTTCATCATTCCTGTCTCTCTCCCTCTGTCACTTTTCGCTCTCCTGATCCGCATTCATCTGTCTGGCAGGGATCGTCACAGTCACGGTCGTACCCGCTCCCGGCTCTGATTCGATCTGCATACCGTAATAATCACCAAAATACATACGGATGCGTTCATTGACATTTGCCAGGCCGAATCCACCATCTGTATCTTTGCAGGGACGTTCGATCGCACGCCGCAGATGAGCGAGCTGTTCCGGCTCCATGCCGACACCATTATCCGCTACCACGAGCACGATATGGCGATCCTGCAACTGCCCGGTGATCGTGATCTTACCCATCGCACGCTTATATTTAATACCGTGATACAACGCATTCTCTACGAGTGGCTGCAGTGTCAGTTTTAATATCTTATACGGATAGATCTCAGGATCGATGTCGATCTCATAATCCAGAATGTCATGATAGCGCGCCTGCTGAATCTTCAGATAACTCCTAATATGCTGTTCTTCCTCCCGGATCGAGATAAATTCTGCACCATGGCTGAGGACGAGACGGAAAAACTGTGACAGCGATACAACCATATCAACCGCTTCATCCGCAGAATTACTCTCAATCAGCCACACAATCGTATCGAGCGTGTTATACAGAAAATGCGGATTGATCTGCTCCTGCAGCAGCCGCAGCTCCGCATGGCGCATCTTACGCTCATCCTCCTTGATCTTACTCACCATCGCCTCTAAATGCACCGTCATATTATTGACAGATCCCGCCAGTTCCGCGATCTCGACCGGTCCTTCCCGCGGTACACGGGCACTGAAGTCTCCGTGCGCGACCTCTCCGGTCACCTGGCGCAGCCGCTCGATCGGACGGATGATACCGCCCACAGCCTGTGCCGAGATCAGTACCACAAGCAGCAGGATAACCGCCAGCATCACCGCAAACACGATCAAAAACTGCTCCACCTGCGCATTCAGCTGGATCTTCAGACTATTCATGCTGCGTGTCTGATAATAAATATAGTGCTGGATATCATCCTGAATCAGTTCCGTCAATATGTAGATATTATTGTCCAGCATCTCCATATTCTCATCATAATGCCCGCCCTCATCCAGATTATATTTAATATCGTCAATACGATCCTCTAGCGTATCCAGGTTGCGCAACAGACTCTGCAGCCACAGACGGCTCTCACGGTCTGTCGTGATCTTAACCAGTTTATTAAAATCTCCGCGTAATGTGCCAACCAGCTCATACGGATCTTTTACCGTGCTGTCTGTCTCGATGTTGTCCAGTGTGATCGTGCCTGCCACCAGCCGATAGATACTCTCATCTAGCTCATCCCGGAAATCAAGGTTGTAGTTGTTTGCAATCATCATATTGCTGACAATATTATCGTAGGTATCACTATATCCTTTCAGGGAAATGAGAAGATACACAGACATTGCCAGAAACGGCAGCATGGTCACTGCTACGAGCAGCATCAGTTTTTGTTTTAATGAAGAAGATGTTCGTTTTTCCATAATATAAAAATACACGTAACCGTTCAGTACCATCACAGTTACGATGCAAAATCCATGAGAATTGGCTTCGCCGATGGGATTTTGCACTTCTGAATCACTTTCTTACGCCCTCAGCAGTAAATGCTTCGGGCTGTGCTAAATAATTACAAATACACC
>JBNMKT010000220.1:0-3170 GCA_050874485.1 bacterium
ACAAGATACTCAGTCCCACACTCACGACCAGAATATAGCAGATCACATCCAGCTCCTGGCTGCCTGTCATGGACTCATAATTGGGAAAAATCTGCTCAAACAACCCCAGAAACAGCGGCAGCATGATGCTCGTATATACCGTCTTGATACCAAATTCCCTTCCGCAGGTGAAAAATCCGATGATTAGAAGCAGCACATTTAATATCATCGTGATCGCCGAGAGCGGCAGCGGCACAAAGTTCGCCAGCACAATACCCAATCCCGAGATACTGCTGACCGATGCATGGCTTGGCACCAGGAAAAAGAATACCGCCGCTGCTATGATCGCCACCGCTACGGTCAAAATCAATGTTTCCTCTATGATTTCAAATGTTTTTGTCGATTTTTGCTTATCTGATTTTTGCATACAAAATTCCTCTAGGACTTGTTATTTTCTGTGCGCGTGCCCCTTGCAATCGCAAGTAATGACGAGATCAGCAGGAGCATCGGATAGAACAGCTTTGGCATGATGTCGAACGCCGAGAGCTCCCTGCCCAGTTCATTCACTGCTGCCACTGCCACCAGCATCTGTGCTCCATATGGAATCACACCCTGAAACACACACGAAAACGTATCTAAGATAGACGCTGTTTTCCGCGGTGAGATGCCGTATTCACCTGCCATCTCCTTTGCAATCGGGTTCGCCATCACGATCGCCACGGTATTATTGGCAGTCGCGATATCCATCACACCAACCAGCAGACCCATTCCGAGCTGACCGCCTTTTTTGCCCTTAAAAACGTGACGAATCCACGCCAGCAATGCCTCGAATCCGCCATAACTACGAATGAGTGCGCACATCGCCGCTACGAGAATCGCCACCATGCACGTCTCAAACATACCGGAGACACCGGACCCCATACTCGTCAGCATATCAATCGGCGTGATATATCCACCGCCAATCATGATACATGCCCCAGATAAGATTCCGATCAAAAGCACCAAAAACACATTGACGCCCAGTATCCCGCCGACCAGCACCAGTACATACGGGACTATCTGAACCAGCTGATAATCCTGCGTCACACTGCCCCGGATGTCTGTCTGAAATGACAAAATCAAGATCAGAATGAGCGTCACAACCGCTGCCGGAAATGCGATCCAGAAGTTTTCCCGGAATTTATCCTTCATCTCACATCCCTGGCCATTGCACGCCGCGATAGTCGTATCAGAGATAAAGGACAAATTATCCCCAAACATCGAGCCACCCATCACCGATGCCACGCAGAACGCCAGATCAAATCCCGACGCGCCCGATACCGCAGCCGCGATCGGTGTGAGCAGTGTAATCGTACCTACCGAAGTACCCATCGCAACCGATACAAAGCACGCCACAACAAACAGGACTGCGACCGAAAATCTTGCCGGTATCAGAGACAGCATGCAGTATGCCACGCTCTCCGCACTGCTCCTGCCTACCACTCCGACAAAAGAGCCTGCCATCAGGAAAATGAGCAGCATCGTTATAATATTTTTATCACCGACACCCTGTGCCATGATCTCCAGCTTCTGATCAAAACTAATCGTCCGGTTCTGCAGACATGCGACCAGAATCGCTGCCAAAAATGCGACTACAATCGGAACATTATAAAATCCCATCGGAATTTTCATCACATATTCAAAGAGAATGCCCAGTCCCAGATATAGTACGAGAAATACGCCGATCGGCAATAATGCGATCATTCGTCCTTTCTTTTCGTTCATTGGTCTCTCCTTTCGTTTGTGCCCATGCTTGGCGATTCCATGCGCCCTATTTCCACGGTCTGGCAGATCCCTTCCAGCCCAACTCATCCCAGTATTTTTTATCCGGCTCACACCAGCCGCTCTTTTTCTGCAGCATCCGCATCACAAGAAAATGCAGCTTCGTCTTGATTCCGACGCGGACATGTCCATAATTTTTTCTGATCTGATGCGCAATCTTTGTCGTCCTTTTGTCAATATCTGCACGCGTCCTGTCACCCACACAGCTCCAGCTCATCGCCCGCACCACGATACCGATCCGATAGACCTTCGGTACGCCCCAGAAAAACAGGCTGTCTGCCATATCCTGATTCGTACTTTTTGTGCCTGCACCCGCCGCAGTCGCTATACATACCGCCTGCTTATGAAACATCTCCGGACGCGGTCTGTGCACCATCCAGCGGTATCCGAGATGATCTAAGAAGTTTTTCATTGCCCCGGTAACATGATAGACATAGACCGGACTCGTTAAAATAATGAGATCTGCCTCATCGAGCGCTTTTAAAATCGGCTGCTGTTTTTCAAAAGACGGACATTTCTCCTCCGCATTCACAATACACTGGGTACAGCCGATGCAGTAATCCGAAAAATCCCTCGGCAGAAAGAATTCTGTCAGTTCTCCACCGACTTTATCTGCGAGCATTTTTCCGATATGATAAGTAGATCCTTTGTGGTTCTGTCCGTTGATCATCACGATTTTCATAAATATCCAGTCCCCTTTCTGATTCTATAACACATCATCCCAGATCCCATAACATACCTTGCCATGCGCCTTCGTCTGATACAAAACCTTACCAGTCTTCGTCAGAAGCGCCTGCACATCTTCCAGAAATTCAAAGTGATACACGCCGATACTACAGCTCACCTTTTGATCTGACAGGATCGTAGCAATATCTGCGTAAAATTCTCCCAATTTTTTCTCCAACTTGTATTGCCTTTTATATATCTCATTTCCCATACGGATAATAATGTTCTGCTTTTGACTGAAATTCTTTTAAATCACAGATCTTCATATCTGTATCAAACTCAGCAATCGTGACTCCGTCAAAACCGTCCACATCGCCGTCATAGTCACATTTAAAATACCATTCTACAACGGCAGTATTCCCCGCAACCATCACACGCTTTATATCCCACTGCAAAACAGTACCTTTCTGGTTCCAATCCTCAAACCATCGGATGGTCTGTCCAATACCTTTATATATCGGACCATAACACTCGCTATAAATAATATCGTCGCTAAAAATCCCTTTTACAGTATCAATATCATTATCTATAATGTACCCATAACAGTGGACACATGAATTAGTGTAGTACCTGATTTTCAGACACTCTCACTATCCGTTCCCCTGTTTTCAAACCATGCCCCAAAGTGAACCCTTTTTCTTGGA
>JBNMKT010000221.1:0-3136 GCA_050874485.1 bacterium
CTCTCCACTGAAAAACGGATCGCGCTGCCGACACCGATCATCTGCCCGACCGCAAAGATCAGGCTGTAGAGTGGCAGCACCAGATTGAGCGCCGTGATGCCGTCTGCGCCGACTGCCTGTGCGATAAAAAATGTATCTGCCAGTATATAGAGCGAGATACCCACCATGCCACATACATTCTGTGACACATATTTGGCGAATTTCCCGCGGATATTCTTCTGTTCGTCCATTCTAAAACTCCTTTTGTATTTGTAACTGTATCCAGCCCATTATAGCGGCATTCGCACAAAAACACAAGCCGGAGATCACCCTGATCCCCGGCTTTCGCTGCGTGTTACTGTTCACTCTGTTCACCGTGACAGCCCTGCACTACAATATAATACACACCAGTCCACCATTATTGTCATTGACTACCTTTTGCATCGTATCCTGCAGCTTGATCTGGCACTCATCATCCATGCGGCTGATCTTGTTGCGGATGCCGTCCTCCATCAGCTCACCGACTGTCTTGCCAAAGATGTTCGTATTCCATACACCGCCATCCTCGGTGTTACCGGCTTTGATATAGCTGATCAGATCCTTTGCCTGATCCTCACTGCCGACGATCGGTGCGATCTCTGTCTCAATATTCGCACGGATCATATGTATAGACGGAGAGCTGGCTTTCATGCGCACACCATATTTGCTGCCATGTTTCATGAGCTGCGGCTCCTCCATATCGATCTCATCGAGTGTCGGTGTTACCACCCCATAACCGCGCCTGCGCACCGCCTCGATCGCATCGGATACTTTTTCGTATTCCTGTTTTTTCTCCGCGAGTTCGCGCACGAGTGCGATCAGCTCATATTCGTTTTTCACAGGCACACCAGCCATACGGCTGATATTCTCATAATAATATTTGTCATCCACTTCCATCCGCCAGCTGCCGACACCATCCGCCAGACAGATATTCTCCTTGCGCACCGCCGCGATCGGCTCCCCCGGTGTATCCGGCTGCAATTCCTTAAAATCACGCACATTTGTCACCGCATCCAGCAGTGATTTTGCATATGCAAACAGGCTCTGCTTGACCGGATCATCCATCGATAACATATCCACCCATTTTGGCAGATAAAAGTTCATGCAGCTCACCGGAAACTCATACAACAATTCTTCCAGCAGGCGATCAACATCCTCCTGGCGCAGCTGGTCACAATTCATCGGTAATACTGCGACCGCATATGCGTCCTGCATCTGTTTTGCGAGTATACGTGTACTGTCGCTGTACGGTTTGTTCGTGTTGAGCACGATCAGAAACGGCTTGCCGTATTTTTTCAATTCTGCGATGGTACGTTGCTCTGCCGGTTCATACGAGCTGCGTGGTATGTCTGTAAATGAACCATCTGTCGTCATCACAATACCGATCGTTGCATGATCCCGGATGACCTTTTGTGTACCGAGCTCTGCCGCCCGCGTAAATGGGATCTCCTCATCCATCCACGGTGTTTTTACCATGCGCTCTTTTCCGTTTTCTATATGACCGCTCGCACCATCAACCATATAACCGACACAGTCGATCATCCGCACGCGCATATCCAGATCCTCTGCGACACGGATCTGTGCTGCTTCCTTTGGTATGAACTTTGGCTCGGTTGTCATCACAGTCTTGCCGGTCGCAGCCTGCGGCATTTCGTCGGTCAGACGCTCCTTCTCATGCTCATCCTGCAAATATGGCAGCACCATCAGTTCCATAAAACGTTTGATAAATGTAGACTTTCCGGTTCTGACTGCGCCTACGACACCTATATAGATATCCCCACCAGTCCGGTCACGGATGTCCTTATACAGATTGTATTCCGTTTGTGATCTATCAGACATAAAAAACCCCTTTCCACGATACTTATCCTAATAAATCGTATGAAAGGGGTATGCGTTTTATGACTGTTCGTTTGATCTTCGCTGTTATAAAAGCATCTGTAATCTGCCCGGTATGCATTCGATGACTACCTGCGCATATTTGCCGTGCGTCTCACCGTCCGTATGCAGCTCCAGCGGAGTCTCCAGTTCGATCCTGCATCCACGCGCATGGATCACTTCATAGCCCGATACGATCAGATCCGTTCTCCGCAATGCCAGCAGTGCCAGGCTGCACAGTGCCTGCAGACGGCTCATATTCTCTGCCAGTGCAAAGGACAGCTTGCCATCATTCGGTTTTGCTCCCGGTGCCATGATCAGATGTCCGCCCTCGTTGGGCTGGTTCATACCGGCGAGGAAATACAGCCGCCGTACATTTTTATGGATCTCATGACCCCTGCTGTCATAAAATACAAGTCTGCCATTTGTCAGCGGCTGGGTGAACAGCATTCTCAGGGCATTGATCAGATAAATCAGCCGTCCCAGGTGTATCCGGTTCAAAAATGCCTTCAGATCACTCTTGATCGAGACTCTGCATGCCTCTGCATCCAGCCCGACTCCGGAACTGATGGCAAAATAGCGCACATGTTCTCCATTCTGATAGATGACCTTGCCCAGATCAACCGCCCGGATCTGATCTCCTCTTAAAATATGTATGAGTGCCTGTACCGGATCATCCGGAATGCCAAGCGCATAGCCAAGATCATTCGCAGATCCCATCGGGATAAATCCAAATGTAACGCGCGAAAAGTCATAGACGTGATTGATAACTTCATTAAACGTACCATCCCCGCCTATGACTATGACTGTCAGCTCTGTATCTTTTTCCTGCTGAATGAGTTTCATCGCCTTTTCGCTATCTCCCACGCGCACACACTCGTAGGCACGGAAATGAACACCTCGGCGAATCAACTCCGGTTTTAACTTTTCCTGCCAGATTCGTTTCTTTTGTCCGCCTCCGGCTACTTCATTGATTATCACATGATATCTTTTGTCAGCTCTGCTCATCTGTATATAGAATCTCCACATCACTCTGTCGCAGACGTGCCTCCCACTCCGGCGACAGCTTCTGATCTGTCGCGAGCACATCTATGCCAGAAAAATCAACTACCTGTGTAAATGATAAATGATTGAACTTGGCATTGTCAACAGCCATAATGCGTTTTGTAGCAGAATTTAACATTTGTTTCTTGATTCCGGCATCCAGTTCGTTCGAATCCGTAAAGCCCTTCTGCAGATCTGC
>JBNMKT010000222.1:0-3115 GCA_050874485.1 bacterium
ACACGCCGGAAAAGAAGAAAAGTGGCTGAACGCACAGCTCCACGCGCAGGGTATCCCTGACGCAGAGCATGTACTGCTCGCCACTTGTGATCTGAATAATAAGCTGACCGCTTTTCCTAAAAACAGGGATGTGCATGCAGAGGATCTGCTCAACTGACCATCACATACGCCTGTTTGATTCCATATGGACTAATAAGAGATCAGCTCCGCTCCATCTTCTGTCACCAGAACCATATATTCCCACTGTGCAGAGGGCTTGCCATCCTCTGTATAAGCTGTCCAGCCATTTGCCTCATCGATAAAGATGTCTTCCTTGCCCATGTTGACCATCGGTTCGATCGTAAACATCATGCCCGGCACGAGCAGCATCTCCTCGCCCCGTTTGGAATGATAGCCAACCCACGGATCCTCATGGAACTCGAGTCCGACTCCGTGTCCTCCGATCTCACGCACAATCGAATAGCCGTTCTCATATGCATGATCATGTACCGCCTGACCCATATCACCTAAAAATCCCCACGGCTTCACTGCTGCCAGTCCGAGATCACAGCACTCCTTCGTCACCTCAACGAGCCGCTTTTTCTCGGGGCTCACATCTCCGATGCAGAACATTCTGGAAGAATCCGAAAAATATCCGTTTAAGATGGTAGAGCAATCGACATTGATGATATCTCCGTCCTGCAGCACGATCTTCTCATCCGGAATGCCATGGCACACCTGATCATTGATCGACGTACATACGCTCTTGGGGAATCCCTGATAGTTCAACGGCGCAGGGATGCCACCCATCTTTGTTGTCAGATCGTATACGATATCATCGATCTGCTGGGTTGTCATGCCTGCCTTGATCTGGTCTGCGACTGCATCGAGCACTGCGATATTGATCTTGGCGCTCTGCCGGATACCTGCGATCTGATCCTGATTTTTGATGATCTCATGACTGGGTACGATATGTCCCTCTTCCTGAATACGCTGGATCTCCTCATCCATCGCCATGTGGCACTGTTTGTACTTTTTGCCGCTTTTGCACCAGCAGGGGTCATTTCTTCCGATCTTGATCTGCTTTGCCATATGCATGCCCGCAAACGGGTTCTGATTCAAATTCATTTGTTCTCTCTCCTCTTGTCCATTTATCGTCAGACAGACTCACTGCTCCAGTGTGACATGCCCCATAGAGATGCCTTCCCACACACTGTCTTTCACTTTATAGCTATGCTCCTTCAGCAGCTTTTCATAAGTCATGCCATCCACGTCACAGTCTTCCTCTGTCACCGACTGCATTGCCGCATAGAGCTGCTGATATTTCTGTGCCAGAGCCATGTGCAGCATATCTTCATTCAGTTCTTCCTGTGTGATGCCCAGCCGCTGCTGACCAGCCACTCCCAGATCCGACCAGAAATCCTCGCAGCGCGAAGCCGCATAATCGATCTCCTCCTGATCGAGCTGCATATCCATCTCCTGCGCCAGATCATAGAAAATGAAATCATGGATCGCGAGATTCATCGCTTCCTGACGTGCACGCACGCGCACAAAATGTCCGTTGATATGCGTGTTCCAATATTTATTCGGATCACCCGCATCATACAGGAGCGCCTGCTCCTGCACGGTCTGCTCCTCATATGCAATATAAAATGCCAGCTCACGCAGCCGGTGCTGCTGTCCATCCAGAATCAGTACCGTATCATCTAAATGATCCGCAAATATGATCTCCTTTTGTCTGACACCGCAGCCGCACAACATACAGACCACTATTCCAAACAGTATCCCTGCTGTCATGAACTGCCGCAGACGGCTTCTAACCGGTCTGTCCTGATATCCCCTCGTCTTTTGCTCCTTCATCACAATCCTCCGGCCATTCGGTCAAATTCTGTGCACCTGTACTACAGTACTCTGCGGACTGCCAGAATCGTCCGGTAAGTCGCTGTCTGTGTCGCGATACCGACTGCAGAGCTCTGTGCTCCTACGATACGCCCACCTCCGGCATAGATCGCCACATGTCCGCTATAGCAGATCAGATCTCCCGGCTTGGCATTGCTGTAGCTCACACCGCGTCCGCAGCTGCGCAGCATATACGAGCTGTGCGGTAGGCTGATACCAAAATGTCCAAATACACTCATGACAAATCCAGAGCAGTCTGCTCCATTGGTCAGACTCGTGCCACCCCATACATACGGATTGCCGACAAACTGCATCGCATAATCTACCACACCCTGCCCACTGATATTCGTCTGATATCCGGGATCGGCGCCACCGTCATCCGAGCTGCTGCCTCCTGAACTGCTGCCGCTGCCCGAGGTATCTCCTCCGGTTGAAGGCTGCTGCTGTTGTTGCTGTTGCTGCTGTTCCTGTCTACGCTGTTCCTCCTGCTGGCGGCGCTGTTCTTCTTCTCGTCTGCGCTGTTCTTCCTCCGCCGCAATGCGCGCCTGCTCCGCCACGATAATATCATTCTGTTCCTTGATCGTCTGCTTGTACTGCAGAGCCAGTTCCTGTGCCTTTGCGAGCTTTGTATCAAAGTCGCTCATCGTCGCACGCTTGCTGGCGAGCATTTTCTCCAGTTCCTGCGACTGCTGTTCCTGATTCTCCTTCAGTTCGACCATATCCTGCTGTTCCTGCTCGAGTGTATCCTTGAGCGATGCGACCTGCGTGACCGTATCCTGATATTCAGTCAGCATCATGCGGTCATAGTCGTAGATCTGGTTGAAATACTCGACACGGTTGAGCATATCCGCCATGCTACCGGCTCCGAGCAGCGACTCCACCAGTGCATTATCCCCGCGTTCGTACATAAAACGGATACGCTTTTTCATGCTCTCATACTGTCGTTTCTCGGTCTTTTGTGCTTCTTCCAGATCGACCGTAGCCTGATCAATATCCTGCTCCTTCTGTGCGATCTCGTCTTTCAACACATCGATGTCCAAAAGCAGTGCTACCAGCTCAGAATCGAGTGCATCGATCTCCTGCCGCAGCGAATCCTGCTGTTTTTCTATATTTGATATGGTTCCTGTTGTCTGATTCAGCTGTTCGTTGGCCTGGTTGATCTTATCCTGCGCATCACGGATCGTAGATGCATTTGCCCCCTGCACCATGCCTCCCGCGAGCGTGCATATCAATGCCG
>JBNMKT010000223.1:0-3039 GCA_050874485.1 bacterium
CCCCAGCTCGTTCTCGATCTCGTCTAACAGTTCAAACGTATCATTCGCATCACGATCCATCTTATTGATAAATGTAAAGATCGGTATATGCCTCATCACACATACCTTAAACAGCTTTCTGGTCTGTGCCTCAACACCCTTTGAACCATCAATAACCATGACCGCAGAATCTGCCGCCATCAGTGTACGGTAGGTATCCTCCGAGAAATCCTGATGTCCCGGTGTATCCAGAATGTTGATACAATAATTGTCATAATGAAACTGCAGTACCGACGAGGTCACCGAAATACCTCTCTGCTTCTCGATCTCCATCCAGTCGGATACTGCATGCTTTGCGGTTGCCTTTCCCTTTACGGAACCCGCTTCATTGATTGCGCCTCCGTATAACAGAAATTTTTCCGTCAGTGTTGTTTTTCCTGCATCCGGGTGGGAAATGATCGCAAATGTGCGTCGTTTTTCTATTTCACTTTTTCTAATACTTGCTGTGTTATCTGCCACGAGAGCTTCCTCCAAATCGGTGTGTTGATTATCTGTTATTTATTATAATATATCCGCAATTACTTATATTATCGGTCGTGCCGGTATTTGTCAAGCAATATCCATGCGCATACAAAGACCCGGCGAATGCCGGGTCTTTGTATGTATCGTTATCTTTTTCTGACATGATTCTATTCTGCCTGCGCGATCGGCGTGATCACAATATTCTCCGGTGCTACCTCCGTCTTGCGCGCGACAATATCCTCTACCTGCGCACGTTTCGCATCTGTCACTTCACCCATATCGAGTACGACATCCGCGCCGCCATCCGAACTCATGCTGACAACGACATCTGTAAATCCTTTTGCTTCTAACAGCATCTCTGCCGCTGCCTCTTTTTCCGCAATATCCGTCAGCGCAACCATTTTATCTACCGCATCCTGCTTCTGTGCCTCAGAGAGCGATTCACTGTCAATGATCGCAAGCAGCCGCTCCTTATTCTCAGAACGCACCTGTTCTCTGTTCATCTTCATCTCTACCGCAAAGTTCACATTTTCCACAACAGCGCCGGTCAGCACCGTCTCACCCGGATGCTCCACACTGGTCTCCTCCGTCTGTGCGCTGTCATCCACGGCCGTATCAGCATTCTCATCCGTATCATTTTGCGCGGTATCCAGTGCAGGATCTTCGGTATCCGTAAATATCTCATCACTAAGAAGTGCATCCTCCTCTGAGATATCATAGGTTTCCTCCGCTACATCCTGACTCGTCGCTTCTGCCAGATCCCCCTCATTTCCATATGTATAACTCACGTACCCTGCCGCAGCGATCATCAGTGCTAACGCTGTGATGATCATCTGGTTTTTCTTAAAAATTTTCATGCTCGCTAACCTCCTGCATCGACATCTTGACTATTGTAATCTTATGCGCCTCGAGCGGGAATAATGCCATGACACTCTGCAAAATATTCTGTTTCACCATCGAATTTCCACCGCCCTGTGCGACGACGAGCACACCCTCCACCTGTGGCGTGAGCTGATTGGCTACATAAGGCGTCTGCGCACTGCCATCTTTCGTATAGACGGTGCTCTCAGTTGTATCCGCCGCGCCATCATCTGATCCACTGCCCATACGGTGCGCCGTGTCCTTTTCAACGACCTTTTCCCCATTATCCTTGAGTGTGAGCATGACACGCACACGCCCTGCCCCATCGATCAGTGATAATGTCTCCTCCAGCCGGTGCTCCAGATCCTCCGTGGCAGTCTGCACCGGATCATCAGACACCGACTCCGTCTGATCACCTGCCGCATCCTGATCTGCGGTCGCAGCATCTCCCATCAGATCACCGGATACATCCCCATCCGTCTTTCCTGCCGGCAACGCGATCACCAGCAACAGCAGCCCGACAATGCCGATGATCAGCCATGTATTTTTATCCTTATACTTTTCTCCATATTTCTCTTTCCAGTGATCGATCCATTTTCCCCCACTCATTCCACCACTACCTGTCCTTTCTGCAATCCATATACTTCGCACAAATAGTCCCGCAGCACTTTGCCGTCCCCTGTCAGTTCTTCCTGGATCCGCACCTGCTGCGGTTCATAATTGTCATCCAGCGTCACGGTTATTTTCTTAATCTGCAGCAGATGCTCCCTGGCAAGCTCAGCAAACTGTTCTTCCATCGCACGCTCGTAGTGAGTACGGTACATCTGCACCTGCGTCTGCTCCATATGTGAAAAATCAAGCTGCGCCTCCTCCATATTCTGGCGAAAATTCTCATAGGAGATGCCTTGCTTAAGTGTATCTGTCTGTCCGAGCAACCGAAGCAGTGGCGCCATGATCGTGAGCGCAAACACAAGCCCCATGAAAAAACGGATAAATTTTTTGTAAGACTCACCTGCCGAGAAATACAGGACGATCATCATTAAAAAATACAGAATCAATACCGAGCGGATCCAATCTATGAATGTCTGCATATGGCCTCCTTTTCTGCTTCGGTTGGGTAGCTGCAAAATGGACGCTGCACGTGCATCATACACCCGCCCCAGTCGCCATGCACACGACTGTGACCGACAAAAACAGCATCAGAATCGCCGTGATTACCAGCTTCGCATAGAGCAGCCCCGTCTTTGCCAGTGCATCGAGTACACCGGAAATCCGTTTATCCGTCACCGGCTCCGATACAGCTGCCAGTATCCGGTAGATCAGCGTCAGTACGCCCACCTCCAGCAGCGGCTTTGCACACAGTAAGACCAGCACAACCACCGCAGTCGCTCCTACACTGTTCTTGATCAGAATACCCGTTCCCAGAAGGAGTTCACTCACACTGTTCATCGCGCCACCCAGCCCCGGAATGACCCCGATCGTGCGTATCGTCGCACTCCTGCGCAATTGATCCACCGCCGGGGCGATCATTCCCTGAATCAGGTTCAGTCCCAGCACAAATGCCACCAGTATTTTCTGTGCACAGAGTACACCGCTCTCCAGCAAATGCGCCATACTCGAAAAATGTTCTTCCTTCCACGTATAGTTGGCAAACTGTGTCACTAAATAGATAAATAC
>JBNMKT010000224.1:0-2977 GCA_050874485.1 bacterium
CCTTGTAACCATCCTCCTGATAGGTGCTCTCCTGCTCTGCTTCCTCAGCCTGACGCGCGCGTTCATCATCGATAAACTTGCTCACCTTCGCATTCTGGGCGGCCTGCGTGTTCATCATCCACGCACTCATTCCGATCGATGTACCGACGCCTCCGACCAGCAGAACTGCAATCAGTGCAAATGCCACATGTCTTGCGAGTCCGTTCTTTTTACCGGCTGCTCTCTTTCCGGTTGTCTCAGACTCTGCCTGTGAGGATGCTGTTACCTGTTCGGTCACGGCTTTTTTCTGTTCTAATACTTCCTTCTTCTCTTCCATATTTGTTTCCTCTCTTCTCACGCAAAATAATAATGATCCTCCCGGTCACATTTCCCCGGATGCCTCTTATCATATATACAGACACCTTTTCTCTGTTGCCGTTACAAAAAAAGTTCTGTACATATACTATAACGATTGAAGCTTCAAAAATAACTACATTTTTACAAAAATTTTTTGAAAAAATTACTCACATAATCTGATCACTGCCATGGTCATCCCATCCTTCGCCTGCTTCGGCAGCCGCACATATCGCTCAAACCGGCTATTTTGTGGCAGCCAGCCCTCCTCTACCGCCGCGCACAGTGCGCTTCGCTCACAGACATTATCCACACCCACCGTGCGACGCACAAAATCTGAACCCGCAAATGTCCCCTGCTGTGCACACAGCTTCTGCGCCGGATAAGTCAAAAAAGGCACCCGCAGTCTCTCTGCCAGTGCAAGCAATCCCGACTCCGCGCATTTTACATCAATCGAAGCGATTGCCCGAACCCGGTATAACGACCACTCCTGCTGTGCAAACACCTGCTCCACAAATTCATAGATCTGCTCCGGCGGTGTATGGCTCCGACAGCCCATCCCGATCACAAGATCCTGTGGCACGAGGTGTAGGGTATGGGTAAACGGTGCTCCCACCGGCTGTGGCGAAACGACAAATCCGCACTCTGGTGTGAGCGCACCGATCGGCTCCCCATCCAGCAACGCACCTGACAGATGCTTGATCTCATCCTTTTCTACAATCGCCAGATGCTGCTGTCTCGCATAGGTATCGACTGAAAACTGATCCCGCATATCCGTCGCTGTTGTAATGACCGGCCATGCACCCAACTGTGCTGCCAGTTCCCGCGCATATGCATTCGCACCGCCGACATGACCGCTAAGTATCGGAATGACATACTGTGCCCGCTCATCTATCACCAGCACAGCAGGATCTGTCAGCTTGCTCTCCAGATAAGGCGATACCGCACGCACAGCGATGCCGGCAGCTCCGACAAATATCAGCGTCTGAGACTGTGCAAAGAGCGTTCCGACCACCTGCGCCAGGTTTTCGAACCCTTCAAATCCATCTGCCTGTAATCGTTTTGGCACCAGACAGCGAACCACTGCTGTCTGCGGCTCCAATACCTGCGCGATGCGTCCTGCTGTCTGCCTGCCGGTCTCAGTAAATGCAAATAGTACCGTCTGCTTATGCATGCTCGACTCCCTTGTGTTTTTCAAAGAAATCATCCACGGCCTGAATGATCTCCTGCGGCGGCAATGTCTTCAGCAGATATCCTTCCGGCTTTAATGACATCACCTGCATCACGCTCGCCTTGTCATCTTTACTCGTGAGGAATATCACCGGAATATCGGCAAAATCCTTTTCCGCGCGTATCATCTCTAACATCTGTCTGCCATCCAGTATCGGCATCTCATAATCGAGCAGAATCAGATCCGGGCGGTTGACCGCCAGATACTTGATCGCCCTAGCCCCTGAATTGGCCAGAATTACCTGATAGTGATCCTCCAGCCAGCCTTTGACATTGCGCAGCACAGCACCCGAATCATCTACAACCAATATTTTTTTCCTGACACCGATCCCATATTTCACCAGATAACGGTCTATATCACGCACCATCTCCTTCGCATGAAGCGGTCTGGTGAATGTCTGTCGCAGCGCATGCAATCCGACTGCAGACATGATCTCCTGCAGTTCGTCAGTGCTGCCTGTCGCAAATACGGGTATTTCGTGTTCAGCGACCCAGTCCTTGAGATATACCAGCACTGCCTTTTTCTCAATTACATACTCATCCCCATAGATCAGCATCGCACAGATATCCGGCTCTATTTTATTGATCTGATCGACATCCGGCATCGCATAGAGGACATTATATCCGGCTTTCTTAAACATATTTTTCAGACTAAGCATCAGATATCCCTGTGTCTGTGTGATGATCAATATATTTTTCTCTTCCATGATCACTCCTCCTTCTCCATCTGCCCGATCCATTTATCTGTCAGTTCCATGACTTCCATGAGTGCTACATCAGCCAGATATACACGTAATTGATCCATATATTCTGCATATACGTCAGGAATCTGACAGTTTTCTAACTCCTTCATCACATCATCTGCCGCATCCAGGTCAAATGCATCTGCCGCATCGTGGATCAACTGTACCAGCGTCTGCAGTTCCTCGCGTGTACATGCTCTCGCCGTTGCATTTTCCTGCCGCGCAAAAGGCTCCAGAATCGGCTTATAACTGCGGTAAGCCTGCAATAGTTCCGGTGTCTCAGCGAAAATCGTCTCCTCATCGCCATCATTTGCGCACTGTTCCATCCTGTGGAACCACTCCGACAGCTCCCTATCCCCGATCATCCGCGCAGTATTTTTCAGTGCATGCACTTCGATCATATAGTCATGAATCAAGCCGTCTGCCAGACACTGCTCGACCTTGTTTGCCTTTACATCTATCAGCTTATAAAAATCCCCGAGCAGTTCCAGCCACAGCTGCTCCGTACCGCAGCAGCGGATACCTTCTTCCCGGTCGATGTTGCCGAGTTCGCCGGCCGGCGTTATCTCGCCGCCCGCGGATGTACTGCCCTGATCCAGCTTCTGCTGCCGGTAGGCTGATTTGACCAGCGCCCGTGGCAGCCAGTGTTTGATCTTGGAACAGATATCAGC
>JBNMKT010000225.1:0-2965 GCA_050874485.1 bacterium
ATCCGGGAGGGAATGAAAACCGTGCGGTGGTGTGGAAGATTTGAACTCTTGTCCAAAGATCCGTTGATTATTGTAGACGGTGCACATAATCCGGACGGTATCCGTGCGTTGAGCCATAACTTAGGGGAATACTGTGCAGGTGAAACGTTCATTTTTATTACAGGTATTCTAAAAGACAAAGATTATCATGAGATGCTCCTGCAGATGCTGCCGTTCGCCTACCGTTTTCTAACGATTGCGCCGGATAATCCGAGAGCAATGTCAGCAGAAGCATGTGCACAGGAGATTCGAAGGTGCGGCTTTCGCGGAGAAATCGAGGCTTTTACAGATAAACAGCAGGCAGTCGCACATGCAGTGAATGTTGCAATACAGACGGGACATCCGGTCTGTGCATTTGGGTCGTTGTATAGTGTCGGAGCATTAAAAGCAGCAATACAGTCAAAACTGGAAGCAGCACGGAAGCAACATGGAAATAATATCAAATAGAGGAAAAAATAATGGACAGTGAGAAAATCAAAGAAGGTGTCAGACTGATCTTAGAAGGAATCGGTGAGGATACAGGCAGAGAGGGACTATTAGAGACTCCGGACCGGATCGCCCGCATGTGTGAGGAGATCTTTGGCGGTCTGACAGAGAATCCGTCGGAACATTTGCAAAAGCAGTTCCATGCGACGAACAACAATATTGTATTAGAAAGGGATATTACCTTTTATTCGGTCTGCGAGCATCATTTACTGCCTTTTTATGGAAAGGCGCATGTGGCATATATTCCTGATGAGAGGGTGGCAGGGCTGAGCAAGCTGGCGAGAACCGTAGAGGTCTTTGCCAGAAGACCACAGATTCAGGAAAACATGACTGCGCAGATTGCAGATGCCATTGAGGAAAATCTGCAGCCGAAGGGTGTCATGGTGATGTTGGAGGCAGAGCATATGTGTATGACGATGCGCGGTGCCAAAAAGCCGGGAACAATCACATCAACGATCGTGACGAGAGGCGTGTTTGACACAGATTATACGCTGCAGCAGACATTCTTGCAGATGGTGCGCTCATGAAACGAGTAGATCTGATATACCACCATCCGGTGTTTCAGGAACGATTTCAGGCGCTGCAGATCGCAGAACGGGACCGCAGATTCTGCCGGCATACGCTGGAACATCTGCTCGATGTGGCGAGGCTCATGTACATTTATGCACTTGAAGAAAGCTATGCAGTATCAAAGGATCTGATCTATGCGACGGCGCTGATGCATGACATCGGTAGAATGGATCAGATCGAGGACGGTACACCGCATGAGCAGGCAGGTGCAGCGCTGTGTGAGATCATTTTGCCGGAGTGTGGATATTCACGGGCAGAGATCGCACAGATAAAAGATGCGATCCTGCATCACAGGCGTGGTATGGCAGAACAGTACCGGGATATGGAGCAGACGGATCGTGGAAATGACCGATGCTCCGGCGAAAATGAATATCTGTTGGGCGAACTGTTATACCGGGCGGATAAGCAGTCCAGACACTGTTATGCATGTGCAGAAAGACAGGCATGCAACTGGGACAGCGGGAAAATGAATCTTACGATAGAGTATTAGGGACAGATACACTTAACAGAAAGAAAACGAGGAGACATATGAAGATCGGAAACAGAACATTTGATGTAGACAATCACTGCTATGTAATGGGAATCCTGAATGTGACACCGGATTCCTTTTCTGATGGTGGGAAATATAATCATCTGGATGCTGCATTGCAGCATACGCAGGAGATGATTCGTGACGGAGCAGACATCATCGATGTTGGCGGAGAATCCACCAGACCGGGGCATGTTGTGATCTCGGAGGAAGAGGAGATTGCACGTGTGACGCCTGTGATCGAGGCGATCAAGAAGAACTTTGACATCCCGGTATCGATCGATACTTATAAGGGGCCTGTGACGCTGGCAGCATTGCAGGCTGGCGCGGATCTGGTCAATGACATCTGGGGATTTAAACATGATGAGAGCGTGGCAGAATATACAGCAACGTATGGAGCAGCCTGCTGTCTGATGCACAATCGCACAGAGGCAGTATATGATGATTTTCAGAAGGATTTTCTGGACGATCTGCGCGCATGTCTGGCGATTGCCAAAAGGAATGGCATCGCAGACGATAAAATCATGCTGGATCCAGGTGTCGGATTTGCAAAGACCTATGAGATGAATCTGGAGATTATCAATCATATGGATATTATGCAAGTGTTGAATTATCCGATCCTTCTTGGCACATCCAGAAAATCCGTGATCGGTCTGACACTTGATCTGCCGGCAGATCAGCGGGTAGAGGGTACATTGGCAACGACTGTCATCGGGGTGATGCGGGGCGCTTCTTTTGTGCGCGTGCACGATGTAAAGGAAAATGCCAGAATTATCAAAATGACAGAAGCAATACTGGCGCAATAGGCAGCAGCGGGCAGACGATGGGCTGGCGTAAAGTACCATAGGCGTTTGCGAAACTATTTTTGTCAGGTTTTGGAGCATGCAAACACATTGTTAAGAGGTCGCAGCTCCCGCAAGCATATCTGTTTTGCTTTCATTGCACGAACCATTCCGATGAGCCTCGGAAAAGCCTAACTCGTGTTCAGCAGAGGCTTCCACGAGTTACGAGTCTCCTCTCCATCGTGCAAAGGCAGCAAAATCAGACACGCCTTTGCTCGCGCTGCTACTTCTGCATCTGAGTCGATAGTGCTTGCATGCCCAATTCACCTGCTAAAATGTTTCGCAAACAGTATATAACGCAGGGCTAACGGCTGTGGGCACAGTGGTTTCTGTCAACTGCGACTTTTGCCCAGCGAAGTGCGAGCGATTCGTAAACAAACTTCGTGTCATAACTGAAAGCCGCAGGCTATGTGTGCGAAGAAACTGAAGGACACATCGAGCCAAGGCTGGAGAAACAGCGAGACACCGCCGGGCAACCGGAGCAGCTTGATCAGAATAC
>JBNMKT010000226.1:0-2958 GCA_050874485.1 bacterium
GGCTAAAATGATCGAGTTCCTCGAGGAGCACAAGATCGGTACTGCAAAGACGAATTATAAGCTGCGTGACTGGGTATTCTCCCGCCAGCGTTACTGGGGTGAGCCGATCCCGATTGTTCATTGTGAGAAGTGCGGATATGTGCCGCTCGATGAGAGTGAACTGCCGCTGTTACTGCCTGAGGTAGACAGCTATATGCCGACAGATAACGGTGAGTCACCGCTGGCAGCGATGACAGACTGGGTGAATACTACATGTCCCTGCTGTGGAGGCCCTGCAAAGCGTGAGACTGATACAATGCCGCAGTGGGCAGGTTCTTCCTGGTATTTCCTGCGTTATACAGATCCGAACAACGATGAGGCACTGGCTAGTCCTGAGGCACTCAAATATTGGATGCCGGTAGACTGGTACAATGGTGGTATGGAGCATACGACGCTGCATCTGCTGTATTCGCGTTTCTGGCACAAATTCTTATATGACCAGAAGGTTGTTCCGACACCGGAGCCTTATCAGAAACGTACCTCACACGGTATGATCCTCGGTGAGAACGGCGAGAAGATGAGTAAATCCCGTGGCAATGTCGTCAACCCGGATGATATCGTGAATGAGTACGGTGCCGATACGCTGCGTACCTATGAGATGTTCATCGGCGCATTTGATCTGGCTGCTTCCTGGTCAGAGGATGGTGTCAAGGGATGCCGCCGTTTCCTGGAGCGTGTATGGAAGCTGCAGGATCTGATGACAGACGAGGAAGGCTACTCGAAGGATCTCGAGACCAAGATGCATCAGACGATCAAGAAGGTCAGCACCGACTTTGAGAACCTGAAGTATAATACAGCGATCGCTGCGATGATGGCACTGATTAACGATTTCTATAAGAAAAACTCCATCACAAAGGGTGAGTTCAAGACACTTATCACACTGCTTAATCCGGTAGCACCCCATATCACAGAGGAATTGTGGGAGAATGCAGGATTTGAAGGACGCGTCTATCAGACGCAGTGGCCCACATATGATGAGGCAAAGACTGTGGAGTCGAGTGTAGAGATTGCACTTCAGATTAACGGCAAGATCCGTGGTACGCTGACGATCGACAAGGATGCTGCCAAGGATGATGTGATCGCAAAGGCGAAAGAGGAGCTGGCAGATAAGCTGACAGGAAATATTGTAAAAGAAATCTATGTTCCCGGCCGTATCGTCAACATTGTAATGAAATAATTGTTAGATAAAGAAAGGGCAGCCATATTGCTGGCAGCCTTTTCTTTTGATTACGGAAAACGATTTCATATTTTTTACTGAACAGAGGTGAGACGAAATGGATTTTGCAATTTTATATGCGATTCAGAATATACATAACCCGGTGCTGGATCAGTTGATTCTGGCGCTCACCCATATCATGGGTTCTTATGGACAGATCTGGCTTGTGGTAGGTGTTTTGTTATGTTTCCCTAAGAAAACCAGAGGCTGTGGCGTGGCCGTACTGGTCTCTTATGTATTGGTATTCGTAGTCGGTCAATTTGGACTCAAGGATCTGATCGCCCGTGCGAGACCGTGTCAGATTGACCAGACGGTAGAACTGCTTGTCAAGCGTCCGTCAAGCTACTCCTGCCCATCTACGCATACGGCATGGGCATTTGCAGCAGCGACATCAATTTTTTTGTATTTCAAAAAGCCGGGAATCGGCGTGCTGATCGTAGCAGCGGTCATTGGCTTCAGCCGGTTATATTTATTTGTACACTTCCCGACAGATGTGCTGTTTGGCGCAGTGATGGGTATTGTGCTCGCATTTGTTACCGTGAAGGTGCAGCAGCTTGTTATGACACAGGTACATGCGAAGAAGAGTAAAAATCAATAAAGGTTTTCATCGCCTGGCTTTGTGGATGGCTGGCGTTGTATACAAAACCGATCTCGCGTTTCGGAACAGGACTGGCGAGTGGCAGCTCAATGAGCGTGCCGCCCGCCAGTTCGTTCTCAACAAAACGCCGGATCACGCATGAGACACCGAGACTGATCTTGGCAAAGTCGATGAGCAGATCCATATTTGACACCTCGATGATATCAGTAACCTGGATCTGATGCGAGGCAAAATATTGATCAATGTACTGGCGTGACAGGTTGTTCTGGTCGAGCAGCATGAGTGTCGCCTGTTCAAAGATCTCTGATTGACCGACACCGCGCAGATACAGATTGTGCATATATTCTTCGGTAGCCACAAAGATATCCTCGACTTCTTCCACAAAGTCAAAGTGAAGCTGGCGGAGCGTGGCAGGTCTGCCGACCAGACCTATATCGATCTGATTAGCATCAATCATCTGCAGTGTCTCATTGGTGGATCGGCAGCTAATCGAGATATGGATATGCGGATGCTCATGGATAAATGTCTGCAGATAGGGGAGCAGCACGTATTTGCAGAGCGTGGAGCTGACACCGATACGCAGGTGCCCGACACCGAGATCCAAAAACTGCCGCAGCTTTTCTTCGCCGGTTGTCAGTGTCTCAAATGCAGAGCTCACATGTTCATAGAGCAGGGCACCTTCTTCTGTCAGCTGCACACCTTTGGAACTGCGCAAAAACAGACGGCAGCCGAGTGATTCTTCGAGCTTCTGGATCGATTTGCTGATCGCGGGCTGGCTGATGTATAGTTCGCGAGCCGCTTTCGAGATATTCCCGGTGTTGGCAACCACATAAAAAATGTGATAGGAAGACAGATTCTGGTTCATAGCGGTATCCTTTCTTTTCATCAAATAGGTAGGTGATTGCGAAAACACTTCGGTATGTTTTAGACGGATGCGAGCACAGATATACGTTATTGTTTACAGCTCACGCAAACATATCTGTTTTGCTTTCGTTGCACGAACCATTCCGATGAGCCTCAGCAAAACCTAACTCGTGTTCAGCAAAGGCTTCCACGAGTTATGAGTCTCATCTCCATCGTGCAAAGGCAGCAAAATCAGACATGA
>JBNMKT010000227.1:0-2871 GCA_050874485.1 bacterium
GACGGTCGATTATGCGATCCTTCTGACGGAGCGTTACAAGGAGTACCGGCAGACCTGTGGTAAAAAAGAGGCGATCACAAATACGCTCTCAGCAGTCACGGTATCCATCCTCACATCGGGCAGTGTGCTGACCGTCGTAGGCTTTTTGCTCGGCGTTATATCGACGCATGGATTGTTGTCACAGCTTGGATTTTTCCTCGGAAAAGGAACGCTGTGCTCGCTGGTGATCGTGTTGTTCGCGCTGCCGGGCATGCTGTACTTATTTGACCGGACGTTTATCAAAAAATGAAAGAGAGGACAATTTTATGAATAGGAAGAAAGTAATCGCAATGGGACTCATAATCATGATTACCACACAGATGATGATGCCGGCAACTATGGTATCCGCAGCGGAATATACTGGGAATAAAGAAGAAGTCGTCTATGTGATCGCAGATGCGAACGGCAGTGTCGACCGCGTGGATGTCGTCAATATATTCGGAAAAGGTGATGTGACCGATTATGGTGCATACAGCTCAGTCAAAATGTTAAACACGACCGATGCGATCAAGCTCGATGGCGATGAGGTGACATTTTCTACAGACAAAGACAAGGTATATTATCAGGGAACACTGGAAGACGCGCAGATCCCATGGAATATCAGCCTGACGTATACATTGGACGGCAAGACCGTCACACCGGAGGAACTTGCAGGTGCATCCGGTGCGCTTGAGATACATTTCCTGATCGAAAAAAATGAGGGCTGTACGTCGGATTTTTATGATGATTATGCCCTGCAGGCGGCCCTGACACTCGATACGGAAAACTGTAAAAATATTGAGGCGGATGGAGCTACGATGGCAAATGTCGGTGCAGATAAGCAGATCAGCTATACCGTACTGCCGGGAAAGGGACTGGATGCCACAGTCCGTGCGGATGTGACCGATTTTGAGATGGATGCAGTCGCGATCAATGGTGTCCAGCTGAATCTGGATGTCGATATCGATGATGAAGAACTGATGGATCAGGTGACACAGATCACGGATGCAGCCAGAGATCTCAATGACGGAGCAGGCAAATTATCTGATGGAACCGATGAACTGTTGGACGGCGGCAGCAGCCTCTCGGATGGAGCCGCAGCGCTCTATGACGGAGCAGGCGAACTGGAAAATGGTATCACCTCACTGAAAAACGGTGTGACATCGATCCAGAAGGCATCGGCACAGCTGAATGAAAAGTCAAAGACGCTCACTGATGGCTCGGCAGCAGTCAAACAAGGGATAGCGGAGGCTTATGATGGCTCAGTGGCGCTGAACAATGCAGCGTCCTATACGGGCTATGCGGCGACTTTGAAGGAGAACGGACTGGATTTAGAGCAGCTGCAGGCAGGAAATACGCAGGCAGCGCAGCTCATCGCAAATCAGATCAAGCAGCTGAACGCATCCTTAGAGCAGATCAAGAGCACGCCGGGCTATGACGAGAGCGAGGAGGCACAGGCGCAGGCAGCCACATTGCAGTCGCAGATCAGCAGCCTGAACAGTGTATCGATGCTCCTAAAGGGCAATAACGCTGCGATCAGCGGGACATCCATGTATTTCGACGAACTCGAAAAAGGGGCAAAGCAGCTCAGTACAGGCATGAAGCAGCTCAAAACGAGCTATGAGACGATGGACAGTGGTATCAGCAGCTATACGGATGGCGTCGGACAGCTTACCGATGCATATGCGCAGATTGTCACAGGTGCAAACGCACTCGCGGGCGGCAGTAAGGAGCTGGTCAGCGGATCGGCAGATCTCAAGCAGGGAACGCGTGATCTCTACGATGGCATGGTAACATTAGATGACGGAACGAAGGAATTAAACGATGGAACGCAGGAGTTTTATGAAAAGACTGACGGCATGGATACGAAGGTCGAAGATACGATCGATGAGATGGTAGGCTCCCTCTCCGGCAGTGATTCTAAGCCCCAGTCATTTGTTTCGGATAAAAATACAAATGTCGCCGCCGTACAGTTCGTCATCAAGATGGCAGCGATCGAAAAAAGCGAGGAGAGCGTCCAGACACAGGCACAGACTAAGACACTGAGCTTCTGGGAAAAACTCATGAACCTGTTTCACCGTTAAGTTGTCTTTCGCTCATATTTGCTGTAAAATAGTACACAATATGGGCGAAGGAGGCAGACTGGTGAAACAAAAACAACGAATCTATGTAGCAATCGACCTAAAATCCTTTTATGCCTCTGTGGAGTGCCGCGAGCGGGGCTTGGACCCGTTGGATACCAATCTGGTCGTCGCGGATGAGAGCCGGACGGACAAAACGATCTGTCTGGCAGTCACCCCGGCGCTCAAATCATATGGCATCGGTGGCAGAAGCCGTCTGTTTGAAGTCAGGCAGCGCGTGCGCGAGATCAATGCGCAGCGTCTGCAGTCTGCGCCAGGGCACCGGTTTACAGGGGCATCGCACAGCTCGGCGCAGCTTGTGGCAGATCCGGGATTACAGGTCGATTTTTTGATTGCGCCGCCGAGAATGGCGTATTATATGCAGTACAGTACACGGATCTATGGGATCTATATGAAATATGTCGCACCGGAGGATGTGATCGTCTATTCGATCGATGAAGTATTTATTGATGTGACAGATTATCTGAACACGTATGGGCTGTCTGCGCGGGATCTGGCGATGCGGATGATCCTGGATGTGCTCTCGCAGACCGGCATCACTGCAACAGCCGGGATCGGAACCAATCTGTATCTGGCGAAGGTGGCGATGGATGTGATGGCAAAGCACATTCCGGCAGACGAACACGGTGTGCGCATCGCACAGCTCGACGAGATGAGCTACCGGCGTGAATTGTGGTCGCACCGTCCGATTACGGATTTCTGGCGTGTAGGC
>JBNMKT010000228.1:0-2796 GCA_050874485.1 bacterium
CGTGTGAAGGTGATCAAGGATCTGATCGGCCCGCGTGCACTGGTCGCGGATGACAGCATGGACACCTGCGTGAATGTCTCCCGGATGCTCGAGTCGATCGGCATGTCAGCAGAATGGACGATGTCGGGTGTGGAAGCAACCTACAAGGCCAAATTCGCCTATGAAGACGGCAAACCGTACAAGGCGTTCATCATCGACTGGCTGATGCCGGATATGAACGGTGTGGAGGTTGTGCGCAGAATCCGTGCGGAGATCGGAAATGAGACACCGATCATTATACTGACTGCGTATGACTGGTCGGATATCGAGGAGGAGGCACGCGCTGCCGGAGTTACGGCATTTTGTGCAAAACCGATCTTCTTATCTGATCTGTATGAGATCCTGTCCGGGGAGGTAGAACCGGAAAATACATTCGGTATGGTCAGTGAGCCGGTTTCGTTTGCCGGCAAGCATGTCCTGCTGGTCGAGGATAATGCATTGAATCAGGAGATCGCGCAGGAGATTTTAAGAAGTACCGGCGTAGAGATCGAGACTGCAGAAAACGGTCAGATTGCGGTGGATAAGGTACAATCGTCCAACCCGGGATAT
Source organism: bacterium (assembly GCA_050874485.1). Classification (GTDB taxonomy): domain Bacteria; phylum Bacillota; class Clostridia; order Lachnospirales; family Lachnospiraceae; genus W0P33-017. The sequence goes on from JBNMKT010000228.1 coordinate 589, forward strand.
TATGACATGATATTTATGGATGTACAGATGCCGGTGATGGACGGTTATGAGGCGACCAGGCAGATTCGGAGACTGGATCGGGCAGATGCCGCAACGATACCGATCGTGGCGATGACGGCAAATGCGTTCGATGAAGACCGCCAGACCGCATATGAATCCGGTATGAATGAGCATATGTCCAAGCCGATAGAAGTCGCAGAACTGTATGAGATCATGCAGCGCTATCTGGCGTGAAAACCGAATTGATTTGAAATTGGACTTGCAGTTTTAGATTTGCTGTGCTAAGATGAGAAAGAATATTGAGAAAAATGCATGGATGGCGCAAAGTAGCCGTATACACGACTGACAGAGAGAAGAAGCTGATGGCTGAGAGCTTCTTTCGGAATATGTATGACAGGTGAAATTTCACGCCGGAGCAGCGCAGGTGAACCGACGATCCGGAATGGATGCAGTAGCCTGTGACGTGGCACACGTTACGTGTATCAGAGAGCCCGTTTTTTCCAGATGGATGTGAACGGGAAGATGGGTGGTACCGCGGATTGATTTCGTCCCAGGATCGATGTCTGTATGATGACAGATGGATCCCGGGACGTTTTTTATTTGATAGAACATTTTTAATAAAACATTTTTAATAAAACATTTCTAAAAACATTTCTATCAGATAAAATGCTCCGCAAGGATGCATGACTAAAAAAGGAGAGAACGATCATGAAAGAGAAACTACAGAAAATCAGAGAACATGCAATCGCTGAGATTGAGAACTCAGACGGTTTAGACAAGTTAGGAGAGGTGCGCAATGCCATTCTCGGAAAAAAGGGTGAACTGACGGCTGTATTGAAAGGTATGAAGGATGTACCGCCGGAGGATCGTCCGAAGGTCGGCCAGTGGGTAAATGAGACGCGTGAAGCGATCGAGACGGTACTCGATGAATGTACGAAAAAACTGGAGGCAGAGGCACTTCGCCGCCGTTATGAGGCTGAGAAGATCGATGTGACCATGCCTGCGGTCAAAAATGTAAAAGGTAATCTGCATCCGATCACACAGGTGCGCAATCAGCTGACAGACATTTTTGCATCCATGGGCTTTGAAGTATTCGAAGGAACAGAGATCGAGACAGATTATTATAATTTTACCGCATTAAATACACCGCAGGATCATCCGGCGCGTGATATGCAGGATACATTTTATCTGTCACCGGAGTATCTGCTGCGTACACAGACGTCTGCAGGACAGATTCATGTCATGGAAGCAAAGAAGCCTCCGATCAAGATCATCTCTCCCGGAAAAGTATTCCGTTCCGATGATGATGCAACACATTCACCGATGTTTACGCAGATGGAAGGCCTGGTTGTCGATAAGGGTATCACTTTGTGCGATCTGAAGGGTATGTTAGAGGCACTGGTGAAAAAGATCTTCGGAAAACAGGTGACAACGAGACTGCGTCCTTCTTATTTCCCGTTTACGGAGCCTTCCGTAGAGGTCGATGTGAGCTGCTTCCAGTGTGGCGGTAAGGGCTGCAAGCTGTGCAAGGGAACCGGATGGATCGAAGTACTCGGTGCCGGCGTAGTCAATCGCAAGGTGCTCGAGGGCTGTGGCATCGATACAGATGAGTACAGTGGTTTTGCGTTTGGTATCGGCATTGAGCGAATCGCCATGTTAAAGTACGGCATCAATAATATCAAGTTGTTATTCGAGTCTGATCTGCGCGTATTAGATCAGATTGATGATTAATTCGGATTTTGGGATATATAATAAAGGAGGCAAATCATGTTAGCACCGTTAAGCTGGTTGAAAGAATATGTAGATATAGATGTAACACCCAAGGAACTGGAGGAGAAGCTGTTCTCCTGTGGCTTTGAGGTGGAGGAACTGATTGAGGTCGGAAAAGACATCTCCGGCGTTGTCGTAGGTCTGGTTGAGAAATGCGAGCCGATCCCGGATACACATCTGAGTCTGTGTGAGGTAAATGCCGGAGCGCATGGCACATTCCAGATCTGCTGTGGCGCAGATAATGTATGTGCAGGAAAGAAGTTTCCGCTGGCACTCGTTGGAGCGACCGTTTATGCAACTGCAAAAGATCACGTCACCATCGAGGGCGTGATGACGATTAAAAAAGGAAAACTGCGTGGCTATGAGTCATTTGGCATGCTCTGCTCTGGTACAGAATTGGGATTGAATGAGGATCTGTATCCCGGAGCCGGATATAAC
>JBNMKT010000229.1:0-2796 GCA_050874485.1 bacterium
CGTTGAGACAAGCTACCGCTACTGGATCTTCATGCACGATGAGCAGCACATTCTCTCCTTCCAGGGATAAATGCGCCTGCTTTAAATAATTGCGCGCGAGTCCGCCCAGATCTCCGAGCACCAGATTCCAGTTCTTTACAAGCTGGCGGATATCCTCGGATACTGCCTTGGGCAGCTCCGGTCTTTTTCTGACAGCTGGCGTCGTGGCTCCAGGTGCAGCAGTAGCTCCTGCTGTATGCGCTGCTGCCGGTGGCACTTCCATATAGACACCCTGCTCGATCTTTTTTTCCAGATCATCCAGCCGCTGCAGCACACTGGAGAGATCCTGCTCCATCGCAGGACGGCAGAGTTTGATAATCGCTATCTCGATCAGAATACGCTTCTGCGTCGAATAACGGATCTGATTGGATAATGTAGAACATACCTGTATATAGCGCACCAACACCTCAGGCTTGACCATCTGCGCTTCTTCCTTGAGCAGTTTGAGATTCTCACTGGACATATCCAGCACTTCTTCCATGTCATCCGCACTCTGCATGAGCAGCAGATTGCGCAGATACCAGGTAAAATCTATCACAAACTGTCCCAGCTCCCTGCCCTGCGTCACGAGTTCCTCTAATAGCGCAATGCAGCCTGGAATATCTTTTTTCAATAATTGCCGGAGCAGCGTAGAGAAAATCTCCGTATCTACAGCTCCGAGTACCTCGAGCACATGGTCATAGGTCAGCTTCTGCCCCAGATAAAAGGCAATACACTGATCAAGGAGACTGAGTGCATCACGCATGGAGCCGTCTGCTGCCTTCGCAACATAGCGGATCGCCTTGTCCTCTGCCTCGACGCCCTCGCGCGCGATCAGATCATTCAACCGGTCCGTAATCGTATCGATCGATATTCTCCTGAAATCATAGCGCTGGCATCTGGACAGGATCGTGATCGGTATCTTATGCGCCTCGGTCGTCGCCAGAATAAAAATGACATAGGACGGTGGCTCCTCCAACGTCTTTAACAAGGCATTGAACGCTCCTATGGAGAGCATATGAACCTCATCTATGATGTAGACCTTGTAGCGTCCCTCCGTCGGAGAATAATTGACCTCTTCACGGATCTCACGGATATTATCCACACCATTATTGGATGCAGCATCGATCTCTATGACATTCATAGAACTCCCGGCAGCGATAGCTCTGCAGGAAGCACATTCCCCACAAGGGCTGCCGTCTACCGGGTGTTCACAATTGACCGCTTTCGCAAATATCTTTGCTACTGTCGTCTTTCCGGTTCCACGCGTACCACAGAACAGGTACGCGTGTCCGATTCGGTCTGCTTTTATCTGGTTTTTGAGAGTCGTTACAATGTGTTCCTGCCCTTTGACATCCTCAAATTCATTCGGGCGGAACTTTCGGTATAACGCCGTGTAAGCCATAATTAATCACCAAAACTGATTCCTACATATTTTGCCTGCTTAATGATCTGTGACTCGGGATCTACCACCTTGAGCTTTCCTGCCACATCTCCGAGCGGCACACGTTTGATCTTGCCGTTGACCATTGCGATCATCACGCCATAGTCTCCATCCATGATCGCACGGGCTCCTTCTGCGCCTAATCTGGTACAGAGTACGCGGTCATAGGCACACGGGCTGCCGCCTCGCTGTGTATGTCCGGGAACAGTGACACGCACTTCAATACCGGTCTTTTCCTGAATCATATCTGCAATCTCATAGGAAACAGACGGATATTTATAGTTTTCAAGCTTTTTCTTGTACTCTTTCTTGGACAGCTGGGCATCTTCCTTGGAGATCGCACCTTCTGCGACAGCCAGGATCGTGAATCCCTTTCCTGCCTTTGTACGTTTATCGATTGCTTCAATCACCTTATCAATATCATAAGGGATCTCCGGAAGCAGGATAATATCTGCGCCGGAAGCCATACCTGCATATAATGTCAGCCAGCCAACTTTATGTCCCATAACCTCAACAATAAATACACGGTTGTGGGATGCTGCCGTCGTATGGATGCAGTCAATCGCATCACACGCAATGTTGATCGCACTCTGGAAACCAAATGTCACATCTGTTCCATAGATATCATTATCAATCGTCTTGGGCAGATGGATCACATTGAGTCCCTCTTCACGCAGCAGATTAGCTGTCTTTTGCGTACCATTTCCTCCAAGGATCACGAGGCAATCCAGATTCAGCTTATAATAATTCTGCTTCATCGCCTCTACTTTATCCAGTCCATTCTCATCCGGTATACGCATGAGCTTGAACGGCTGACGCGAAGATCCCAGAATCGTTCCTCCCTTTGTGAGAATTCCTGAAAAATCCGCAGAAGTCAGGAGTTTGTAGTTGCCATAGATCAGACCTTTATAGCCATTCAGAAATCCGTATACCTCCAGTTCATCTGCATTTTCGCTCAGACCCTTTACAACACCGCGCATCGCTGCATTCAGAGCCTGACAATCACCGCCACTCGTCAATAAACCAATTCTTTTCATCTCATTCGTTCCTTTCCTTAGAGTGTTTTGTCCCTGTGTGGAATAAATATCCCTAGGACTTATTATATATGATTTCCAATTTTGCCACAATATAAAAATAAAATCCTGTTTACAGGATTTTCCGCTAAAATAAAAAACCTGACTTCGTAAAAAGTCAGGCAATTGTTTCCATATTTATTTTTTTACCGGGCGTTTTGCTTTGAATCCTCACCATGAACGTTACCTCTGCAGCCAGCTCAGCCCAGGCACCCTCGCGGCACATAAGAGTTCCTGTTTAGTGCTGCTCCATTCCTGACC
>JBNMKT010000230.1:0-2788 GCA_050874485.1 bacterium
CTGCCCTGTGATCCAGCTATGCACGGTTCCATCTTCCTCAATATAGGTACGTGCCGCCAGCTGCTCCACCTGCTCTATCTGCTCATCCGTCAGCGGTCCTGCTCCATTCACTGTACGCACCAGCTCCTCCGCATGCCTGATATCCGACAACGTCTGTTCTGCCTGTGCATTGCTCATGCGGTCCTCCAGCTGTGCGATGCGCGCCAGCAACCGGATCTTTTCCAAGCGATCCATGACCAGATGATAATTGCCCGCCAGCCGGCTCTGCTTATCCATTATCTCTAACGGTGTGATCAGTTTACCGATATCGTGCAGCCACACACTCATGATAAATTCCTGTTTTTTCTGCTCATCAAAATACTGACCCGGATAGTTTTTCTGCAGCCAGTCGATGAACCGCGTTGCATAGATCACCATATTTCTTGTGTGGTTCGCATTATAAGGCGTTCTGGCATCGATCGCTGTAGACATCACCTTTACATACGAATCCAGCATTTTCCGGATCTGATGTGCATAATTCATATTTGTGAGACAAATCGCAGCCTGTGAGCCCATCGCAAGCAGGATCTGTTCATATTCGCTGTCAAAGGGTATGATCTGTCCGCTTTCGTCCAATGCATTGATCAGCTGGACGACTCCGATTATGTGCTCTCTGTCATCTTCCAACGGCACAACCAGCATCGACTGTGTATGATATCCGGTCATCGCATCATATTTTTTCGGTCCCGAAAAATCATACCCCGAACTCTCATAGACATCCGGTATGTTGATCAGCCTGCGATAGAGCACTCCGCATGCACAGACATTTTTCTCCGACAAAGGCACCGGCGGCAGTGTCGTCGCACCTTCTCCGCCTCCCTGATGGATCCCCTGCGAACGCGTGATCATAATGCAGAATTCCAAAGCTTCACCATTATTAATATACAGCGTTCCACCATCGCACTGTGTGATATCCATTGCTGATGTCAGTATCTGATCCAACAGCTTTTCCCTGTCTTTTTCCCTGGAAAATGCAATACCGATATTTAAGACTTTTTGAAGTGTGTCATTTATCATATAATGATACGTTCTCCCTCTCTGGCAAATGAGATATACTCCCGATATTGCTGTAATTGCCGTTCTAATTCAGCCATACGTGTATCTGTGTGATCCGGTGCATGATGAAACAGTCTGCCCCTTTTTGCATGACTGAATTCTATGAGCTGTGATGCCGTCCGGATGCTGGAGTGTCCAAAACCTCTGCACCTCTCATATTCCGCATCCGTATACTGCGCATCCAGTATCAACAGATCTGTCCCCGCTGCAAAGTCTGCCAGTTCGTGTACCGCGTCCCCATCCGGATCACAATCCGTGGCATAGACCATACTGTGGCCATCCCAATCTGCACGAAAAGCAGTGGCTCCACCCGGATGTGTCACCTGCATGGCTGATATCTGCACCGGAGCAATTCCGTCGATTCCATCTGACCCAGCAGTCAATACCACCGACTGCCCACCTACACTACGATAACCGATCTTTGCCCGAAATGCATCCGGTCCGACTGGCCAGAGCGGTTCTTTCATCATCTGCTCAAACGCGCCTCGAATCTGCGCTCCATCCTGCGCATAAAATATCACTTCCGCAGTTTCATCAAACAACATCCGGCTCATCGGTATTCCTATCAGATGATCCAGATGAAAATGGGATAAAAACACATGGACCTTTGCGTGCTGCTTCCAGATCCGCTCCGGCAGATTCATCATTCCGCTGCCTGCATCAAAAATCACCGCCTGCGAAGAACATCCTCCATCCATGCCTGTTTCCAGCAGCACACACGCTGTTGCCCCACCATATATCCGATATTGTTCGCCGCTCACCGGTATACTGCCGCGCGCACCCAGCACAGTCACCTGTGCATGACCGTCATCGGCTGTTTTCTGTTTTTTATCCACCGTGTTTCACCCACTTTTTCGCATAATTATAGAGTATTTTACCATATCTGCCTGATATTTAAAAGAACCTTATACCTGCAAATCCCATTCTCACTTATATTTTCCGCATATTTTGTTAAAAAAAACACATACTCTGAAAAAACAATCCGGAGGATCATTCACATGATCAAAGAAATCTCATATGTAATCGTTCTGTCACTCGCATCCCTGATCGTACTGTTTCTCATGACCAAACTCATGGGTTATCGTCAGATGTCACAGATGAGCCTGTTCGACTATATCAACGGCATCACGATCGGTTCAATCGCTGCAGAGATGGCCACAAACCTCGAAGACTACCATCGTCCATCAGCTGCCATGATCATCTATTCCCTGGCTGCAGTCTGCTTGTCGCTGCTCTCGGGCAAATCGATCAAAGCCCGCCGCTTTTTAAACGGCAAACCACTGATCCTGCTCCACAATGACATCTTATACGAGGAAAATCTGAAGAAATCAAAAATAGATCTGAATGAATTTCTCGAGCAGTGCCGCGTCAGCGGATATTTTGATATCGCACAACTCCAGACTGTCATTCTCGAAGGAAACGGCCGTTTCAGTTTTTTGCCAAAATCTTCTGACCGTCCGGCGACTCCGAGCGACCTGTCTCTCATGCCGGAGCAGGAGGATCTGACTGCGGTACTCATATTAGACGGCCATATCATGGAAAACAACTTAAAACACGCCGGAAAAGAAGAAAAGTGGCTGAACGCACAGCTCCACGCGCAGGGTATCCCTGACGCAGAGCATGTACTGCTCGCCACTTGTGATCTGAATAATAAGCTGACCGCTTTTCCTAAAAACAGGGATGTGCATGCAGA
>JBNMKT010000231.1:0-2760 GCA_050874485.1 bacterium
GGTATCATCGGCATCAACGGAACCGGTAAATCGACATTGCTGCGCATGATGGCAGGTGAAGAGGAGCCGGATGATGGGCGCATTGTGAGAGCGAATCATGTGGTGATCCGTATGCTGCCACAGCAGCCGGTATTTGCAGAGCATATGACAGTGCTGGAGGCAGCACTGGATGGGCAGAATACACATATGAATACCGATCATTTTTCGCTGGAGGCACAGGCAAAGCAGATGCTGACAGAGCTGGGCATCGTGGATGTGGATCAGAGTGTGAATGTACTGTCAGGTGGGTTGAAAAAGCGTGTGGCGATCGTAGCGACGCTGCTCAGTGAGGCGGATATACTGATCATGGATGAGCCTACGAACCACCTGGACAGCCGGACAGCACAGTGGCTGGAGGATTATCTGAAGAACTATAAGGGCGCGCTCGTGTTGGTTACACATGACCGCTATTTCCTGGATAGTGTAGTACACCGCATTGTAGAGATCGATAAAGGCCAGATGTACAGCTATGATACCAATTATGCAGGATTTCTGGAGCTGAAGGAGGCGCGTGAACAGATGGAGGACGCAGGCGAGCGCAAGCGTCAGTCGATCCTGCGCGTGGAGCTCGAATGGGTCAGGCGTGGTGCCAGAGCGCGCTCTACAAAGCAAAAAGCGAGACTGGAGCGTTATGAAGAACTGAAAAACAGACATGCGCCGGTGCGTGATGGCAGTGTGGAGCTGTCGTCGATCTCCAGTCGTCTGGGGCGGACTACGGTAGAACTGCATCATGTGGGCAAAGCGTATGATAAACCGTTATTTACGGACTTTAGCTATATTTTCTTAAAAGGAGACCGCATAGGCTTTATCGGGGAAAACGGCTGTGGAAAGACAACGATGATGAAGCTGATCGCCGGGCTGATACAGCCGGATAGCGGAGAAGTCGTTGTAGGACAGACAGTAAAGATCGGCTATTATTCACAGGAATGGGAAAATGATCCATCGGCGGGCATTGCATATATGGATCCGCAGGCCCGTGTGATCGATTATATCCGCGATACGGCCGAATATGTGCGTACCGAAGATGGCCTGATCTCCGCGTCTGCGATGCTGGATAAGTTTTTATTTCCTCCACAGGAGCAGTATGCGCGGATCGAAAAACTCTCAGGTGGAGAGAAAAAGCGTCTGAATCTGCTGCGTGTATTGATGGAGGCTCCGAATGTACTGATCCTGGATGAGCCGACAAATGATCTGGATATCCGCACTCTGACGATCTTAGAGGATTATCTGGACCGGTTCGACGGAATCGTGATTGTGGTATCACATGACCGCTATTTTCTCGATCGTGTGACGAAGCGGCTGTTTGCATTTGAACCGGATGGCATCCGCCAGTTTGAGGGCAATTATAGCGAATATGCACTGGTGCGCGAGATGGAGCAGTCACAATCTATGGAGATATCCGCTAACAGAGGAAATGTGGCACAGGCAGATGCACAAAACGCAGAGATCTTGACCCGTGCACAGGAGCGTGAGCGTCAGGGACGCACACATGCAGCGAAAGTGAAGTTTACCTATAAAGAACAACGGGAATATGACACGATAGAGGATGACATAGCAACGCTGGAACAGCGATTAGAGGATATTGATAATGACATGGCAGCGAACGCGACGAATGCAGCAAAGCTGCGGGAGCTGCTCGAGGAGAAAGAAACTACCGAACAACTGCTCGAAGAGAAGCTGGAGCGATGGGAGTATCTGGAAGAACTGGCTGCAAAGATTGCAGCGCAGTAAGGCTGCAGACCGGAACAGACTACCTGATTGCAGCAGTCAGACACAATTTAATAGTTTGATGATCTCCGAAAAGGCACGGCAGATGCAGTCGCAGCGCTTTTGAAAGCGGCAGCTTCGGCGCATACGGTGACAGCAGGAGTGAAAAAAATGATGTCGCACAGGCTTTTTACTCATGACAATGACATTCCTCATAGTGTGTGGAATTATGGTATAGCTTATGCGGCATCTTTTTGTTCGTGACAATCGAATGTTCACAAAGCATGCATTCGATTGATTGTTTGTGAAAGATTTTATTTGCGCGTTGCGATCAGCTTGCAGATCGGGTTGCCCATGGACGAGAATTTTTCTTCGTATTCTGTCATGATATTGCCCTCGCACAATTCTGGTGTGTGATGCAAGTCAAACGTGTGGGCAGTCAGTTTCCAGACCGGAGAGTGTTCGATCTCATCGAGTGAGAAGTCGAATAATCCGCGGTTATCTGTCTTGAACTCGATCGAGCCATCGGCGGCGAGGATCTGATCATAACGAGAGAGAAACTCGGATGATGTGAGACGGCGTCTGGCATGTCTGTCCTTGGGCCACGGATCGGAAAAATTCAGATAGATCCGGGAGATCTCATTCGGAGCAAATACTTCCGGCAATTCTGCGGCATCCATACAGATAAACAACATATTTTTCGGAGGTTCGTCCGGATTGATCTTTTGAATGGCGCGCAGCAGCACGCTCGTATAGCGCTCGATGCCGATATAATTAATCTCGGGATGGGCAGCAGCCTGTCCGAACAGAAACTGGCCTTTTCCCATGCCGACTTCGATATGGATCGGCTGTGTGGTCTCAAATCTGTCATTCCAATGACCGCGCAGGTCTTTGGGCTGCCCTATTACATAAGGGCATGCCGCTACTGCGGCATCTGCACCCGGAATATTTCGTAGTCGCATGTTTTCGATTCGTCTCCTAAAAAAGTCTTGCGCAACGTATGCACGGATATTA
>JBNMKT010000232.1:0-2705 GCA_050874485.1 bacterium
AAATGGGAGAAGCCCGGCGTGATCAACAAGAAACCTGCAAACGCTATGCTGGCTAAATATCAGACGGATGCGGATGTCGAAAAGGCATTTGAGGAGTTGTGCAGCTACTGGGATGCACTGCTCTCAAAATATCACGTTGTATCCGAAAACGATAAAGTAAACCGTATGGTTAATATCTGGAACCAGTACCAGTGTATGGTGACGTTCAATATGTCACGTTCCGCTTCTTACTACGAATCCGGCATCGGACGTGGCATGGGATTCCGCGATTCCTGCCAGGATCTGCTTGGTTTCGTACATCTGATCCCCGATCGTGCACGCGAGCGAATTATCGACATTGCTTCTACACAGTTCCAGGACGGCAGTGCTTATCACCAGTACCAGCCACTGACCAAGAAGGGAAATTCTGACATCGGAAGCGGCTTCAATGATGATCCGCTGTGGCTGATCGCCGGAACAAGCGCTTATGTCCGCGAGACCGGAGATACAACCATCCTGACTGAGCAGGTACCGTTCGACAACGATATGTCTGTGGCGCAGCCACTGATGGAGCACCTGAAACGCTCTTTTGATTATATTGTAAACCACAAAGGTCCGCATGACCTGCCGCTGATCGGCCGCGCGGACTGGAATGACTGCCTGAACTTAAACTGCTTCTCTGAGCATCCGGGCGAATCATTCCAGACCTTTGGCCCGAGCGAAGGTCCTGTTGCAGAGTCCGTATTTATCGCTGGCATGTTTGTAAAATATGGCGAGGAATACGCACAGTTATGCGAACTGCAGGGCGATGATGCAGAGGCAGCACGCGCACGCGCAGAGGTGCAGAAGATGTATGATGCGATCTTAAAAGATGGCTGGGACGGAGACTGGTTCGTCCGCGCCTACGACGCTTACAGTAAAAAGATCGGTTCCAAAGAGTGTGAGGAAGGTCAGATCTACATCGAGCCGCAGGGATTCTGTGTACTGGCAGGTGTCGGTGTCAAGGAAGGCCTGGCAAAGAAAGCACTGGATTCTGTAAAGGAAAAACTGGATACCAAATATGGGGTCATGATTCTCCAGCCCGCATATACCAGATATCACCTCGAACTCGGTGAGGTATCTTCTTATCCGCCGGGATACAAGGAAAATGCCGGTATTTTCTGCCACAACAACCCCTGGGTATCCTGCGCCGAGACAGTGATCGGCCGCGGCGACCGTGCATTTGAGATCTATCGCAAGACCTGTCCTGCATATGTAGAGGAGATCTCCGAGATCCACCGCACTGAGCCGTATGTATACTCCCAGATGGTAGCAGGTGCAGATGCCAAGTTCCACGGCGAAGCGAAAAACAGCTGGTTGACCGGAACCGCCGCATGGACATTTGTCAATATCTCCCAGTATATTCTGGGTCTGTATCCGACACACAAGGGTCTGTCTATCGATCCGTGCATCCCGAAGGATTTCGGTGATTTTACACTGACGAGAACCTTCCGGGAAGGTGATTATGAGATCCATGTGACCAATCCGGATCATGTGGAAAAGGGCATCAAGAGTATCACCGTTGATGGCAGGCAGGTAGACGGCTGCGTGATCCCTTATGAAAAAGGAAAGACCAACTATCATGTAGAAGTAGTGATGGGTTAAAAGCACAATCGTTTTAAAAAAGGAGTTCTGACCACATGGATCAGAGCTCCTTTTTTACTCATTTCTAATGTTCATTCCGGCAGTTCTACGCGCGGCAGATTCCACTGGAAATGTGCTGCGAGAATACGCAAAAGCACGACGAGCAGCAGGCTCGCAATCGCAGCCAGTCCACGGTAGCCGGTCTGTTGCAGCAGCAGATAGGCACATGCCCCGGCAATCGATGCAGTCGCATAGACATGCTTACGGAAAATATACGGCACATTTCCCGCAAAGATATCGCGCAGCAGGCCGCCTCCCACTCCCGTTATCACGCTGACAAACAACAGCAGTGCCACACCGGGATCATCCATCTGTGCCTGCACGCCCTGTATACCGAGCACCGTAAATGCCCCCAGGCCAAACGCATCCGAGAGCAGCAATATCTGATTCCACAGTACACTGCGCGGGCTCGCATGTTTCATCGATACAATCATCCCTATCACAAATGCAACAAACGCTGTCGCTAATGCCAGCAGCGCATTGGTCGGATCGCGAAACGATGCAGGCGGCAGATGCCCGATGATGATATCACGGACGATCCCGCCGCCTACTGCTGTGACCAGACCGAGTACCAGCACACCAAGCAGATCCATCTTCTTTTTCATCGCCTCGATCGCGCCGGAGATAGAAAATGCTATGGTGCCCAGTATTTCCATAAAAAACATGATGTCTGTCATATAATACCTGTTATATCTGTTATAATTTGAATTTACTTGTCTGTTCGTTGAGCTCTGTGCTCAGAGTTGACAGAATCTCCGTCTCATCCTTGCAACGGTCAATATTTTCTGTCAGTGTATTCATGCTGGCGCTGGTCTCCTGCGTAGATGCTGCATTCTCCTCTGCGATCGCCGCCAGCTGCTCGATCACTCCGCTCACACCATTCTTCAGATCGTTGATTGAATTCGTCTGATCAAAGATCTCTCGCGAAGCCGTGGACACGGACTCGATCTCATGCTTGAGTTCATCAAAGGAAGTCTTGGTCTTGTCAAGACGATCCGCCTGTACCTGCGAACTCTCACTCAGATCATGCATCTTCGCCACGC
>JBNMKT010000233.1:0-2680 GCA_050874485.1 bacterium
CAATCCATAATATATCACTACTACGATCGGTAAAAATACACATAAGAAAAATATGCTGCTAAATACCATCGTCCCTACCTCAATTCTACTCTGTTATTCGGCATCGAATGCCTGCTGAACGAGTCCGCTCTTTGGTGATATAATCATCGCTACATAACGTCCCTTCTGCTTGATCACTGCATGATCAATCAGTGTAAGCTGATCCGGTGCATAGGATTCCAGCGCGCCTCTGCGATCCTCCAGATGCTTCTGCAGTGTATTCATGAGTGCTGCCGCATCCTGTGCATCCTTCAGTTCTATGACTGCGATCTCCTCAGAACCGCCCTCCTTGGCATATGCATAGAAGTATGCAGCTACTCTATCGTACTCGAAATCGGAAAACGATCCAAAATTCAATTCTGCCTGGTCATCTTTATCTGTCACAGTCACCATCTCCGGCAGCGTCGTATCTGCCTCCAGCATCGATTTGCTCAGTGCATCCATATCAACAGATGCCTGCGTATCGCTATCATTCGCTGCCTGCTTGCCACCACAGCCGGTCGGACATCCTGCCAACAGGAGCATGCTGCAGATCAGCAGCACGCTTCGTGTGATTTTTTGAGATAATTTCTTCATATCGTTCACCTTTTATCCTATTATGACTTGATTAGTTACCTGCCACAAATGTTGCGGTCGGTCCATCAGCTTCGACCGTAACGTTCGTCATAGCATCCGTCAACGCCTGCTCAGCCGCCTCCTGTGCTTCAGTGACCGTCACATCTGTTCCACCGATGACTTCTGCCGTCATCTCACCGGTAGTATTCGCTGTCGTCTCATCCAGAGGCACTACTTCACCATCACCACTGGCATCATTCGGATCCATGACCTGGCTGCCGAACAGTTCATTGATCTTGTTCGTCATCTCAGTCACTTTCTTCGGATCTGCATCGCCAACCGGAGAGCTGCTATTTCCGGAATAATCGCTCACGTAGATCGCCAATACATAGCTGCCGTTTCCATCATCTACCCAGGAAGCGCTCAGATCCTTGCTATCGCCACCCTCTACGGAATACATTGCCTGCTGCATGATCTGAATCATCTGATCAGCCAGCGACAGATCCTTGTCTGTCAGCTTCTTCGGGAACTTGAAGAACAGACTGCCGCTCTTGCCCGGTTTTATAATATCGCGTACCTTTGCCGGGATCTCAAACAGGTCTTTCACCTCCACCGCACTCTGTACTGCATAGGAATACTTTGTTCCTTTTGCCTCGGGTAATGCAGAATCGTCCCAGTCATGTCCATTGCGCGCCTGTTCATCTGTCATATTGAAGTTGCGGTATTTGGAACCGTTTACATCAGAATAGATATCCAGCTGATACCATTCGCCGTCATCCAGCTTTACCATATCCCAAGAATGATAGTCGTTATGTACGATATGTACTTCCATACCTTCCATATTGGCCAGCAGACGGAACGTCGTCGCATAACCGACACATACAGCATTGTGATTGAGCAATACATCATGCGGTGTATATGACTCAGAATTCTGTCCCGGCATACTGATTGTATGGCCGCTGCCCTGACCGATATTATCTACCATCCAATTGTAGATCGCTAGTTCCTTTTCGTAGTCACTCATTCCGTCTGTAATGATCTCATCGAGAACCGCTTTCGCCATATCATAGGTCTTTTTGTCCTCGTCGCTGAGCCCTGACGGATCATTGTTTAAATAGGCATCGGAGATCTGCGTGGTACTGCGGATCTCATACTGATCCATGACCTTGTAACCATCCTCCTGATACGTGCTCTCCTGTGCTGCTTCCTCAGCCTGACGTGCGCGCTCATCATCGATAAACTTGCTCACCTTCTCATTCTGGGCTGCCTGCGTGTTCATCATCCACGCACTCATTCCGATCGATGTGCCGACACCTCCGACCAGCAGAACCGCAATCAGCGCAAATGCTACATGTCTTGCGAGTCCGTTCTTTTTACCGGCTGCTCTCTTTCCGGATGTCCCAGACTCTGCCTGTGTGGATGCTGTTACCTGTTCGGTCACGTTTTTCTTCTCTTTTTCCTGCTCTAATACTTCCTTCTTCTCTTCCATGTTTGTTTCCTCTCTTCTCACGCAAAATAATAATGATCCTCCCGGTCACATTTCCCCGGATGCCTCTTATCATACATACAGACACCTTTTTGCCGTTGTCGTTACAAAAAAATTCTGTATATATACTATAACGATTGAAGCTTCAAAAATAACTACATTTTTATTAAAAATTTTGAAAAAATTTTTCACATAATCCGACTACGGCCACAGTCATGCCATCCTTTGCCTGCTTCGGCAGCCGCACATACCGCTCAAACCGGCTACCACGCGGCAGCCAGCCCTCATCCACCGCAGCACACAGTGCACTCCGCTCACAGACATTGTCCACACCTACGGTGCGGCGCACAAAATCAGAAGCAGCAAACGTCCCCTGCTGCGCACACAGCTTCTGTGCCGGATAAGTCAAAAAGGGCACCTGTAGCCGCTCTGCCAGTGCGAGCAGCCCCGGTTCCGCCTGTTTCACATCAATGGATGCCACAGCCCGGACCCGGTACAATGACCATTCCTGCTGTTCAAACACATGCTTTACAAATTCATAGATCTGTTCCGGTGGTGTCCGGCTCCGACAGCCCATTCCGATCACGAGATCCTGTGGTA
>JBNMKT010000234.1:0-2668 GCA_050874485.1 bacterium
CAGGATACTATATTAAAACTTGCAAAAACAATGAATAATACTTAATTTTATAAGGTTATATGCAGGAATGCGGGGAAAACGATTCAGAACAATTCAGACACAATTTGAATTCCGGACGTTTTTCCCACTTTAGATTCTTAGGTTTTTCTTGGAAGTGATGCACAGAATTGTGCGTATACATCTATATATCAAAAACAATTCAAATAAATATCAGAAAATAATATCAGTAAATCATAAAAAGAAAACAATCAGACAATTTGACGAAAATCAGGGATAGACGCAGGAATCTCTTTGGGCTATCATATTAGTAATCTAGTTGAGAAGGAATCTCAATTTAAGGAATACAAATTCCAGTAAATAATCCTAGTAAAGAGAGGACACGCGTATGAGAGAACATGTGGTAGATGAGAGCAGACAGCGCGCACAGGGTCTGTATGATCCGGCATTTGAACATGATAACTGCGGTATCGGTGCCGTCGTGGATGTCAAAGGAAGAAAGAGCCATGCGACTGTTGAGCAGGCATTGAAGATTGTAGAGAATCTGAAACACCGTGCAGGAAAGGATGCGGAAGGAAAGACCGGAGACGGAGTCGGTATTCTGCTGCAGGTATCATACAAATTTTTCTCGAAAGCAGTGAAACCGCTCGGTATCGAGCTTGGCGGCGACCGTGATTTCGGTGTCGGCATGTTTTTCTTCCCGCAGGATGAGCTGCAGCGCAATCAGGCCAAGAAGATGTTCGAGGTCATTGTGGCCAAAGAAGGTCTGGAACTGCTGGGCTGGCGTGAGGTGCCGACACATGCCAATGTGCTCGGACAGAAGGCACGTGACTGCATGCCTTATATTATGCAGGCATTTATCAAGCGTCCGGAGCATGTAGAAAAGGGTCTGGATTTTGACCGGATGTTATATATCGTGAGACGTGTATTTGAACAGAGTAATGAAGATACCTATGTGGCATCACTTTCAAGCCGGACGATCGTATATAAAGGAATGTTTTTAGTTGACCAGCTGCGTTTATTCTTTGACGATCTGCAGGATCCCGATTACGAATCAGCGATCGCTACCGTGCATTCCCGCTTCAGTACAAACACGAATCCGAGCTGGGAGCGTGCACATCCGAACCGCTTTATCGTTCATAACGGCGAGATCAACACGATCCGCGGCAATGCGGACAAGATGCTGGCACGTGAGGAAACGATGACATCTGGCAAGCTTCACGATCAGCTGACCAAGGTATTGCCGGTCATCAATACCGAGGGTTCCGATTCTGCGATGACAGATAACACACTGGAATTTCTCGTTATGAATGGTATGACGCTGCCGCTGGCAGTCATGATCATGATCCCGGAGCCCTGGGCAAACAACCATCTGATGAGCCAGAAAAAGAAAGATTTTTATCAGTATTATGCGACGATGATGGAGCCGTGGGATGGTCCGGCATCGATTGTGTTTTCCGATGGAGATTATCTGGGAGCTGTGCTTGACCGTAACGGCCTGCGCCCGTCCAGGTATTATGTGCTCGACAATGACCAGTTGATTTTATCCTCAGAGGTCGGAGTCCTCGATATCGATCCGACACATATCGTGTCCAAAGATCGTCTGCGTCCCGGAAAAATGCTGCTCGTAGACACGAAAGCAGGACGCATCATTGATGATGAGGAACTGAAAAACTATTATGCCGGCAGACAGCCCTACGGTGAGTGGATTGACCGCTATCTCGTACAGTTGAAAGATCTGCGTATTCCGAATCAGCGTGTACCTGAGTATAGCTATGAGGAGCGTCAGCGCATGATGAAGGCATTCGGTTATTCGTATGAGTCACTCAAAGAAGTGATCCTGCCGATGGCACAAAATGGTGGTGAGTCTACGAGCGCGATGGGAATAGATATTCCGCTCGCTGTGCTTGACAGCAAATATCAGCCGTTGTTTAACTATTTTAAACAGTTGTTTGCACAGGTGACGAATCCCCCGATTGACTCCATCCGTGAGAAGATCGTTACCTCTACGACAACTTATATTGGTGAGGATGGCAACTTATTATTAGAAAAACCGGAAAACTGCCATGTGATCAAGGTGAATAATCCGATTCTGACAAATACAGATCTGATGAAGATTAAATCTATGAATAAGGAAGGTTTCCATGTCGTAGAGATTCCGATTACCTATTATAAGAATACAAGTCTGGAGAAAGCGATTGACCGTCTGTTTGTCGAGGCAGACCGTGCGTACCGTGATGGGGCAAATATCCTGATTCTGTCAGACCGCGGTGTTGATGAGAACCATGTAGCGATCCCTTCACTGCTTGCAGTAGCGGCGCTCCATGAGCATCTGGTTGTCACGAAAAAGAGAACAGCACTTGCGATTATTCTGGAATCCGGTGAGCCGCATGAGGTACATCATTTTGCGACACTGCTCGGCTATGGAGCCTGTGCAGTCAACCCGTATCTGGCACAGGATACTGTCAAGCAGCTCGTGGATGATCATTTATTAGACAAAGATTATTATGCAGCCATCGAAGACTACAATCAGGCAGTCATCGGCGGTATCGTCAAGATCGCGGCGAAGATGGGTATCTCTACGATCCAGTCTTATCAGGGTTCCAAGATCTTTGAAGCGATCGGTATCGATTATGAGGTGATCAACAAATACTTTACAGATACAGTCTGC
>JBNMKT010000235.1:0-2663 GCA_050874485.1 bacterium
AGCTGGCAAAGATGATAGCCAGAGGAGGAACACGTGGAGCCTCAAAGTGTTTATTATTGATAGAATACACACTTTTTGCACCTAAAAAAAGAAAAACGCTTCTGGCATGCTAACCAAAAGCGCTTTGTCTACAGTCTGAAGAATCCTGCAAGCAGGATTCTTTTTTACGTTATTTCTTATTATTCCATTTACGGATCTCGAGCAGCCCCGGTACGAGTTCCCGAGCACTGGTGCGCAGGATGATGCGGCCTTTTTCAGCCGAAGCCCCCGAAGGATCCCCGCCGATGCCGATTGGTCTGCCATCCGCTGTCTGCCAGTCCTCAGACACCCATCCGATCGACACGCTGCCATATGGCTTCAATGCCTTGTTATCTACAAATGCAGCCGGAATCCCCGCTTCGCTCGTCTCGA
This sequence comes from bacterium, assembly GCA_050874485.1. Classification (GTDB taxonomy): domain Bacteria; phylum Bacillota; class Clostridia; order Lachnospirales; family Lachnospiraceae; genus W0P33-017. The sequence continues at coordinate 412 of JBNMKT010000235.1, forward strand.
GCTTCACCAGGCTCTCATCCACCGCCATGACCATCGAAGTCTCCATCTCTCCGCCGTGGAAATCCCAGATATTTCCCTCCGAGATCGTCGCCTGAACATCCGGATGTGAGAACGCTCCCGACGACAGGATAAACGGTGCAATGCCCAGCTCACTGCGCAGCTCGCGGCTGAGCACCTGTATGATCGGTGCATTTCCACCATGGCACACAAGAAATGCCAGTTTTTCAAAACCATGATGTGCCAGACTCACTGCGATGTCATAGAGCATATGATAATAGGTGTCCGGCCGCAATGTGACCGACCCGCAAAAGTTCTTATGCTCTGTACTCAGTCCTACCGGTATGACCGGAAAGATCAACATCGGGAAATCCGCTTCACCTGCTTCCTCAAGTGCCTCTGTCAGATATTCACACATCGCTTCTGCGATGATATCATCTGTACCGAGCGGGGCCTGATTCCCATGCTGTTCCAGCGCTCCGACCGGAATCAGCACGATCGTCTCTTTTTTATCAACAGCCTCCATCTCCAGTCTGGTGAGATCCCTGTAGTTTCGGATCATGACATGATCTCCTGACGAACGAAGCTGATCTTGCACAGGCTCTCATAGAGCAGAAAGCCTACGACATAGTTCAGACCGATCTTTAATATATTAAACGGAATCGTCGCAAGTACAACAAAGCTGGTCAGATCATGAATGGCCGGATTGACTGATGCTACAATCTGGATGACACCGTCTAAGGGCATCTCCATAGCCTTTGCATAGAGCGGCAGGGTAATACATGCATTTACAAAGCAGGCAAATGCCACACGCAGCGGAATGCTCGCAATCAGTGCCGTGATACCGGCTTTTCTCGTCTTGCCCATCTTCTTATAGATGAGCCATACCGGGAGTACATACATGACGATGCTGATAATATTAGCCAGATCGCCGACAAACATCGTACTCGTTCCGACTGTCACGAGCTTGATCAGTACCTTGATCACCTCTACGCATACAGCAGGAACCGGTCCCATCAAAAACAGTGCAACGAGTGACGGCACATCTGAGAAGTCCACCTTGTAAAACGGGGGCATCATCGGAATCGAGATCTCAAGTGACATGAGGACGCCCGCAAGCGCCGCCAGCATCGCCGTTGTGATCAGTGTCTGTGTCGTCCAGATTTTCTTTTTTGTGTTCATTTTCAGAACCTCCTTCAATCATATTATTTGAGCAGAAGTCCTAAATTCAACGAATCCATAACATAAAAATAAGGCCCTCAAACCGAATCCCTTCGGTCTGAGAGCCATGTTTGCTGTTCGTTCTATTACATCCGATGCCATCTGCCATACTCGCATCTGCAGCTCACCGGAATGCACGCACACGGTAAACATCTTCTCTCATCCAGACTATACTGTCGGTATCGGAATTCCTATGATACAATCAATCATTCGCGTATCCAGGTCACCGATTCTGCTCTGTGTCATCAGGCAGCTGCCTGTGCTCAGTGCTCGCGGACTATACCGCCGGTGGGGAATCACACCCCGCCCCGAAGAATTTATTCGTTTCTGTTCGCTATGATAGTAGCACGATCTGTGAGTCGTGTCAACTATTATTCATCCATATTTTGCGAATGTACATTTTTCAGTAAAAACAGCACTGCCAGCATCAATACGATCGCGATCGGCAGACAGATCCATACATTCTGTACAAATCCTGCAATAATGTATGAGACGAATGATACAGCCGCAGCCACGATCGCATACGGCAGCTGTGTCGATACATGGTTGACATGATTACACTGTGCGCCTGCCGATGCCATGATCGTCGTATCAGAGATCGGTGAGCAGTGGTCACCACATACCGCACCCGCCATACATGCTGAGATCGAAATGATCATCAGTGAATGGTTTGTATCCTGGAATACAGCTACTACGATCGGGATCAGGATACCGAATGTACCCCAGCTCGTTCCTGTCGCAAACGCGAGGAAGCAGCCGATCAGAAAGATCACTGCCGGCAGGAAATTCATCAGGCTGACCGCACTGTTTGCTACGAGTGCCGCTACGAAAGCCTTCGCGCCGAGCGAATCCGTCATTGCCTTTAATGTCCATGCAAATGTCAGGATCAGGATCGCCGGAACCATTGCCTTGAATCCGTCTGCGAGACAATCCACACATTCCTTGAAATTCAATACTCTGCGCACCAGATATAATACCACCGTGATAACCAGTCCAAAGAAGCTGCCGAGTGCCAGTCCGACGGACGCATCACT
>JBNMKT010000236.1:0-2658 GCA_050874485.1 bacterium
TTCGCACCTTCATTATAAGTCTGATAATCCACTTTGCATACTGCCAGCACAGCGATCGTCACCACGATCGATACGAGCAGCGGATTTAAAATCCCTATTTTAAACTTCTTTTTGAGTGCAGCACCGACCAGATATGAGATCAAGCTCAGTGTCACTCCCGCAAACATCGATGTTTCAAAAAAATCGCGCATTTTCATTCTCCTATGATTATGATTCACACATGCGGCCCGTCTGTGTGTTATCCTGTGTCGTTTCCTCTGCTGCGTGATCCCGGCGAATAATCCACTGTGACAACCGTCCTGTCGCCAGCATCACGGTAAAGATCGTGATGACCGTGATCACACATACCGGTAAAAACACCGGCTGAAGTGTCTCCCAGCTGTCCATCAGCCCTACTCCCGCCGGTACAAACATGATCGGCATGATCTCGATTAGAAATTTTCCTGTCTCGCGGACATCATCCAACTTCACAATTCCTGTCATCAGACATACAAACAAAATTGCCATTCCGTAAATGCTGGCAGGAATCGGCAGCGATAATGCATATTTCAACACTTCACCAATGAGCGAGATTCCTAAAATAATCAAAAACTGTTTTACATATTTCATAACTGCACTTCCTTAAAAAAATGATTGGTAACACCAATATTGGTGCCACCAATCATTATAGACCGCATCTGTATTTTGTCAATATGATCTACGGCTTTATTTTCCGGAAATCACTGCCAGATACCATTTATGAATCTTCAATTCCATTAAAATAGTCTTTGACCATATGCACAACGACTCCCGCTAACAGGAACACCGCAATCAGGTTGGGAATGACCATCAATCCATTGAATGTCTCCGCAATGCTCCACAGCAGTCCGAGATTCATCGTCGCACCTACAATGGCAACGAGCGAATACACAAGCATAAACGGCTTATTTACGCGCGAACCAAAGATAAATTCAATACATCTCGTACCATACAGCCCCCAGCCGATGATCGTCGAAAATGCAAAACAGCACATCGCAACCGCAGTAAAGATCGATACCCAGCCACCGTAAGTCGCTGTAAATCCACTGATTGTCAGTTCCGCGCCTGCTGCAGCTCCATATCCGACAGGCACACCGCTGCACAGGATAACGAGTGCCGTCAGTGTACAGATAATGATCGTATCCACAAATACCTCGAAAATACCGAAAAATCCCTGCTTGACCGGCTTTCTCGTATCTGCACATGCATGTGCGATCGATCCTGTACCAAGACCTGCCTCATTCGAGAAGATACCACGTGATACACCTTTTTTCATACTAAGGAACAGACTGCCCACGACACCACCGGTCACAGAAGCCGGATGGAAAGCGCCCTCAAAGATAGATCCAAATACTGCCGGTAGATTTCTGAAATTGATGACAACTACACCGATCGCCAGTATCACATACATGACCGCCATAAACGGCACCAGTCTCTCCGTCACCTGACCGATTCGTTTGATACCGCCGAGCAGAATCAATGCAATCAACGCAGCAAGCACAATACCAATGATCAGATTCAGTGTAGACGCTCCATCTTCAGAAATGATATGAAAATTAAACAATGCCGTATCGATCGCTGTCGTGATCGTGTTGACCTGCGTCGCATTTCCTGTACCGAACACCGTCAGCACACCAAATGCCGAAAACAGATACGCCAGCCACTGCCACTGCTTTCCGAGTCCGTTTTTAATATAGTACATCGGTCCACCGACCAGTTCTCCATCACGATTCGTCTCTCGAAAATGTACCGCCAATGTTACCTCCGCAAATTTCGTGCACATGCCGAGCAGCGCTGAGATCCACATCCAGAAAATAGCTCCCGGGCCGCCGATCGCAATCGCTCCCGCGACACCAGCCACATTTCCGGTGCCCACAGTCGCCGCCAGTGCCGTACACACTGCCTGAAACGGCGTGAGCGCTCCATCAGACGCCTCTTTTTTCTTGAACATACGTCCAAATGTGACCTTCATCGCATATGGAAATTTGCGGATCTGCAAAAATCTGGTCCGGATGCTTAAATATAACCCTACACCGATAATGCAGATCATCGCGGGCACTCCCCAGATGAAGTTATTCACCACATTATTAATTGCATCAATTTTTTCTAACATACAACAATCCTCTCCGGTTATTTTCCTTTTTATAACAGATATTCCCTATTATATACATTTTCTGACCATATTCCCAGAAAAATTTTATTTTTATGATATATTTTTGGGTTGATAGCGCATATCAGATACGTTATAGACAGTGATAAACGCCTTCGGATCCTCCTGATTCATATAATTCATCAACCGCTGATACTCGCTCTTGTCCACGATCGTGATAATCTCGTTCCGCCGCTGCATATTGTACGCTCCGATTGATTCATAGATCGTGGCTCCACTGTGCAGATCATCCACGATAAATCTACGCAGCGCCTCCTCTTTTTCCGTGATGATGCACACACGGCGCTTGATATTATGATCGAAAATAAAATGATCCAGCACGATTCCATTAAAATAAGTACCGAGAATACTCAGAACGACCGTCTTTTTGTCATAGACCAGCGCCGCAGATAACGCCACACACATGCCGGACAGTGACATCGCCTTGCCCAGCTCCATATGCAGGTAACGGTTCATGATCTTTGCCACAA
>JBNMKT010000237.1:0-2587 GCA_050874485.1 bacterium
AACGAATCGCCTGTACCTTCAGATACTCCTGCTCATCCAGCACTTCGCCCAATTCTGCGCGCTCTTTTCCTTCCACTAATACACGGATCACGCCGCCCTGCATCTTGATCACCTACTTGATATGTGCGATCGTACCGATCTGATACAGATCCTCCTGCGCAGGTTCCTCTATATCCGCGTCTCTCTGTGCGACGAGAAAGATCCGTTCGTCATCCATCATCGACTGCTCTACCGCATGAATCGAGCGTTCACGGCTGATATCAAAATGCACGAGCATCCCCGGCAATATGACCATTCCGCGCAGCGCGACCGCCGGCAGTTCCAATATAATATCTGTCATGCTTTTTCCTTTCTTACCTTATTTCTACTGTAGGCGTTTGCGAAACTCATATATAAGACCACAGCTCCCGCAAGCATGTCTGTTTTGCTCGCGCTGCTACTTTCACGACGTGCTCATATCATAACACCAGTCAGGAAACGATCAGACATATTGTACTGCCTGTAAGCATGTCCAAACGGTATTGTCAGTCATTTTGTAACGCAGGGCTGTAGACGGCAGTTGCAGTAGTTCCCATCAGCTGCAACGTTTGTCCGGCGAAGTGCGAGCGAATTGATATTGATTCTCATGGCATAATTGAAAGCCGCAGGCTATGTGTGTGAGCAACGCGAAAGACACATCGAGCCAAGGCTGAAGAAACAGCGAGACACCGCCGGGCAACCGAAGCAGCCTGATCGGGATACTGCTGTAGCTGTCGTCGCACAGCCCATACACAGAATAATTTCGCAATCATCTACTTAATCTATAATTCCTATCACGCAAAATGCTCCGCATAGATGTACTTCTACGTTGCCACTGCGGCCGGAGCATGAAATACAACAAAACCCGCCTGTAACGACTCTACAGGCGGGCTACATGCATCATTCAGGCGCCCTTGCGCTCAATCTCCGGTTCTCCGGTAGCTTCGACCGCCTCACGGGTAATCGTACATGCTACAATATCCTCATCGGAAGGGATCTCATACATCAGATCCTCTAATGTATGCTCCATAATTGAACGCAGTCCTCGCGCTCCGGTATTCTGCGAGAGCGATTTATCCGCAATCGCTTCAACCGCATCATCCTCAAAGTACAATTCAACACCATCCAATTCAAACAGCTTGGTGTACTGCTTGATCAGTGAATTCTTCGGTTCGCGCAGAATACGCATCAGTGCATCCTTGTCCAGTGAATCGAGCGAAACTGTCACCGGCACACGTCCGACAAATTCCGGGATCAGTCCAAACTTGACAAAATCCTGCGGCATGACATGCTTGAACAGTTCTCCGGTATTGCGCTCATGTTTTTCCCGAATCTCCGCATTAAATCCTATCGATTTCTGATCCATACGGTTCTCAATGATCTTTTCCAGACCATCAAATGCGCCACCGCAGATAAATAGAATGTTAGTCGTATCGATCTGGATCAGCTCCTGCTGCGGATGCTTTCTGCCTCCCTGCGGAGGTACGCTCGCCTGTGTTCCTTCCAGAATCTTCAGCAATGCCTGCTGAACGCCCTCTCCGGATACATCCCTGGTGATCGATACATTCTCAGATTTTTTCGTAATCTTATCAATCTCATCAATATAGACAATCCCACACTGCGCGCGCTCCACATCATAATCGGCTGCCTGAATCAGTTTGAGCAGAATATTTTCCACATCCTCACCGACATATCCGGCTTCCGTCAACGTGGTCGCGTCTGCGATCGCAAACGGCACATTGAGCACACGCGCGAGTGTCTGTGCGAGCAATGTCTTTCCAGAGCCGGTCGGTCCGAGCATCAGAATATTGCTCTTTTGCAATTCGACATCGATCTCCTGTTCACTCGTGATACGCTTATAATGATTATATACAGCTACGGACAATACTTTTTTTGCTTCTTCCTGTCCGATGACATATTCATCGAGAAATTCCTTTAACTTTTTCGGTTTCTGAAGATTGATCTCGAAATCTGCCTTTGGCTGCTGCGATGCATCATCTTCAAATTCCTCTTCTATGATCTCTGCACAGATATCCACACACTCATCACAGATATAGGCTCCGCCCGGACCTGCGATCAGCTTGCGCACCTGATCCTGTGTCTTTCCACAGAAGCTGCAGCGAATCTTTTCCATATTTTTACCTGCCACTGTTGTCTCTCCTGATTAGTTACTGTGATTCGTAATAATGCTGTCGATCAAACCGTACTCTACGGCTTCCTGCGCACTCATATAATTGTCACGCTCAGTATCGGCTGCAATCTGCTCAACCGGCTTTCCGGTATTGGCAGCGAGAATCTCGTTTAACTTCTTTTTCGTCTTTAAAATATTCTCTGCTGCGATCTGGATCTCGGTCGCCTGTCCTTTGGCTCCGCCGGACGGCTGATGAATCATGATCTCCGCATTCGGAAGTGCAAAACGCTTGCCTTTGGCACCGCCTGCCAGTAAAAATGCACCCATGCTGGCAGCCATTCCGATACAGATCGTAGATACGTCACATTTGATATACTGCATCGTATCATAGATCGCCAGACCTGCAGTGACCATTCCTCCGGGAGAATTGATGTACAG
>JBNMKT010000238.1:0-2586 GCA_050874485.1 bacterium
AAGTGAACGATGATGTAGTCAGTAGCGGATGCCGTGTCCTCACGTTACAGAGGGTAGATATCAGGAGCATGCTCCTCGTATCGGTAGAGAAAGATGAATGAATTGGTGGCTGATATTCCGATTGGAATATCAGCTTTTTATGTATCCAGACCACATACATCTTTGAAGACAGGGTGGCACCACGACGAAGAATCGTCCCTGACGCGGAATTTTCTGCGTCAGGGATTTTTTGTTGCCATGCATCCGAAGAAGCTGCCAGTGGCAGGTTCTGTAGGTTTCCGGTCTAATTATGAAGGGAGAATATGAACTATGGAAAAACGAATTTTACGGCTATATAAAAAGACAGTGAGTATCGTGAATGAGACACCGATTAACATGTATGAAAAGCTGGTAGGAAAGAAGAAAGGTTTCCTGCTGGAATCCTATGATAAAGACTACGACAGATACACATTTTTCGGTCCGGAGCCGGATGAGATCATCACTTCAGAGGGACAGTCGTTAGCGATCACCTATACAGACGGAACAAAAAAAGTATATCCGGGTAATCCGTGCGAGCTGTTAAAACAATATTACAGCAGCTTTGAGATCCGGAAGGATAATAAAGAGCTTGCCTTTACCGGAGGACTGGTCGGCAATCTCGGTTATGATTTTGTGCGCTATACAGAGCAGCTACCCGATGAGAATCCGGATACGATCGGAATCGAGACGATACAGATGATGCTGATGACGCGGTTTGTACTGGTAGATCATGTGGCCGAGACACTGACAGCGATTGTGCTGGAGGCAGATGATGCAGACGGAAAAGACAGGGCACAGCAGCAGATCGAAGAGATGATTACTGTGTGCCGCAGCGCCGGAAATGGGCCGATCAAAAAGAAGTTCTGCCATGATGGCAAGATCATCGCACAGTCAGATACCCTGGAAGCATACAGCAGGAAAGTCGAAAAGATCAAACATTATATCCGGGAAGGACATGTGTTCCAGACCGTATTATCCCAGCGCTGGACGATCGAGACCGGACAGGAAGGATTCGAACTGTACAAGGAACTGAGGGAGCTGAATCCCTCGCCGTACCTGTATTATTTTAATTATGGTGCGTTTGAAGTGATTGGCAGTTCGCCGGAGATGATCGTCAAACAGCAGGGGGATCATGTATATACCTGTCCGATCGCAGGTACACGTCCGAGAGGCGCGGATGCACAGGAGGATGCACTGTTAAAGGACGATCTGCTGCAGGATGAAAAGGAGCGTGCGGAGCACGTGATGCTGGTGGATCTGGCGAGAAACGATATGGGACGCATCAGTGAATTTGGCACTGTGAAGGTAACACGTTTTATGGAAGTACAGAATTATTCGCATGTGATGCATATCGTATCGATGGTGGAAGGCAGAAAAAAAGGTGAGTTTCATCCGCTGGATCTCGTATCGAGCTTTCTGCCGGCGGGAACACTCAGCGGGGCACCGAAGATCCGCGCGATGGAGATCATTGACGAGCTGGAGAGTGAGCGCAGAGGGCTCTATGGAGGGGCGACCGGTTATATTGACTTTGGTGGAAATATGGATTTTTGTATTACGATCCGCACGATGGTCAAAAAGGGCAGCCGTGTATATCTGCAGGCAGGCGCGGGTATTGTCGCAGATTCTGTACCTGAAAATGAATACAAGGAGTGCTGCAACAAAGTCATGGCGTTGGCAAAGACGCTGGTAGAGGAGGAAAACTTATGATCTTATTGATAGATAATTATGATTCATTTACTTATAACCTGTATCAGTATCTGGGGATTTTTGCGGATGATGTCAGAGTCGTGCGCAATGACAAAATAACGGTTGATGAGATCCGTCAGATGCAGCCAGACCGAATCGTGTTATCGCCGGGACCAAAGAATCCTGACGAAGCGGGCATCTGTATGGAAGTCGTGAAAGACTTTTATGACAAGCTGCCGATCCTCGGTATCTGTCTCGGGCATCAGTGCATCGGACAGGCATTAGGCGGTACGGTGTCCTATGCAAAGGAACTGTTTCATGGAAAGCAGTCATTGATTGCCCATAGTGGAACGAGTATTTTCACCGGAATCGATACACCGATCAAGGTCGCCAGATATCATTCGCTGGCTGTACAGTCCGGGGATCTGCCGGAGTGTCTGGATGTGCTGGCGCGGACAAAGGATGGAGAGATCATGGCGATGCGGCATAAGGATTATCCGGTCGTGGGATTGCAGTTTCATCCGGAATCGATCTATACAGAGCATGGCAAACGAATGATAGAAAATTTTGTGAACGGAGTGATTTGATATGATTTTAGATGAGATCGTGGCAGATAAGAAAATACGTCTGGAAGAGCATAAAAAGCGCATGGATCTCGTGACTGTGCGCAGACGCGCCGAGGAGACCGATACGGGCGGACGCAGTTTTTTCCATAACCTGAAAAAAGATGGGATTTCTATTATTGGAGAATTCAAAAAGGCTTCACCGAGTCTCGGGGCGATCACCAGCAAAGTCTCATTGGATGAGCGGATCATGGACTACAGTGCATCAGTCGATGCGATCTCCTGTCTGACCGAGGAAGATCATTTTCACGGAAATGTG
>JBNMKT010000239.1:0-2550 GCA_050874485.1 bacterium
GAAATCCTTGCCTGACTGCTTTGCGCCTAATGCCATTCCACATGCTGCTGATAAGCCCTGTCCCAGTGAACCGGATGACATATCCACACCGGGGATATGCTTCATATCCGGATGTCCCTGCAGATAAGAGCCGGTATGTCTGAGTGTGAGCAGATCCTCTACCGGGAAGTATCCACGGTGAGCAAGTGCAGAATACAATCCGGGAGCAGTATGTCCCTTAGATAAAACAAAACGGTCACGATCCGGATCTTTGGGATTCTTCGGATCAATATTCATCTCTTCAAAATAGAGATACGTGAAGATATCTGCTGCGGAAAGAGATCCGCCGGGATGTCCTGCCTTTGCGGCATGCACACTCTCAACGATGCCTTTTCGAACTTCAACAGCAGTTTTCTGAAGCTCAAGCTTGTTCATGTTTTTTCTCCTTATTATAATTGAAAATCAGCTTACTCTCCGAAGACAGCCTTATAATCTTTCTGGAACTTCTCGATACCCTGATCAGTCAAAGGATGCTTGGTCATCTGCTCGATAACTGCATAAGGAACAGTCGCAATATGAGCACCAGCCAGTGCGCAATCGGTTACATGGATCGGATTGCGGACAGAAGCTGCGATAATCTCTGTATCCAGACCATAATTGTCAAAAATCTGTACGATATCTTCGATCAGGTTGATACCGGGCTGGCTGATATCATCCAATCTTCCAAGGAACGGAGAAACATAGGTTGCGCCTGCTCTGGCAGCTAATAATGCCTGATTTGCAGAGAAGATCAATGTCACATTCGTCTTGATACCCTCAGCAGAGAGAACCTTTACAGCCTTTAATCCCTCTACAGTCATAGGGATCTTTACAACCATGTTCGGATGGATCTTCGCGATCTCACGGCCTTCTTTGATCATGCCTTCAGCATCTACAGTTGTAGCCTTTACTTCACCACTGATCGGTCCGTCAACGATTGTTGTGATCTCTTTGATCACCTCGTTGAAATCACGTCCCTCTTTAGCGATCAGAGAAGGGTTGGTAGTTACACCACAGATTACACCCATATCATTTGCTTTGCGAATATCATCTACATTCGCTGTGTCAATAAAGAATTTCATTTTTTCTTCTCCTTTTCTATTTTCTGCTGTCCCCACAATACAGTGAGGACAGCTCTTACTACCATTTTACACTATTTTCCCCAGATAATCTACATGACATTTTTGTGTTTACCGACTCTCATGCCATAGATTTGTGCTATGCATCGTCCAAACACGCGAATTATCTATAATATACACTTCCTAACATCAGATCCTTCTTGAAGTCGCGGATGTTGGTATTCTTGTCAATGTATACTGCTTCAATGCCCATTGCATTTGCCCAGTCACCCATCTGCTCTGCAGTCAGGTCATAAGTAAATGCAGTATGATGTGCACCACCTGCTAAGATCCATGCTTCGGTTCCTGTATAGAAATCAGGCTGCGGTGTCCAGAAGTTGGTAGCTACCGGAAGCTTCGGCATCGGCTTTTCTACCTTCTTGCAGTCTACATCCTGGATGATCAGACGGAAACGGTTGCCAAGGTCGATCAGAGAAGTAGCGATACCAGCGCCCTCTTTTGATGTAAATACCAGTCTTGCAGGATCTTCACGATCACCCATTGACAGCGGCTGGCACTTGATGCTGATCGGGCCGTCTGCGATTGTCGGGCAGATCTCTAACATATGAGCCTCTAAGATACCTTCCTTGCCCTTTACCAGATTGTAAGTATAATCCTCGAGCATAGAAGTTCCCTTTGCATCCTTCTTGCCTTCGCTCATGATCTTCATCAGACGAACCATGGCAGCGACTTTCCAGTCACCCTCTGCACCAAAGCCATAGCCTTTCTCCATCAATCTCTGGATAGCCAGACCAGGTAACTGCTGCAGTGCGCCCAGATCACCAAAGTGGGTAACGATTGCCTGATAGTTCTTCTCCTCTAAGAAACGCTCAAATCCGATCTCGATCTGTGCCTGTACTGCGACATGCTTCTTGAACTCCTCGGGATCTCTGCCTTCTAATAAAATATCATATTTGCTGTAGTACTCGTCTACTAATGCGTTTGTATCTGATGCAGATACTGCTGCTACGCTCTCAGCGATCTCATTGACCGGATATGCATCTACTTCCCAGCCGAATTTCAGCTGTGCTTCTACCTTGTCACCTTCGGTAACGGCTACGTTTCTCATGTTGTCTGCGACTCTCATGACACGGATATGGCTGCTCTCGATCACGCCGACAGCAGTACGCATCCAGGAACCGATACGCTCCTGTACGTTTGCATCTGACCAGTGTCCTACGATGACCTTGCGCTCGATGCCCATACGGGTAACGATGTGACCATACTCACGATCTCCGTGTGCTGCCTGGTTCTCGTTCATGAAGTCCATATCGATCTCGTCATAAGGAATCTCCTCATTGAACTGTGTATGTAAGTGAAGTAACGGCTTGCGATACTCCTGTAATCCGAGAATCCATGACTTTGCAGGAGAGAACGTATGCATCCATGTGATCACACCTGCACACTCCTCATC
>JBNMKT010000240.1:0-2474 GCA_050874485.1 bacterium
CGTAATCTACCTCCTAATTTTGCAGCTGCTCCATATAACGGATAAAGGAAAACAGCCCCTGATAGCTCATGCGTTCAAATCCTGCCGCATGCTGAAGCAGCATCTCAACATTTGCCAGCCGCCGCTCACCCGCCGGCAGCACGCGAACCAGATTCAGATAATTACTCTCACGCAATATCTGATCCAGCAGATCATGCACACTCAGATGTCTCGCCAGCTCACGGTAGCCTTCCAACTGTTCCACAAACCGGCGGCATTTATCCTGCAGCGCCGGATCAGTGCCCTCCGCGGCATACGCTGTGACATGGTCATAAAAAAATGCGTATTCTCCCACGAGCCGGATCTGTGCCAGCTGCGCATCCGTAAAGCCAAAAAACATGCTTCGCATCACAGCCGCCAACGGAATATCCTGCAGCGGATTGTCAATGACATGGCACAGCCCCAGCACGGTCTGTACCTCCGAAGTGCCAAAATACCCGGTCTGCGACATCTGGTGGGACGGGATTCCACGCGCCGCCAACTGCTCCGCGAGTTCATCCCCCCAGGAGCCGGGTGACCGCAGCAGAATCACAATATCCGAATACTGTACCGGTCGCAGGCCACCCTCGCCATCTGAGATCTGCTGCGATGACATGACCCGTCCGATCTCTTCTGCAATCATGGCTGATTCCAGTTCCTTTGCATTGTCCGCACCGGATGCATCCAGAGATTCGGCTGCGCTGTCAGCGAGCAGAATCCGCGTCCGGTAGGCATCCTTTCCCGGTGCATCCGGATATACCGCACCCGGATAGAGTGCCGCATCCCGGTCATACTCCACACCACCGACATCGCGCTGCATAATCCGGTAAAACAGGTCATTGACACTGTCGAGCACCTGGGAGCGGCTGCGGAAATTCTGTTTCAGACAGATTTTGCGGCAGGACGAAGCATCCTCTGTATAGGTATCATATTTTTCCATAAACAGCTCTGGCCGCGCCAGGCGGAACCGGTAGATACTCTGCTTGACATCTCCAACCATAAACCGGTTGTCTCTGCCATCTCCTCCTGATACCGCTGAGAGAATCGCCTCCTGCACATAATTGGAATCCTGATATTCATCAATCATGACTTCCTCGAATAGAGACTGAAACTCGCGTGCGACATCGGTTGGCTCCTTCGTCTGCTCATTGACCAGAATCCGCAGCGCCATATGTTCAATATCAGAGAAATCCAAAAGTCCACGCTCTTGTTTCTGCGTGCTGTATGCATCTGCATAATCCATTGTCAGTTTTGCCAGTACACGCACCGCCTGTCCGGTGAACACAAGATCCTCCAACTGATCCGCCAATGTCCGTGCAAAATACTTCTTATGCAGCTTCTGCAGTTCCTCCTTAACCTGTGTCCGAAGTGACTTCACCAGCTCCTGCATGCCCTTATCACCAGTGAAGCCACGCCTGACACCGAGTCTGCCAAAATCGATCGCATCGATGGCCCGTCCCAGCTCATCGTAATCACGGATCGCATCCAGCCGCTCCATCTGTTCGATGACATAACTGATATTATCCAGATACATATCCGGTCCATCCGTCTCCTCACACAGCCTGCACGCCAGTTCCATCTGCGCACGCTCCCCACGGAGTACCGCGTGCAGATACACAAGCAGATCCTGCAGCCAGCTGTCATCACGCGCCAGCGCCTCCGGTGTGAGCATATCCGGCTCATAAGGAGCACTCAGGCTCTGCAGCCATTCCTGCGGCCACGGATAACTGGTAGCAAACGCGTAGAGGTTCTGTATCATCTGTACAATCGGCGCGTCGCTTTTTGCAGTTGCATAATTATCTGCAAACTGGATAAATGACTCGTCAGCCTCATCATACCAGCGCTCGAGCACCTCTGTCAGCACCTCCTCCGCCAACAGTGACAATTCACCCGGATCTCCAACACGAAAACCCGGTTCGAGATCAATGCACTGGAAATAATTTTTCACGACATACAGACAAAAGCTGTCGATCGTCGCGATCTGTGCATGGTGTACGAGTGTATACTGCCGGTTCAGATACGCATTGCCGGGTTCCTGTGCCATACGTGCCTCGATCGCCTTCGCGATACGCTCCCGCATCTCTGCTGCTGCCGCCTTGGTAAACGTCACGACGAGCAGGCGGTCGATGTCCACGGGATGTTCCTCGTCCAGCACCTTTTGTATGATACGCTCCACGAGCACTGCTGTCTTGCCGCTGCCAGCTGCTGCAGAGACGAGCAGATTGCAGCCGCGCAGGTCAATGACCTGCTGTTGCTGCTCGGTCCATGTTACACCCATCGTTAGCTTTCCTCCTTTTTGTGATCCAGCGACTGCCGCATCTGATCAAAGATCTCATTCTCCGTACCCATCCGGTCTAATCTGCGATAGCTGCAGCCGTCCAGCCGTTCATCAAATCCACAGATACTGCGATAGCTGCACCAGGTACAGGCAGTCTTGCCCTTGAGTTCATACGGAG
>JBNMKT010000241.1:0-2348 GCA_050874485.1 bacterium
ACCCGTTTTGCGAACTTTGGATATCTCTTTGCATAATATAAGCGTGATAAGACCTCCGGGATGGGCTGCTTCACATAACCGGCCGGTTTCGTCAGTACAACGATGAGCCTGTCATAGCCCATCTCCAGAAATTTTTCAAATGGAATGCTGTCTGTCACTGCACCATCAAGATATTTTTTGCCGTCTATCTCTACCGGTCTGGACACAAACGGCATCGAACCAGAGGCACGCAGCACATCCATCTGATCAAACACACTGTTGATCTGTATGTACTCCGGCAGCCCAGTCTCCACATTTGTAACAACTGCATAAAAGGGGACTTTGCTCGCGCGGTAGGTCTCATCATCAAACAGATCCAGTTCACACGGCACTCTGTGATAAGCATATTCCGTATCTACGATATTGCCCGTGCGAAGCAGCGGACGCAGTCCGAGATAATCCGGATCTGCATTGAACCGCTTGTTGTAACGGATCACACGTCCCTTTTGCCCACTCAGGTAATTCACGCCAAATAAGGCCCCCGCTGAGACACCGATGATGCCATCAAACGTGAAGCCTTCTTCCATAAATATATCCAGCACACCTGCGGTATACATGCCCCGCATTGCGCCACCTTCTAATACCAATCCTGTCTTCATTGTACTGCTCCGTTCCACCAATCATAAGATATACTCATTATAGCTCAACTGCAAGCCATGTACAAGTTATGTTCACTCCTGAATCACATTCATACGTAGCCTGACAGCAAGTGTCTGGCTGCTGCGTGAACAGTAGCTGCCAATGTGGCACTCTAAAATACTACGATTGTGTAGCTTTTGTTCTGCCTCTCACGATTCTGCCTGCCACAAAATTGATTCCGATAACCAGGATGAGCAGAACAACGGCTGTCGCATATGCCTGATCCGTATTGAGTCCCTCTTTTGACAGCAGATACATATGTACCGCGAGTGTACGTCCTGAATTACTCAGGGATGTCGCTGCTTTTGTGAAGGTTCCGGCTGTATAGATCAGCGCTGCTGTCTCTCCGACAATACGTCCGACTGAGAGTACGATGCCAGAAAAAATACCAGGCAATGCTGCCGGAAGTACGATGCGAAAGATCGTCCGCAGTTTTCCGGCTCCCAGACCAAAGCTGCCCTCACGATACTTTTTCGGTACAGCTACCAGTGCTTCTTCGGTCGTTCTCATAATGACCGGCAGCACCATGATTGCCAGCGTAAGTGCGCCGGATAAAATCGACATGCCAAAAAACTTATTAAAAAACAGCATACCGAACAATCCATACACGATGGAGGGAATACCTGTCAGCGTCTCCGCGGTCATGCGGATCACCGGGATCATCTTATTTTTTGTATTTGCATATTCTACCAGATAGATCGCTGCACCGATCCCACACGGAATCGCCAGCAGTAATGTAAGAAACGTGATCTCCAGTGTATTGATGAGTGCCGGAAGCATCGATACATTTTCTGAATCATATTCCCATGCAAACAGTTCCGGTGACAGATGCGGCACACCTTTCACCAGTATATACACAACTAAAAATCCGAGTACCAGTGTTGTCAATACAGCCGCAGCGATCGTGATTGCACGCAGAACATGTGCTTTTGCCATATTTTTTGCTATGATTTTTTCATAGGATTCTTCATCATTCGCAACGACTGTCATGACTCCTGTACCACCTTTCGTTTCACCAGACTAAAGCTGATATTGATAATCAGAATAAACACAAAGAGTACCACTCCGGTAGCAATCAATGCTTTTCGATGCAGATCCTGTGCATATCCCATCTCTATGACGATGTTAGCCGTCAGTGTACACACACCCTTGAGTAACTCATTCGGTGCACGCATCACAGGCTGGTTTCCAGCTACCATGATCACTGCCATCGTCTCACCGATCGCGCGGCCGATACCGAGTATCACGCCAGCGAAAATACCAGATTTTGCAGCAGGAAGCACCATGCGGTAGACACTGCGCTCGTGTGTAGCTCCGAGCGCCAGTGAACCTTCATAGTAGCTCTTTGGCACAGCGCGGATTGCAGATTCTGAGACATTCACAATCGTAGGGAGGATCATTATTCCGAGTAATATACTCGCTGTCAGAATACTGTAACCCTTGCCGCCGATCGTATTTCGTACAAAAGGAACGAGTACAACCAGACCAAAAAAGCCATATACAACGGAGGGGATTCCTGCCATCAGTTCTACGCCGGTCTTGATCACTGGATACCATCTCGCCGGACAAAATCTTGCGAGAAATGCTGCCGTGAGTATGCCGATCGGCACACCGATAATGATCGCTCCGGCTGTGACATACAGACTGCCGAGTATCATCGGCAGGATACC
>JBNMKT010000242.1:0-2219 GCA_050874485.1 bacterium
TACAGTTGAGCAGTACCTGGTTCAGACGCAGCTTGTCACAGATAATATTTTCATCCACGACATCTACCGTATCAATGAAGAAATCCAGCCGTTTGGAACGCACATCCGACTGTAAAATATTTCTCAGGTCATGCATGATGGTCGGCAGATGGCATTCATTCTCCTCGATCTTCACCTGTCCACTTTCAATCCGGCTCATGTCCAGCATGTCATTGATCAGGCTGAGCAGGTGGTTGCTCGATGTCATGATCTTGCCCAGATAGTCACGCACCTGTTCCTTATTATCAATATGTGTGACCGCCAGTGACGTAAAACCGATGATCGCATTCATCGGTGTACGTATATCGTGTGACATATTGTTCAGGAAATTTGTCTTGGCCTTATTTGCGTGCTGCGCCACCTCCAGCGCATCCGTAAGTTCCTTTTTATGGCGCTTCGCCTCGACTGCCTGCGCCCTCAGGTTTCTCGATCGCAGGACAAAGAATACGATCACCAGTACAAACAATAGCGCAGCCAGTATAATCACCAGCGAAATATGTCCGGCGATCCAGTCCGTGATCGAATATCTGTACACATCATCCGCATATTTATAGGAACAATTCAGCGCATAATCATTGTCGAGCAATTCCAGACCATAGTTGATCATCCCGAGCAATACCGAGTCGCCTGATAGCACTGCAAAGCAGCGGTCATCCGACCGCATCATCTGCCTCGTCATCATCTCCTTGTAGTCACTGTTGCGGAGCACCATGTTAGTACGCAGCGAATTGATGATGGTCGAGCCGGCCCTGCCCTCTACGACAGCCTTCAGACACTGGTCGATCGATTCGCAGGATATGATCTTTGCATCCGGGTATTCCGTGATCGTATAGTAGTACTGCATCATATTGTTTTTATTGACCGCGATGGCAGCTACCGTATCATCATCATAGCTGTCCATGTAGACCAGATTCATTCCCGACGAGATCACCGATGTTGACAGGGCTATGCCATTCTGCTCCGCATACCACATGGCCCCACTCGCTGGAAATACAATATCTGTCTGTTCGTTCCGAAGCCCCGAGATCATCGTCTGATAATCCCGGTATCCGGTGTAACGGACCTCAATCTGATCCGACAGCCCAAGCCGCTGCAACAGTTCCGTCATCACATCCCGCATGATGCCGGTCGCTTCATGTGCATCATTCGTGCCGCTGTAGGGATAATAGTCCTCCATATAACCGACACGAAGTACCGGGTGCGAGGCGATCCACTCATTCTCCGCAGCCGTGAGCGGGCGCCGGATCTTCTGGTTCAATCCGTATTTTTCACTCAGCTTCTGATAGAAGTCTGGCTGATAGGTATTGATCTGTGTCTGTGCATACTGCAGTTCTTCTTTCAGATCCGGCCGGTTTTTCACGGTACAGAAATAATAGATGCCACGCGTATCCTTGCCCAGTGCGATGTCCGAATAATCGATCTGCTCCGCCAGATCTGACCGATAGGTCACCCCTGCCAGCAGATCAATCGTCCCCGCCTGCAGCTGTTCGATCAATTCCTCATAAGAGCCATAGACATACACATATTTCCATCCGGTGTAGGATGCGACCTTTTGCATGCACTCATAGCCGTATCCGGTCTTTACAGCATCATCAGAGGCGCCCTCTAAAAATCCCTCGGCTTCGAAATAGCCGACCCGCACCGTCTTCTGTTCCTCGGCTGCCGCCGGAGCCACCTGCCACAATGTGCTGACCAGGCAGATCAAAAGCAGCCACAATCCGACACCTCTTTTTTGTTTTTGTAATAAAATACCCTTCATACACTACACCCGATTTTCTGATTGTTCTATTTTTTCCCGAGATACTGCGCTAACACCTTTTCCAGCTGTTCTATATCAATCGGCTTGGATAAATGCGCATTCATGCCGCTTGCCAGTGAACGTCTGACATCTTCATCAAAAGCATTCGCACTCATGGCTACGATCGGCAGTGTCTGCACATCTTTCCGTTCGAGTTTCCGGATCGCCTGTGTTGCCTCCAGTCCATTCATCACCGGCATCATGATATCCATAAATACCATGTCGTAAGTCCCCGGCGCACTCTGTGCAATCCGCTCAACTGCCTCCTTGCCATCGCATGCCTCTTCAACCAATATACCATATTCTTCCAGTATCGTGTGCATGATTTCCATATTCAGTACATTATCTTCTACGACCAGCACATGTCTACCCTCATAAGATA
>JBNMKT010000243.1:0-2153 GCA_050874485.1 bacterium
GTATCAGCGCTTCTGGCACTTGTGATCGCGGTCACAACGATGGTGAGCCAGCCGATCCCTGTGTTAGCAGCGACCGATGACGGTCAGCCGTGGGTGGATCATTCGATTCAGGAAAATGTAAAGGGCGCAGCAGAGGGCGCGCTCACGGATGATTTTTATTGGGCTGTGAACCGTGACTGGTTAAGCAATGCAAAGATCAAATCGGGCGAGTCGTATATGAGTGAATTTTCTGTGGTGTCAGAGCAGGTGAAGAATGACGCACAGAAGCTGTTGACGGATTCGTCGCTCAAAGGGCATGATGCAGAACTGATTCAGACATTGTATCAGGATTTTATGGACTGGGATACGAGAAACAAGGCAGGCGTGAAGCCGTTACGGGCAACAGTAAAGGCGATCAACCAGATCTCATCAATGGAGGAATTATCAGATTTTATATGCAGTTCGCATGATACGCTGGCATTGATCAGTATCGGAAATGATGTCTCTGTCAAAGATTCCGACCGATATGTGACCTGTTTAGACGATGAGGGATTTTTGTTGGACGATGCGGCTGAATATACGGATCGGACAGAACTGGGTGATCTGTATTATAAAGCAATGAAAAAAAGGGCGGTAACATTATTGAAGCGGCTCGGCTATTCGGCAAAAGAGGCGCGGCAGATGTTTGACCGTGTCATTGCATTTGAGGGAAAACTCGCAAAAGCAGCTTATACATCAGCTGACCTGATGGATCCGGGCTATGCGCAGCGCAGCTGCAATGAAATGAGCTATCGCCAGACCATCAAGCTGACGAAAAATTTCCCGATGAAGGCCTATATCAATGGTATGGGATATGGAACATCCAAAACATTTAATATCTATAACCCTGCATATATCAAAAACGTAGACCGCCTGTATACGAAGAAGAATCTGAATAACATCAAGGAATATATGCTGGTCGGTTATATTCTGGAAAATATAGAGCTGCTTGATAAAAAGGCATTTGATGTGGCCATTGAGACTGGCAATATGCTCACCGGGGCGACCGGAAGAAAGGCATACAAAGAATACGGCTATCAGACAGTGGCAAATGCATTGCCGGATGCGCTGCAGCGTGTATATCTGGAGCAGAACAATGCAGTTGAAAAACAGAAAAAGATCACAGATCTCTGTGAGAAGATAGCCGGGGAATACCGCCAGATGCTCGAAGAGAATACCTGGCTGTCAGAAGCTACGAAGGCAAAGGCGATCGAAAAGCTGGATGCACTGAAGCTGAATGCGGTGATCCCAGACTATCTGGAAGACTATTCCGGTCTGAAATTAAAAGGGAAATCACTCTGTAAGGACTATAAGCGGATTCTAAGATATTATAATGAACAGGACATCGCACGGATCAATCAAAAAGTAAATAAAGATGTATGGTATACGAGCACATTGGAAACCAATGCATTTTATGACGCCGGGAACAATTCGATCAATATTCTGCTCGGCATACTGGGCGGGGAGTTCTATCGGGATGATATGACGGATGAAGAACTGTATTCGGGAATCGGAATGATCATTGGGCATGAGATATCACATGCATTTGATCCGACCGGTTCACAGTTTGATGCGAATGGCAACTATGCAAACTGGTGGACGGATGAAGACCGCGCAGCGTTTGATGCGCGTGCCCAGAAACTGATTGATTATTTTAATAATATTACAGTATATGACGGCAAGAAAGTTTCTGGTAATAATGTCCAGGGCGAGGCGGTCGCAGACCTCACATCGCTGCAGTGTATGTTGAGGATCGCAAAGGAAAAGAAGGATTTTGATTATGATCAGTTCTTCCGTCACTATGCGGCCATCTGGAGATGCTATGCTACCGTACAGTATGAGAATTACCGATTGAAGCAAAATCCGCATCCGTTAGCGTATCTGCGTGTGAATGCGATGGTACAGCAGTTTGAAGAGTTCTATCAGACATACAACGTCAAATCTGATGATCACATGTATCTCGCACCGGAGGATCGGCTGGCGATCTGGTAAAAAATAAAATGAATGGATGAAGAAGGACTTTTTCGGAAGTCCTTCTTTTTTGGTGAAAAAACGATTGGCAAGTTTTCTATTGATGCTGGCACTCTGCTTGTCCATGATGCCGACGGCGGCATGGGCAGAAGATGGAGAGACAC
>JBNMKT010000244.1:0-2129 GCA_050874485.1 bacterium
GAGACAGAGACAGACCTCTTCGGTGAGCAGGCAGTTCTTTGCGGTGGTGTATGTGCACTGATGCAGGCTGGTTTCGAGACCTTATGTGAGGCTGGATATGATCCGAGAAATGCATACTTTGAGTGTATCCATGAGATGAAGCTGATCGTAGATCTGATCTATCAGTCAGGTTTCGCAGGAATGAGATACTCTATCTCTAACACCGCTGAGTACGGCGATTATGTAACCGGACCGAAGATCGTTACAGCTGAGACAAAGAAGGCTATGAAGCAGATCCTTTCTGATATTCAGGATGGTACTTTTGCGAAGGAGTTCTTATTAGATATGTCTCCTGCAGGACGTCAGGTTCACTTCAAGGCTATGAGAAAGCTGGCTTCAGAGCATCCTTCAGAGAAGGTTGGTGCTGAGATCCGTAAGCTGTATAGCTGGAACAACGAGAGTGACAAGCTCATCAACAACTAATACATACTGAAAGGTGTTTTAGTATAAAGTGTATGGCGGATTTCACCTTTGGGTGGAATCCGCTATTGACGTATTATTGATATCTTTTGATATTTATTGAAAATATCTATTTAGGAGGCTGCTTTTATGGCAAAACTTTACAATCACAAGGTAGTAGAACCGAAGTGGCAGAAGGTGTGGGACGATGAGAAAGCGTTTGCTGCGACCAATGATTACAGCAAGCCGAAGTATTATGCACTTGTCGAATTTCCCTATCCGTCAGGCCAGGGTCTTCATGTCGGACATCCGAGACCTTATACGGCTCTGGACATCGTAGCCCGTAAGCGCAGAATGCAGGGATACAATGTATTATATCCGATGGGATGGGATGCGTTCGGACTGCCGACAGAGAACTATGCGATCAAGAATAAGATCCATCCCCGTATTGTGACGGAGAACAACGTCGCACGTTTTAAAGCACAGCTGCATTCACTCGGCTATTCTTTTGACTGGGATCGTGAGATCAATACAACGGATCCGAATTATTATAAATGGACACAGTGGATTTTCTTAAAATTGTTCAAGGCTGGTCTGGCATACAAAAAGGAGATGCCGATCAACTGGTGTACTTCCTGCAAGGTAGGTCTGGCAAATGAGGAAGTGGTCAACGGTGTCTGTGAGCGCTGTGGTTCTCCGGTTGTCCGCAAGGTCAAGAGTGAGTGGATGTTAAAGATCACTGAGTATGCGGACAAGCTCATCGAGGGCTTGAATGATGTCGATTACATTGAGCGTGTCAAGGTTCAGCAGAAGAACTGGATCGGACGTTCTACCGGTGCGGAAGTCGATTTCGCAATCAAGGGAAAGGAAGAAAAACTTCGTATCTATACAACCCGTTGCGATACACTGTTTGGAGTTACCTATATGGTCGTATCTCCGGAGCATCCGTATCTGGATCAGTTCAAGGATGAGATCAAAAACTGGGATGAGATCGAGGCTTATCGTGAGGCAGCTTCCAGAAAATCAGATTTTGAGCGTGCAGAGCTGGCAAAGGATAAGACCGGTGTGGCAATCGATGGCCTGAGTGCGATCAATCCGGTCAATGGCAAGGAAGTCCCGATCTGGGTATCTGATTATGTACTCATGAGCTATGGAACCGGAGCGATCATGGCTGTTCCCGCGCATGATGAGCGTGACTGGGAGTTTGCAAAGAAATTCAATCTCCCGATCATTCAGGTCGTTGCGAAAAATGGTGAGGAAGTGGATGTCAACGAAGCTGCATTTACAGATGTGGCAACCGGTGTGCTGATCAATTCTGATTTCCTGAACGGACTCGAAGTAAAGGATGCAAAGGCTAAAATGATCGAGTTCCTCGAGGAGCACAAGATCGGTACTGCAAAGACGAATTATAAGCTGCGTGACTGGGTATTCTCCCGCCAGCGTTACTGGGGTGAGCCGATCCCGATTGTACATTGTGACAAGTGTGGATATGTGCCGCTCAATGAGAGCGAGCTGCCACTGTTACTGCCTGAGGTAGACAGCTACATGCCGACGGATAATGGAGAGTCACCGCTGGCAGCGATGACAGACTGGGTGAATACTACATGTCCCTGCTGTGGAGGCCCTGCAAAGCGTGAGACTGATACAATGCCGCAGTGGGCAGGTTCTTCCTGGTATTTCCTGCGTTATAC
>JBNMKT010000245.1:0-2070 GCA_050874485.1 bacterium
GGGAGGTTTTATGTATGGAGATTCAATTAGGCGTGGTTGAAGCAAAGTATGCGGATATGATCTGGGAGCACGAGCCGGTGACATCATCGGAACTCGTGAAATTGACAGCAGTAGCATTCAACTGGAAACGAACGACTGCACATAATGTGTTGCGGCGGCTGATCGACAAGGGGTTGTTCAAAAATGAAAACGGATTGGTCACAGCTGTCATATCAAGAGAAGAATTTTATGCAAAACAGAGCAGGCAATATGTAGAAGATACCTTTGCGGGCTCGCTGCCGGCATTTATTGCCGCGTTTACACAGCATACGAAGCTGTCCCAGGAAGAAGCAGACGCAATACGGAAAATGATCGATCAGGCGGAGGAAAAATAGTATGGGAGATATTTTCTTAAGGCTTTTAAATATGAGTATCACTGCCAGCTGGCTGGTGCTTGTGGTGTTAGTGGTGCGTTTCCTGTTTCGGAAAATGCCCAAATGGGTCTGCTGTCTGCTCTGGGCGATCGTGGCGCTGAGACTGCTCGTGCCGTTTTCGATCGAGAGTCCATTTAGTTTACAGCCGAGTGCGCAGCCGATTC
Source organism: bacterium (assembly GCA_050874485.1). Lineage (GTDB taxonomy): Bacteria > Bacillota > Clostridia > Lachnospirales > Lachnospiraceae > W0P33-017. The sequence continues at coordinate 578 of JBNMKT010000245.1, forward strand.
AGTCAACGACCGTGGTGGATGGCGGCGTAAAGATTTATGTACCATCGATAGATAGCCGTGCCTCGTTTGTGGAGAAGCGCGTGAATCCGGCATTGCGCGATACGTTTGCCTATCAGGAGGCGGAGAGTGCCGCACCCGTGCAGATCGTCATAGCCATCGCCGGGTATATCTGGCTCATTGGAATGGCTATACTTTTGGCATATGCGATGGTGGGTGCTATTCGGCTGCACGTATCTGTGCGGGAAGCGATGCATTACAGGGACAATAGTTATCTGGGTGATGCAGTGACGACACCCTTTATACTTGGAGTGCTCAGACCGCGTATTTATCTGCCGTCTACACTGTCGGAAGCGGAGATCGATTATGTTCTGGCACATGAGCGGGCGCATCTGAAACGGGGTGATCATGTGTGGAAAACGATCGGCTATCTGGTCTTATGTGTGTATTGGTTTAATCCGCTGTGCTGGGTCGCTTATTTCATGTTGTGCAAGGATATCGAGCTCGCCTGTGATGAGAGAGTGATCCGCGATATGAGCTTTGATGATAAAAAAAAATATTCGAGAGTTTTATTATCCTGTGCGACGCAGCGGCGGTTTGTGCTCAGCTGCCCGCTCGCATTTGGAGAGGTAGGAGTAAAGGAGCGTGTAAAATCTGTGCTGAATCATAAAAAGGCTACGTTAGGGGCGACCATTCTGGCTGTTATAGCATGTGTGCTCGTTGCGGTCTGTTTTTTGACCAATCCGACAGGATTTCAGTATGATGAAACAAAAGATGTCATTGTTTCTGCGACTTCCTTTGATCACAGGGAGCAGAGTGATGCCGCTACGGTCGAACTGAGTGCCGCACGTATCGATGAACTGGGTTCCAGGCTGGCACATGTACAAAAGACCAGCAGCAGTAATAAATTCGCAGGACTGACACCGCTATATCAGATCGGTGTGGCATTATCCGATGGCACCGACATCCGTGTAAGCGGATATTCTGCGACGGATCTGGACATGGTGGATATTGAAAGAGACGGAGAACATTATGTGGTAGCAGATACAGATTTTGAAGCATATGTAAGCCGGATCTGTAAGAGCGAAGATGTGACTGCTGCAGTGGCTGCCACAGAGGAAGATGACGCGCAGCAGACACAGGTGTTGGACGAGACAGCAGCCTATGATGAGATGACCCGTGTCGTCAGTACGGTGGGCATTAAAAATGCGTACGCTTGGAACAACACGGCAGATGTTGAACAGAATACGGATGCACTGATAAAAATGGCATCGGATGATACAGGGCGTTATGAAATATACGGTATTATCAGCAAAGACTATGGTACGTGTGGCATGCTGCTCAACGACTGGGTCGGCGGTTCAGAAAACTGGAACTTTGCCTATGTGCCGTGGTATTATTCGGGCGCACCTGAGGATGAACCGGTATTAGAGTGGGATAGTTCAGGAGCGGATAAGCACTCGTTTGACAAGTATGTGTTCTCCTATGTGTCGGAC
>JBNMKT010000246.1:0-2068 GCA_050874485.1 bacterium
CCGATATCCGGTTTGTAAAAGAGGGACTATTTCCACATCTGGTGCTCGGACATGGGCCGATGTATGTGATCTACAATTCGATTGTGGTATTGTACGTGGCTGTGCTGCTGGTGATCTGTGGTATCCGGCTGTTTCGCGTGAAGAGCGAACAGCAGCGGGCGCAGATGATAAAGATGATATCGATCATGATTATCATGCTGATCGGATTGGCACTGTTTGTCACAGGCGTGACGAGAGGATATGATACGACGATGCCGGCATATCTGATCAGTACGTTGATTCTGGCCTCTGCGCTGTGCAAAGACCGGCTGCTCAACACGATCTCTATGGCGATGGATCTGGCAGTCGATGAGCAGACAGATGCACTGATTGTGCTCAATAATGAAAATATGCTGATCTACCGGAATAAAAAGGCAGATGCACTGTTTGACTTTTCGCTGCCCATGTCGCAGAATGCCATATTCAGTGAGCTGGATAATTGTATTGTAGACAAGAAATATCTCGAACGGGATCATCGTGTCTATGAGGTATACAGCCGTCTGCTGACGGATAAAAATACTTATTTTGGTAAGCTGTATGTGCTCAATGATATCACGGAGAGCAATTATTATATTAAAAATGCTACGGAGCAGGCAGAGCTGATGAAGGCGCTCAAACAGCAGGCGGATGAAGCAAATCAGGCAAAGTCGATGTTTGTGTCGAATATGTCACATGAGATCCGTACACCGATGAATGCGATCGTTGGTATGACAGAGATTCTGCTGCGCGAGGATCTGCCGGCGAAGGATATGGCATATCTGAAAAATATCAAAAATTCCGGAAATGCACTGTTAGGTATCATCAATGATATTCTCGATTTTTCGAAGATCGAGTCCGGTAAGCTGGAACTGGTTCCGGCTACTTATGAGCCGATGTCCATGCTGAGTGATCTCGGTATGATCTTTCTCACGCGTATCGGAGAGAAGCATCTGGATCTTATATTTGATATTGACGAGCGGCTGCCGCAGGCGATGTACGGAGATGAACTGCGCATCCGCCAGATTATTATCAACCTGGTAAATAATGCGATTAAATTTACAGAGACAGGATATGTCAGGCTGCAGATCAAGCTGGGTACGGTGACGGCAGATGACATCGAGCTGCGTATCAGTGTATCCGATAGCGGACAGGGCATCCGGCAGGAAGATCTCGGCAGGCTGTTCGCATCGTTCTCGCAGGTAGACAGCAAGAAAAATCATGACAAAGAAGGCACGGGTCTTGGTCTGTCGATCACCAAACAGCTCGTAGAGATGATGGGTGGAGATATCCGCGTGCAGAGTGTCTATGGGGAAGGCAGTGAGTTTTCGCTGTCGATCCACCAGAAGCATGCGCAGGATACGCCTGCGGCACAATATAAGGGTGAACAGCCGGTTCGCGTAGGAGCACGGTTTGTTTCTGAGAGTATGATGCAGGAACTGAGACGGCTGTGTGAGCAGTTCGGGGCTTCCTATGTGGCAAATGATGTGAGCCGGCTGCCGGAACAGCCGGTAGACTTCTTCTTTACAGATGTGGAAGAAGAAGCCATCTTAGAACGGCTGTCACAGGAGCAGCGGCAGGCACTCGGTGAGATCTGCGTGCTGATGAACCCGATGCTCGAAGAGAGTCAGGCTTCACAGGTGCGTGTGGTGAATAAACCTTTGTATACATTGAATTTTGCACAGATTCTCAATCACGAGGAGTTTGATGCCGGTTATCAGGGTGAAGAATATGTGAATTTTACAGCACCGGATGCGCATATCCTTATCGTAGATGACAATGAGATGAACTTAAAGGTAGCAACCGGTCTGCTCGAGCCGCTGCAGATACAGATCGACACGGCGGGCAGCGGAAAAGAGGCCTTGCAGCGTGTGACTACGCAGAAGTATGATATTATATTTATGGATCATATGATGCCGGTGATGGATGGCGTGGAGACGACCATGCGGATTCGTCAGATGGATGGCGATTACTATCACAATGTGCCGATCCTGGCACTGACTGCCAACGCACTCATGGATGCGCGTGAAAAGTTCAAGCTGGCGGGTATGGA
>JBNMKT010000247.1:0-2008 GCA_050874485.1 bacterium
AGAATCCAGCTATGCTACGGCAGCCAGTATGGACTGAGCTATCGCAGCACACCCGGAAATGAAACCGAGGTAGAGATCCGTATACCCGCCAGCAGCGAGTCCACAGATCCTACCCCGCATATGATTCATCATGAATAAAAAATAAGAATATCTCTAACAACCGTCAGATATCCGGAATCTGCCAGTCAATCGGTTCTACTCCATGCTCTGACAGAAATTCATTCGCCTTACTGAAATGACGGCATCCGAAAAAACCTCTGTATGCAGACAATGGACTTGGATGAGGCGCTGTCAGCACCAGATGCTTCGGATTCGTCAGCATCGGTATCTTGCTCTGTGCCGGCCTGCCCCACAACAGATAGACAATCGGTCGATCCTGTTCGTTCACTGCCCGGATCACAGCATCCGTAAACTGCTCCCAGCCCCTGCCCTGATGGGAATTGGCCTGATGTGCACGTACCGTCAGCACCGTATTGAGTAACAGTACACCCTGATCTGCCCATTTCGTCAGGCAGCCATTATTCGGTATCTTACAGCCCAGATCATCCTGTAATTCCTTATAGATATTCACCAGTGAAGGTGGTATCTCGGGCTGTGATTTTTCTACTGAAAAACATAAGCCATGTGCCTGATGCTCCCCATGATAAGGATCCTGCCCCAGAATCAATACTTTCACCTCATGTAACGGTGTGAGGTGAAATGCATTAAAAATATCCTCGGACGGCGGATATACCACATGTTCATGATACTCCTGCCGCACAAACCGATAGAGCTGTGCATAATAAGGTTTACGAAACTCCGGCTCAAGCACCGGCAGCCAGTCATTATCGATCATTGCCATTTCTTTGCATCTCCTATATCATCCTCCGGTTAAACCAGACTATCGGCGCACAGACACGCCACGGTCTGCCAGATAGTCTTTCAGATCCATGATCTCCATCTCTTTGTAATGAAACAGCGACGCAGCAAGCGCCGCATCTGCCTTTCCTTCGGTCAATGCATCATAAAAATGCTCCATCGTACCTGCTCCTCCAGAGGCAATGACCGGAATCGACACATTTTCTGCAATCTGCCGCGTCAATGGGATGTCATAGCCTGCCTTGGTACCATCGCAATCCATGCTGGTCAGCAGGATCTCACCGGCACCGAGCTTATCTGCCCGCATCGCCCATTCCACCGCATCCAGCCCGGTATCAATACGACCACCATTTTTGTACACATTCCAACCGCTGCCATCCGCGCGTCGTCTTGCATCGATCGCCACAACGACACACTGGCTGCCAAATTTATCCGCAGCCTCACTGATCAGTTCCGGCCGGTTGATCGCCGAGGAATTAATCGATATTTTATCGGCTCCCTCACGCAGCAGCGCGCGAAAATCATCGACACTGCGGATACCGCCGCCGACAGTAAACGGAATAAACACCTTCTCCGCTACTTTTCGCACCATATCCACAACAGTCTCCCTACCATCAGAAGATGCCGTGATATCGAGAAATACGACCTCATCTGCTCCTGCTTTATCATATGCCGCTGCGATCTCTACCGGATCACCGGCATCACGCAGATTGACAAAATTGACACCCTTGACCACACGTCCGTTATTCACATCCAGACAGGGAATAATTCGTTTTGTAAACATATCAGATGCCCTCCTGTGTTCCGATGCGTGCAAAATTATCCAGGATCGCCAGACCGACTGTACTGCTCTTTTCCGGATGGAACTGACAGGCAAACAGGTTGTCCTTCTCAACAGACGCATGTACCAGATCTCCATAAGATGTCGTAGCCTTGACAATCTGCTGATCATGCGCTTTCAAATAGTAAGAATGAACAAAATATACATACGACCCATCTGCAATCCCCTGAAACAGCCTTCCATCATTCTGCAGGTTCAGTGAATTCCATCCAATATGTGGAATCTTCAAGCCATATTCATCGGAAAACCTTACAACGCTTCCCTTCAAAAGACCCAGGCCTTCCACACCCGAGCTCTCCTCGCTGCCAT
>JBNMKT010000248.1:0-2008 GCA_050874485.1 bacterium
AGAATCCAGCTATGCTACGGCAGCCAGTATGGACTGAGCTATCGCAGCACACCCGGAAATGAAACCGAGGTAGAGATCCGTATACCCGCCAGCAGCGAGTCCACAGATCCTACCCCGCATATGATTCATCATGAATAAAAATATAAATAACACCCGGAACTGTTTAGATATCCGGAATCTGCCAGTCGATCGGCTCTACACCATGCTCTGACAGAAATGCATTGGCTTTACTGAAATGGCGGCATCCGAAAAATCCTCTGTATGCAGACAACGGACTCGGATGCGGCGCTGTCAGCACCAGATGCTTCGGATTCGTCAGCATCGGTATCTTACTCTGTGCAGGTCTGCCCCACAACAGATAGACAATCGGGCGGTCCTGTTCGTTCACTGCACGGATCACTGCATCCGTAAACTGCTCCCAGCCTCTGCCCTGATGAGAATTGGCCTGATGGGCGCGCACCGTCAGCACCGTATTGAGTAACAGCACACCCTGGTCTGCCCACTTCGTCAGACAGCCATTATTCGGTATCTTACATCCGAGGTCATCGTGCAGCTCCTTGTAGATATTCACCAGCGAAGGCGGGATCTCCGGCTGTGATTCTTCTACCGAAAAACACAGTCCGTGTGCCTGATGCTCCCCATGATATGGGTCCTGTCCCAGGATCAGCACCTTCACCTCATGTAACGGTGTGAGGTGAAACGCATTAAAAATATCCTCTGACGGAGGATATACCACGTGCTCATGATACTCCTGCCGCACAAACCGATAGAGCTGTGCGTAATAAGGTTTACGAAACTCCGGCTCGAGCACCGGCAGCCAGTCATTATCGATCATTGCCATTTCTTTGTTTCTCCTATATCATCCTCTGGCCATGCCACGCTATCGGCGCACAGATACACCGCGGTCTGCCAGATAGTTTTTCAGATCCATGATCTCCATCTCTTTGTAATGAAACAGCGATGCCGCAAGTGCAGCATCTGCCTTTCCTTCGGTCAATGCCTCATAAAAATGTTCCATCGTACCTGCCCCGCCGGAAGCAATGACCGGAATCGACACGTTTTCTGCGATCTGCCTCGTCAACGGAATATCATAGCCCGCCTTGGTACCATCGCAATCCATACTGGTCAGCAGGATCTCACCGGCGCCGAGCTTATCCGCCCGCATCGCCCATTCTACCGCATCCAGTCCGGTATCAATGCGTCCACCATTTTTATATACGTTCCAGCCGCTGCCATCTGCGCGCCGCCTTGCATCGATTGCAACCACAACACACTGGCTGCCAAATTTATCCGCAGCCTCACTGATCAGCTCCGGCCGGTTGATCGCCGATGAATTGATCGATATTTTATCGGCTCCCTCACGCAGCAGCGCGCGAAAATCATCGACACTGCGGATACCGCCGCCGACAGTAAACGGAATAAACACCTTCTCCGCTACTTTCCGCACCATGTCCACGACCGTCTCCCTGCCATCAGAAGATGCCGTGATATCTAAAAAAACGACCTCATCCGCTCCTGCTTTATCATAAGCCGCTGCGATCTCTACCGGATCACCGGCATCCCGCAGATTGACAAAATTGACACCTTTTACCACACGTCCGTTATTCACATCCAGACAGGGAATAATTCGTTTTGTAAACATATCAGATGCCCTCCTGTGTTCCGATTCGTGCAAAATTATTCAGGATCTCCAGGCCGATCGTACTGCTCTTTTCCGGATGAAACTGACAGGCAAACAGATTGTCTTTCTCGACAGAAGCATGTACCAGATCTCCATAAGACGTCGTAGCCTTGACAATCTGCGGATCCGCAGCCTTCAGATAATACGAATGCACAAAATATACATACGACCCATCCGCAATTCCCCGAAACAGCCTTCCATCATTCTGCAGGTTCAGTGAATTCCATCCAATATGTGGAATCTTCAAGCCATATTCATCGGAAAACCTTACAACGCTTCCCTTCAAAAGACCCAGGCCTTCCACACCCGAGCTCTCCTCGCTGCCAT
>JBNMKT010000249.1:0-1861 GCA_050874485.1 bacterium
CAGTATCTTATCGTTATATGTATCGTCCAAAACATTTTTAAGCAATCGGCTTGTAATGTTATTCGGTGCCTACAGTGTCATTATCATGCCATATATCTATCAGGGAATACGAAACGGTATGCGCACGATTCACGTAGCGACATTGATTGACGCTGCACAGATGCTAGGATGTACGAGATTGTATGCTTTTTTCAGGATCATTGTGCCCAACATCCTGTCGTCGGTCATTGCCTCCTCACTGCTGGCGGTCGGTATCATCTTTGGAGATTATGTACTGATCCGTAATCTGGCGGGTACTTCTTACCAGAACATGCAGATCTTCCTGTATCAGACGATGAAGTCTGACAGTATCAAGGCGAGTGCCGTGTTTGTCGTGATCATGTGTATCACATGTCTCATCGCGGCAGTCACGCTATATATGAACCGCAGGGAAAAATCAGGTCACAAATAATAAATCAGAACGCTTATAAACAAAGAATACAAATACAAAATATAAATATAGAGAACGAACATGGCTTATATAGAATTTAAAAATATTATCAAAAATTTTGGCGACACAAAAGTATTAAAGGGAATCGATCTGAAAATAGAGCAGGGCGAGCTCGTCACGCTGCTGGGACCTTCCGGCTGTGGAAAAAGTACACTGCTGCGGTGTCTGGCGGGACTCGAAGAGGTGACCTCCGGTAAAATCTATCTGGATGGCACAAATATTACAGATCTGGCACCGCGGGCACGTGGCATCGGAATGGTATTTCAGCAGTATAGCCTGTTTCCGAATATGACAGTGGAGGCAAATATTGCTTTTGGTCTGAAGCAGAAAAAAGTGCCCCATGAGGATCAGATTACAAAAGTAAACCAGATGCTGGAGATCGTCGGACTTGACAGGCAGAGAAAGCACTATCCGAGAGAACTATCCGGTGGACAGCAGCAGCGCGCGGCACTCGCGCGTGCGCTGGTGACAGAGCCAAAAGTACTGCTGTTGGATGAACCGCTGTCGGCGATTGATGCGAAATTGCGCAAATCATTGCAGATGGAGATTCGTAGAATCCAGAGAGAACTGGGTATCACAGCCGTATTTGTGACACACGATCAGGATGAGGCGATGGTCATGTCCGATCAGGTGCATCTGATGAATGAGGGACGGATCGAGCAGTCTGCTGACCCGGAAACGATGTATACCAGACCGGTGAGCCATTTTGCGGCATCCTTTATCGGCAATTATAACCTGCTCACAGACAAGCAGTTTCTGACGATGACGGATATTGGGATTCCGGCAGACGAGATCGCCATTCGTCCCGAAGTGATCCATATCACGGACAAAAATCAGGTGCGCGATGACTCCTATTATAGTTTCTCTGGTGTGCTGACCGGAGCGGTGCCACATGGAAATATCACGCGTTTCGAGTTCGACTGTGCATCTGTGCCAGTACATGTAGACTGCCTATGCGGTGAGCAAAACCAGTATACGCCGGGGACTGAATACGGGCTGCGGGTAAAGCGGGAGGACTGTAGAATGTTATAGCTTGTGCTGCTGTGAACGACAGAAACCGTAGTGACCATGAAAACTCCTGTGCACGTTTCCATGATTTCTATAGAATTCCTGCGGATAATCATGTATAATTCATGACAAACAGATATGCGGATGATGGGAATGTGAAAGGAGAGAAGGAAGATGGGTAGTCAGAACCAGACATCAAAAAAGCAAAGCTGGCAGAGGTGTGTATCAGCGCTTCTGGCACTTGTGATCGCGGTCACAACGATGGTGAGCCAGCCGATCCCTGTGTTAGCAGCGACCGATGACGGTCAGCCGTGGGTGGATCATTCGATTCAGGAAAATGTAAAGGGCGCAGCAGAGGGCGCG
>JBNMKT010000250.1:0-1804 GCA_050874485.1 bacterium
GGAAGTATATAAGATCATTCCTGAGAAAGAGCTGTATGCACGCACTGGTATCCAGTATGCGATCTTTAACACGATCTATCAGCTGATGGCTGTAAAGAAAGAGCATCCGGAGCAGATGGAGCAGGCAAAGGCGATGCTGACGACACCGGATTATTTCCAGTTCCTGCTCACAGGTGTAAAGATGCAGGAGTACACGATGGCTACGACCGGACAGCTGATCAACCCGAAGACATTTGACTGGGATTATGAGCTGATCGATATGCTCGGATATAATAAGGAGATCTTCCAGAAAGTACAGATGCCCGGAACGAGCGTCGGACACTTCACCAAGGAGATTCAGGATCAGGTAGGCTTTGACTGTGAGGTTGTACTGTGCGGATCACATGATACCGCATCCGCAGTGCTCGCAGTACCGGCAAACGATGATGATTTCCTCTACATCAGTTCCGGTACCTGGTCACTGATGGGTATCGAGAAAAAAGAGGCAGACTGCTCAGCAGCCAGCCAGAAGGCAAATCTGACCAACGAGGGCGGCTATGACAAGCGCTACCGCTATCTGAAGAATATCATGGGTCTGTGGATGATTCAGAGCGTGCGCCATGAACTGGATGATAAGTACAGCTTTGCAGAATTATGTGATATGGCATCAAAATGTGATGACTTCCCGTCACGTGTGGCTGCAAACGATGAATGCTTCCTCGCACCGAAGAGCATGATCGCGGAGATCCAGAGATATTGCCGTGATACGAACCAGCCGGTTCCCGAGACACCCGGAGAGCTGTCAGTCGTGATCTACAAGTCACTGGCACAGTGCTACGCAGAGACAGCAAAGGAGATCGAGGAGATCACTGGACGTACCTACAGCCGCATCCATGTCATCGGCGGCGGTTCCAATGCAGTATACTTAAACGAGCTGACTGCCAAGGAGACCGGTAAAGAGGTTCACTGTGGACCTGGTGAGGCTACAGCAATCGGAAATATCGTAGCACAGATGATCAAGGCAGGCGATTTCGCTTCTGTCGAGGAGGCAAGAACCTGTATTTACAACTCATTTGGTGTAAAAAAATACGTTTCAAAATAAAAATTGCGGAACTGGACGGTTCCGCCCACGCCATTCACAAAGAGGTATGATTCACACATTTTCTGGGTGATGGCTGAACGGAAAGGAGAATAAATTATGTCACAGCTTTATGAAGCAGCAAAAGCAGAATATGCAAAATTTGGCGTTGATACAGACGCAGCAATCGCAAAATTAAAAGAACTCCCGGTATCTTTACATTGCTGGCAGGGCGATGATGTTACTGGTTTTGACCATGACGGTCCTCTGACCGGCGGTATCCAGACGACCGGAAACTATCCCGGAAAGGCACGCACGCCCGAAGAGTTGATGGCTGATATGGAGAAGGTCATGAGCCTGTGTCCTGGCAAGGTAAAACTGAACCTGCATGCAAGCTATGCGATTTTCGAGGACGGCGAGTTCGTAGATCGTGATAAGCTCGAGCCGAAGCATTTTGCAAAGTGGCTAGAGTTCGCAAAGAAGCACAACGTAGGTATTGATTTTAACCCGACGTTCTTCTCACATCCGAAAATCAAGGACGGTCTGACATTATCCAGCCCTGATCCTGAGATCCGCAATTTCTGGATCGAGCATGGAAAAGCCTGCATCCGTATTTCTAACTATTTTGCAAAGGAGACCGGTATTCCCTGCGTCATGAACATCTGGACTGGTGACGGCTTCAAGGATGTTCCGGCTGACCGTATGGGACCGAGAATGCGTTATAAGGAGTCCATCGAGGCGATCTTA
>JBNMKT010000251.1:0-1802 GCA_050874485.1 bacterium
ATGGTACGCGCCTCTACATAATCCTTGGGTCCGATCATCAGAAACTGAAAATTTCTGCCTGCATTGTCGTAGATATCGATCGCCATGCCATCAACCAGCTTATAATTGCTGACAATGATTCCGCTGTCACACTCACTCGCCGCCTGCAGTGCCTGAGCGACAGTAGATACCGATGCATCCACTGTATAGCCGGCTTTGCGTAGTACATTTTTCAGACTTCGTGCTGTTTCCTGTTTTGGAAATACTAAAATAATGTTCATACGTGTGAGTCTCTCCGGTTTAGAATTTATACAGATATTCCTCAAGTTCCCAATTGGTCACCTGTGTGCGGTAAGTTACCCACTCCTGCTTTTTGATCTTGAGCAGTTTGTTACAGATATGGTTACCTAATACGTTACGGACAAATTCGTCCGCCTCAAACCAGTCGATCGCTTCTTTTAATGATTCAGGCATGCGCGCAATATTGAGTGTCTCCTTCTCTGCATCACTCATCGCAAACACATTCATCTGTATCTCTGCCGGAGGCTTGATCTGGTTTTTGATACCATCGAGTCCGGCTGCCAGACACAGCGCCAGCGCCAGATACGGATTCATGGACGGATCGGGGCTGCGCAGCTCGATACGCTTGTTGGAATCTTTTACCATAGGTATACGGATTAACGGTGTACGGTTCGTGAATGACCACGCTACATCCGTCGGCGCTTCATAACCGGGCACCAGTCTCTTATACGAATTGACTAACGGATTCATGATCAGTGTCATTGCCTGGATATGCTTCATGATACCACCAATAAAATAATATGCTTCTTTGCTCAGTCCATATCTACCTTCGGGATCATAGAAGATATTTTCTCCATCTCGTGTCAGGGACATGTTCAGGTGCACACCGCTGCCCGCTACATCTGCCTTGGGCTTGGGCATGAAGCTTGCAAACAATCCATGGCGCTTTGCGACTGTCTTTACAGCCAGCTTAAATGTCATGAAATCATCTGCGATCGCCAGTGCTTCTTTATATTTAAAGTCCACCTCGTGCTGTCCGGCTGCCACCTCATGATGGGAGGCATCGATCTCGCATCCCATGTCCTCCATCGTCAATACAATATCACGGCGTGCATTCTCACCGGAATCATTCGGCCCCAGATCAAAATATCCGGCCCGCTCTCTCGTCTCCAGTGTAGGATTGCCCTCGTCATCCGTGTTCAGCAGGAAAAACTCGCATTCGGGTCCTACCTGGAATTCATATCCCATCTCCTTGGCATCTGCAATCACGCGCTTTAATACGCCACGCGGATCTCCCTTGTACGGCTTCTCATTCGCACCATACACATCACAGATAATTCGCGCTACTTTTCCCTGCTGCGGGCGCCACGGAAAGATCGCAAATGTATCCAGATCGGGGTACAGATACATATCAGATTCCTCTACACGCGCAAATCCCTCAATCGATGAACCATCAAACACATACTGGTTGTTCAGCGCGCGCTCCAGCTGATTTTTCGTGATCGCTACATTTTTGAGTGTGCCGAACAAATCTGTGAACTGCAGACGGATGAACTCGACATCCTCATCTTCTACCATTTGTAAAATATCCTGTTTTGTGTAATGTGACATTTGTGTGTTCTCCTTTATATATATGAAATATTTACTGGTAATTCCAAAACTATGATTAAATGGGCTGTCCGGCGGCAGCCACAGTAGTATCCCGATCAGGCTGCTCCGGTTGCCCGGCGGTGTCTCGCTGTCTCTTCAGCCTTGGCTCTTATGTGTCCTTCGCACACATAGCCTGCGGCTTTCAGATATGA
>JBNMKT010000252.1:0-1787 GCA_050874485.1 bacterium
TATGAAAAGAAATCTATGAAAAGAAATGTATATTCCGTCGGACAGGTAAATCAATATATTAAAAATCTGTTTGCACAGGATTTCCTGTTGGAGCGGATCATGGTGCGCGGCGAGGTCTCCAATTGTAAATATCACGCATCGGGGCATATATATTTTACGCTCAAGGATGCGGTGGGCGCGATTGCCTGTGTGATGTTTGCGGGAAACCGGCGCGGACTCACCTTCCGCATGAAGGAAGGCGACAATGTGATCGTGAGTGGCTCGGTGCAGGTGTATGAGCGGGACGGAAAATATCAGCTCTACGCCAAGGAGATCACGCTTGACGGTGTCGGGGAACGCTATGTGCGGCTGGAGCAGCTCAAGAGAGAGCTCGCGGAGATGGGGATGTTTGCACCGGAGTACAAACGGCCGATTCCCGCGTATGCGCGCACGATCGGCATTGTCACCGCACCGACCGGCGCGGCGATCCGGGATATTCAAAACATTGCGTCCAGGAGAAATCCGACGGTACAACTCATATTATACCCGGCACTCGTACAGGGCGATGGTGCGGTGGCGAGTATTATAAACGGTATCCATGCGTTAGAGCAGCTTGGAGTAGATGTCATGATCGTCGGACGCGGCGGTGGATCGATCGAAGATCTGTGGGCGTTCAATGAGGAGGCGGTAGCGCGGGCAGTATTTGACTGTTCGATACCGGTCATCTCTGCAGTCGGACATGAGACAGACACGACACTGATCGATTATGTGGCAGATCTGCGTGCGCCGACACCTTCGGCAGCGGCAGAACTGGCAGTGTGGAAGCTGGATACGGCGCATGACGAGATCGAAGACCTGAAGCTTCAGATGGATCAGTTGATGCATGGACGGTTGACGCAGCTTTGCAGCCGGTTGGAGTCGCTGACTCTGCGGATGAAGTATGCCAGTCCGGAGAACCAGCTCAATATGCGGCGGCAGTATATTACGGATATCGAAGATCGCATGACAAAGCGGATGGAGCAGCTGCTGACAGATGCCAGACACCGGATGCAGCTGCTGGCACAGCGGCTGGAATCCGGTTCACCGCTGCGCAAGCTGTCTGCGGGATATTCGCTCGTGACGGATGAGCAGGGCGGTATTGTCAATGATTTTGAACAGATAGAGACCGGCATGCGGCTGACATTACACATGCTGGATGGGGATGTGAGAACCCGTGTGGAGGAAAAACAATGCAGGAAGTGAGTCTGGAAGAATTATTTGCGCAGGCAGAGACGATCGTAGCCAGATTGGAGGAGCCGCAGATCGCCCTGGAGGATGCGTTTGCGGCATATGAACAGGGAATGCAGATCATCCGGGCATGCAATGCAAGGATCGATCAGGTCGAGAAAAAAATGCTCGTGATGAATGAGGACGGAGGTCTGGACTTATTTGATCAGGAGGAGACTGTTGATGGCGGAGCAGACAATGAGATCGGAGGCAGACATAGGGATGAATCATGAGCGTGCAAAGGGACAACTGCAGCAGGATGTGACGCAGGCAGAGCAGATCATCAAAAAATACCTTCCACCAGTGGGTGGAATGCAACGGACGGTCTTAGAGGCCATGGAATACAGTGTATTGGCGGGAGGCAAACGTCTGCGCCCGGTTCTGATGCTGGAGAGTTACCGGCTGTTTGGCGGAGATGGGGCAGTCGTAGAGCCGTTTGCGGCTGCGATTGAGATGATACACACGTATTCTCTCGTACATGATGACCTGCCTGCTATGGATAATGACCAATATCGGAGAGGAAAGCTCACGACACATGCAAA
>JBNMKT010000253.1:0-1784 GCA_050874485.1 bacterium
TCATAGGTTCCGAGTGATTTGATGGGATCTTTTAAGATCATTTTTTTCTTATCCAGCTCAAGACCCAGTTGCTTTTTGGCAGCTTCGGCAATCTCTTTGGTAGAGATCGAACCGAATGTTCTGCCGCCCTCGCCGGCTTTCATCTTGACTTCGACCTTTTTATCCTTCAGGTCTTCGGCAAAGTTTCTGGCTGCTTCCAGATTTTCCTGAGCGACTTTTTCCGCGTGCTGATTCTGCAGCTTGAGGTCGTTTAAGTTTTTACTGGTTGCCTCCAGACCTAATTTCTTGGGTAAGATCATGTTTCTGGCATAGCCGTCACTGACGTTTACGATCTCCCCCTTTTTTCCAAGTGATTTTACATCTTCTAATAAAATGACTTTCATACTTTTATATCTCCTTCCTCTATCATCTTATCGATTGTCTGCTGAAGCATATGTTTTACTTCAGTGATCGTATAATGCTCTAATTGTGCACCTGCAATCGTCAGATGTCCGCCACCGCCCAATGCTTCCATGATGAGCTGTACATTGATCTCATCTATGGAACGTGAGCTGATATAGACTTTTCCGTTATATTCAGTCAGGACAAACGATGCCTTGATGCCGGTAATATTTAAGAGCTCATTTGCAGCCTGCGCACCGACGATCGTCGGACTTTCTATATTATCTGTCGGACACACAGAGATTGCAAAGGCATCGCGGTAGACTTCTGCATGTCGTACTACTTCTGCGCGGGCCTTGTAGTCATTCATGTCATTGCGCAGCATCTTGCGGACGCGTGTGACTTCTGCACCACAGCGTTTCAGATAAGCGGCAGCTTCAAAGGTTCGCACGCCGGTTTTAGCCATAAAGTTATTTGTATCAATGAGGATACCTGCATAGAGGCTGTCGGCTTCCTGGGAAGCCAGCTTGATACTTTCGGTAAAATACTGTAATACCTCTGCGACCATTTCGCAGGCAGAGGACGCATATGGTTCAATGTAGGACAGTACAGGATTCTCAATGGTGTCGCTTGTCTGTCTGTGATGGTCAAAAACGACAATATTTTTTGTCATTTTTAGGATCTCCGGACATTCTGTATTGCCCGGGCGGTTGGTATCCACGACCATAACAACCGTATTGGGTGTACAGAACTCGATGGCTTGTTCGCGGGTCAGAAACATATCTGGTTCATAGCCGTTTGCTTCGGTAAAACGTTCACGGAACGGACGCAGGGTTGAACTGACAGTATTTAGTACGATCTGTACCTTTTTATCGAGTGTGCGTGCGGCACAGTAGATACCGATCGCTGCACCAAAGGAATCCATGTCGCTGATCTGATGTCCCATGACGATGACACGCTCCTTGCTCTCGATAATGCCGCGCAGTGCGTGTGCCTTGACACGGGCTTTGACACGTGTATTTCGCTCCACCTGCTGGGCTTTTCCACCGAAGTAGGTGACTTTCTCTCCCTCGCGGAGCACGACCTGATCACCGCCACGTCCGAGTGCGAGGTCAATCGCCATACGTGAATATACATTATTCTGGCTGTAGCTTGCGGCAGTATCACCGATACCGATACTGAGTGTGACTGCCATGGTATTGCCGACCTTTACGGTCTTGACATCTTCGAGTACGCTGAATTTGTCAGCCTTGAGTGCTTTCAGATGCTCATGGCGGAATACGATGAAATATTTGTCATGATCGGTCTTGCGCACGAGTGCATCCACCTTGGAAAAATAGGTGTTGACTTTGCGGTCGATCAGGGCAACGAGCAGAGAACGCTTGACGTCCTCGATACTCTCA
>JBNMKT010000254.1:0-1759 GCA_050874485.1 bacterium
CAGGTTCAGAAACTGAAAAATGCAGATACACCTTCCATCATCACATTATCTGAGGAAGGCCGCAGAATGCAGGATATGATGAAGATGTACGCAATGGGCGGCATGGGTATGGACCCGTCTATGTTCGGTGGAGACTGTACACTGACCCTGAATTATAATCATCCGCTCGTACAGTACATTTTAAACAACAAGGACTCCGAAAATGTCCCGATGTTCTGTGAACAGCTCTATGATCTGGCTATGATCAGCAATCAGCCGCTGTCTCCGGAGGCTATGACGAAATTCATGAAGCGCTCCAATGACATCATGCTGCAGCTTACAAAATAATTCTATATTAGAATATTAGAAGATAAGAAAAAAGGAAGAATCGCAACACAGGCGGTTCTTCCTTTTTATATTCAGGATGCAGGCGTATCCTCTGCAACCCAGTCTACTTCACTAAAATATTTGTCATAAATCTCATAAAACTGTGCAAAAGAGTATTGCTCCAGATCCTGTATCGACAGATTGTTCCACACCTTCTCATTCAGCTTGGATGTCGTCTGCGCAACAAACGGATCGTACTGCGCGTCAAATGCATCCTGCCGACGCTGTTCGATAATGTCCTGCTTGTGCTGCTGCGTCAGTTCTTCATCATATTTGTTATCACAATAAAAGATGTAATAACCATCTGCCGTCTGCACCGGCTGTGAATACGTCCCATCTTCCATCGCAAAAGCGACTGCCTCAGCCTCCTCCGGCAGCATCCCACGCTCTACCGTGAGCGAGATCTCATCTGCTTCATTATAATTAGCTGCCACAGTCGAAAATTCTGTCTCCGCCTGCAGTTCATCATATGCCTGCTGTGCCTGTGCTTTATCTTTCACATAGATCTGGCGGATCTCCATCACACGTGCCTCATCGTCACTGACCTCCTGATTGACATCCGCAATCAGTGTCGCATACACTTTGTCTGCCAACGCATATTTTCCGTAAATGTCAACGATTTCATCCTGTGACAGACCAATGGCACTCACCTCTGCCTCTGACAGATTCTGATAGCAGTCCTCACCGGCCCATTGTACCAGTTCCTTTTGGTCGTCATTCAGTGCAACTCCCTTTTCGTCTGCCAGTGCATCCATGGTATAGACTTTCGCAGCTTCATCAATGCAGATCTGCTTTACGAATTGTCCAAATTTTTTCTGTACCTTTAGGTCCTCATTTTTCACAAGGTTAATCCCGTAGCTGTCTCCGTACAGATTGATATTATTTATGAGCAGCAGCTTCATAACCGGCAGCCTACAGGATTTTCCACTGACCAGAAATACCTCATTTTCAGACATTCCACGACTGATCGTGACCTTTTCGCCTCCGATCTGACATCCACTGCTCATCACTGCCAGTGAAGCAGCCAGCGCTGCTGCCGCCAGACGACAAACTTTTGTTTTCATCCTATTCTCCTGTTTTGATCATTTCGTATGTGCACGCAGGATACTACGCGCCACAGACAATCCATTTGCGGATGCCTGCTGCAGGCCACGTGTCACAGACGCGCCGTCTCCGATTGCACGCAATCCCCGAATACTCGTCTCAAAATCGCGATTTACGACTACTTTGTTTGAGTAGAACTTCACTTCTACACCATACATCAGTGTCTCCTCGCTGGCAATACCAGGTGTCACTTTATCCAGTGCCTCAATCATTTCCTCGATATCGACCATGATTCGGTGCGGGAATACGAGTGACAGATCTCCCGGTACTGCATCCTTCAGCGTCGGGA
>JBNMKT010000255.1:0-1747 GCA_050874485.1 bacterium
ATCAACTACCTGTGTAAATGATAAATGATTGAACTTGGCATTGTCAACAGCCATAATGCGTTTTGTAGCAGAATTTAACATTTGTTTCTTGATTCCGGCATCCAGTTCGTTCGAATCCGTAAAGCCCTTCTGCAGATCTGCACCCTTGCAGGAGATGATCGCCTTATCTACAAAAAATCCATCGACCATGCGCTCTGCCTGACAACCAAGCAGTGACAGTGCACGTCCCTTCAGGGAGCCACCGGTCGAGAGCACCTTCCAATCCTGGACATCTGCCAGTTCTAATAAAATCTCTATGGAATTTGTGATCACAGTAATGTTTTTCTTCTCTTTGATCTGTTTTGCAACAAATAATGCGGTAGTACTCGCATCGAGCATCAGACGGTCACCATCATGGATCATCTGTGAGATGATCTGTGCGATGTGCATCTTTGCTTCGACATTTTCACGTTTACGCACCAGGAATGGTATCTCATCTTTCTCACTGCCCTTTACAACAGCACCTCCATAAGTACGCTCTGCATAACCGTCATTTTCGAGTTTTTCCAGATCACGCCGGATCGTTTCCTCTGTCACATCATATTTCTTACTCAGATCAGCAACAATCACACGTCCCTCTTCGCGTAATAGTTCTAAGATCTCATTTCTTCTCTCCGCTGCCAGCATGCAACAATCCTCCCAATTCATTGTTCTATCATGTGCAAAACCAGCACATGATCAACATTCTACCCTCACGAATAATGGCTGCCGGGAACACCGACAGCCGTTTCATCTCACACTTATAAAATCGTATCCCACAACTGTGCATCCGGGCTCGCGATCACAGAGCTGTCCAGATACATACCACGCTCACTGACTGCAGCCTCGGCCTTCTTGATCGCTGCTGTAACGGCTGCGACTTCTCCGGTCAGGAATACATAGGATTTACCGCACATACCACGTGCCACACGGATCTCGATCAGATCTACCTCCGCTGTCTTGGCAGCCTCATCCGCTGCTACAAAAATGGATGATGCATCAAATGTCTCCAATACACCGAGTGCATTATGATTTTTAATATCCACGGTTCCGTAGATTGCCGGGAAAATACCATCATGCGGATTTCCCAACAGGAAACTGTCGATCAACTGCTCCGGATAACGGCTCGCAGCCGCATCTACCGATGCCCGTACCGCACTGATATCTCCTTCAAAAATCACGATATATTTTCCGGGGCAGACAGTCTGTGCCTCGATGATCTTGACATCGGCGGTCTTTAATACCAGATCTGCCGCTAAAACACCTGTGGATACTGTCTTGTACTCCACCATTCCTAATGCTCTACCCATACTGTATTTCCTCTCTGTTCCTTCCGTAGCCTTTAGCTATAAATATTGTTCACTATTTCTGTGCACGTATTGTAATATCGCGGTTTGTCACATCCGTCACAACACCGTCGATCGATGCATGTATCGGAAGACTGAGCGCATTTTCTGCTGCCTCAGCAATTTTTTGTCCTTCTTTCACGACATCTCCGACCTTCACGATCGGTACTGCCGGTGCACCGATATGCTGACTGAGTTTTTCCTTCACCTGATCTACAATGATGATAGACTCATCAATCGGCGCCTTTACATTATACTTTTCGAGTCCGAGTCCCGCACGCAGTCTCGAGATCGGTACGCGGCGCAGGGGTCTTTGCTTCTTGACCGGTCCTGCCTCTACTTTCGGCGGCTTCACACCATTCGCCCGAAGTCCTGCCTTATAC
>JBNMKT010000256.1:0-1737 GCA_050874485.1 bacterium
ATTTCTTTTCATAGATTTCTTTTCATAATCGCCACTTATGCGATGCGTGCCAGCACACCATTGACAAATGCAGGCGAATTATCCTCTCCATAGGCTTTTGCCAGTTCAACCGCCTCGTTGATCGCTACTCCGGTCGGCACACCTTCCTCATATTTCATCTCATAGACTGCCAGACGGATCAATGTGAGCTCCACCTTTGCCATGCGGCTCGTCTTCCAGTTCGTCGCGCTGGCATCAATGATCGCATCGATCTCTGTCAGATGCGCCAGAAGATCCTCTACCTTGTGCTCGATATAAGCACGATCCTTCTCGCTCGCCTGATCCAGTGCATCCATAAACAACCGCAGCTGTTCAGGGATCTCCTCCTCCGTATGGAATTCTACGCGAAATACCATTTTAAAAATCGTTTCTCTGATTTCTCGTCTTGTCATTTATGTTCTCCCTTTAACTTTTTCGAGTCATCGATTCATCGTGTAAAAAATGAGTGTCTGTGTATTCACAGACACTCAGGTGCCGCCCTGTCTGACTCTATTTTGTATCCGTCATATCCACGCTTGCAATCCGTACATTGATCGTTCCTGCTTCAAGCCCAGTCATCGTCTCGATTGCGGTACGCACACGATCCTGCACATTTCCAGATACTTCCGGGATGGAATAGCCATATCTGATATTCAGATTTACGTCAACAGTCACAATGCCATCCATCACTTCTACGCGGATTCCCTTTGCCAGATTTTTGATACCTGTCTTGGCAACAATCTCGTTTGTAATATTGCCTGCCATGGATGCGACTCCCTCTACTTCCGTCGCTGCCAGCCCGGCAATGATCGATACCACGTCATCTGCCACACGGATCACACCCATCTGGTCTTCTTTTATTTTTAATGATTTGCGATTCTCTTCCATGTTGTATAACCTCCTGCTTCGTTCCGAATAGCTACCGTCTATTCATAGCTGTCCCCAGTCTCACATCATTTTACACCATCCCGAACTAAATAACAAGCAAAACGTGTGCCATGCTTGCAGAACCTGCAAAAAATGTATATACTGTAACTGATATTTCCACAATTGAAAGGAGCCTGTCATGGTTCGACGAAGTGACCTGTTTCATCTGTCTTTTTATAAAAAAACACATTTCACCGGCAGTTTTGAAGGTATGCGCTACTATATCACCAAAGCCAGCGCATCGGATGCAGAAGATGCGCCGGATGTACTGCGTGCGATCGTCTATCCGGAGCCGTACAACTTTGAACATACGCCGGACGAGGACAAGACATCCGCAGACTTTCCATTTTCCGAAGAAGGACTGGATCGCGCCTGCGAATGGCTGAACGAGCAATACGAATCCCGCAGTGAATACTGGCAGCTCTGTCTGCACGCAGATCTCTGAGACCGTAACACACCTGAAAGGAGCATTTTTCATGAAAAAAGTAAAACGAATCCTCGCCATCATCGGCTGTATACTCCTCGTGTCTATGTATGTAGTCACGCTCGTACTCGCCATCACAGATGATCCGAATACGATGAATGCATTCCGCGCCTCGATTTACTGTACCATCATCGTCCCGGTACTGATCTGGGCATACAGCTTCATTTACAAATTACTAAAAAAATAACACGCATGACGCGTGTTATTTCAGACTGTAGACAAAGCGCTTTTGGTTAGCATGCCAGAAGCGTTTTTCTTTTTTTAGGTGCAAAAAGTGTGTATTCTATCAATAATAAACACTTTGAGGC
>JBNMKT010000257.1:0-1642 GCA_050874485.1 bacterium
CGATCAGGGCAACGAGCAGAGAGCGCTTGACATCCTCGATACTTTCAAGTGCCTCATCGTAATTATCGATGTAGACCTGTGCAACGACCATTTTCTGGTCTTCATTTTCCTGTATACATCGATTGAGTTCTGTCTCGTCAAAGAAGTAGACGGCAGTCAGATAGTTGCGGTCAGTGGCTGTCTCGAGCATCTGTGTATCGTTCAGGATGCCGCTGAAATAAATGCGGTGCATGGACACGCGCAGATGATAATCCTCCAACGGGAGCGCCAGCTCTAAGGTGTCCTCACTCTGTAATAGTTCCTTTGTGATCGAAGGGAACACGGATGTGATGGATTTGTGATAATTTTTATCTTTACCTGTCAGCTCTGTGAACTGATTGTTGACCCAGAGCAGCTTGCCGTTGTAATCGACCAGTGCATAGGCGATCTCAAATTCGTTCAGCAGTTTTTTCTGTACCGTGCCATACTGTGTCGCAAAATTGATGAGCTCATTGACCAGAAACGGTTTGCACCGGAAATATGAGACAAACATTGTGATCGTATAGACTCCGGTAAACAGTGTCATGCAAAAGCCTACATTTTTATCGTAAAAATAGCACGGAATATTCAGCAATACCAGCAGAATAGACAAGTATAGAGGTGCGCACAGGTAAAAACGCAGCTTGCCCTTAAATTTAATCGAACGATTACTCATGAATCCTCCTGAATCTTTCCTAAATATGGTTCGTTTGCAGTGTATCTAAAAAACTACAATTATAAAACATTATAGCATATGCAGAACAAATTTTCACCCCTTTTATTTGTGAGCCGGGACGAGGTACGAGTGAGCAGTAACGACAGGAATGTTTTTGTCGAAATCTGCGATGAAAAAAGATTGTACCATGATTTCAGGTTGACTATAATAAAGGCATAAATGAACAAGAAGGAGGTCGATTGGTTGGAACAGGTACGTTATATGATTTCTGATGCCGCGAATATTGTGGCTGTGGAATCTCATGTATTACGTTACTGGGAAGATGAATTGGAGCTGACGGTTCCCCGCAATGAATTGGGGCATCGTTACTATACACAGGAGAATGTCGATCAGTTTTTGCGTATCAAGCAGCTGAAAGAAGAGGGATATCAGTTAAAGGCGATCAAGATGCTGCTGCATCAGGAAAAACAAGACGGCATCGATCCGCAGCCACAGGCAGAACATATGGCGAAGCCCGTAAAGGAGCAGCCGATGAGCCTTCCGGAGAAGCCTCAGATGAAGACCCAGATCAAATCTGTGGCTGAACAGACGCAGATGTCGCCGCAGGAGCGGATGGAGCAATTTCAGGATCTGATGACCCGGATCGTCAGAAATGCCATGACTGAAAATAATAAGGATCTGAGCAAAGAGATCGGAACCGATGTCGGGGATCGCGTACTTAAAGAGATGAACTATCTCATGCGTGTGCAGGATGAGCAGGAGGAGGAGCGGTTTAAGAAGCTGGATGAAGCGATACGCAGCTATGGTAAACGGCAGAAGCGGTCGATCCGCCAGAAAAAGACCCGCAAGCAGAAACTAAAGACAGCACCGGGGCTGGAGAGCTGAAATAAAAAAGGAGACTGGATTCCAGTCTCCTTTTATCGTGCATTACTGACGAGAAGATTAGCC